>NZ_JZRG01000009.1:0-70698 GCF_000964075.1 Brevundimonas sp. KM4 | reverse complement strand
CCACTTTTACGGGGGAAGATCACCTTCGCGCGCCCGAACAACGCCAACGGTTCGCCAGCACTGCCGGCGGGCACGAGCATGGCTTCGGTCACCAATCTGCTGAGCGGCTTCGGTCGCAATCTCGATCTGCCGTCGGGCGCTGCGAGCAGCTGGGTTCGGCCGGACTTGGCTGCGTTGCAGACAGTCTGGAATTACAACTGCAACTGCGACACGGGCGTAGCAGGCGGTGACTTCCGACTGATCGGCCTGAACGGCAATCCGTCCACCTATGGCAACTGGCGTGACGTGACCGAGACCGACACCGGCGCCTATGTGCAGGCCGATTGGGACACGGAAATCATGGGTGTGCCTTTCCGAGGCAACGTCGGCGTACGTCAGGTCAAGACCGAGGTCGACGCCTTGGGTCATTCCAACGTCGGTGGTGTTGCGACGCCGGTCCGGGGCGAGAACGAATATGACGACACCCTGCCGTCGCTAAACGTCTCGATCGAGCCGATGAAGGATCTGATCGTGCGCGTGGGCGCCGCCAAGGTCATGGCGCGACCGCCTGTCACCAGTCTGGTTCCGGTCTTCACGCTGAGCGCGGCCGGAGCGGCGACCAATACGGCCTCGCTGGGCAATGTCGAGCTGGAACCCTACCGGGCGACGACCTACGACCTGTCGGTTGAATATTACTTCGCGCCTGAAGCTCTGCTGTCCTTCGCCTACTTCTACAAGGACATCTCGACCTATGTGCAGACGACCACCGAACCGCTGTCGTACAGCCAACTGACGGCCTTGAACCCTGTGGCCTTCCCGTCAGGCGGTCGTCCTGCCGGCGACATCTATCAGTTCAGCACGCCTACCAACACGCCGGGCGGCCCGCTGAAAGGCTTCGAGATCAGCTATCAGCAGACCTTCTCCTTCCTGCCCAGCCTGCTGTCGAATATCGGTACGCAGCTGAACTACACGCACGTTGAATCCGAGATTCAGTATTGCGTCACCGCAACCTGCGCGGCCTTTGTGACGGCGGATCTGGTCAACCTGTCGCCAAACGCCTGGAACGCGACGCTGTATTATGACGACGGCAAGTTCAATGCGCGTGTGTCGGCGGCCTATCGCGACACCTATTTCCAGAACGTGCCGGGTTCAAACGGCGCCACGGGTCTGATCCCGTATCAGGGCAAGACCGAAACTACGACGATCGACGCTTCAGCATCCTATAACCTGACCGATAACCTCAGTGTTTCTGTCGAGGGGCTGAACCTGACCGACGAAGCCAACCGTCAGAACCACGGCGACATCGGCCTGCCGCGTGACAGCACCTATGTCTATCACCACACTGGCCGCCAGGTTTACATCGGCGCGCGGTATCGCTTCTGATCCCAACAGATCGGCGAGATAAGACAGGCGGCGTCGGTATAACCGGCACCGCCCTTCTTTTGACATCGGCCGAACCGCGCGACGCGGCGACAGAATTTCGCTTGCCGGCTAGTCGCCTTGGCGGAAATCGAACCTCTGGTTTGCGACGAAATCTTCCCAGGCGCTGCGCGTGGCGAAGTCCAGGCCGCGATCCCACGCCGATCCCATGTAGTAGGTGAACGACTGACCCGGCGTGACCCGCACCAGTATCAGATAGTTGTCGGCGTCTTCAGTGAAGCCCTCGACCGTTGCGGGATCAACCGCCAGGGCGATGCCAAGCGAGCCATGCTCGGGGTTTTCAGGCTCCCAGAACATCAGACGCCCGTGTGCGGCGTCGCGCGTGACGAAGCCTCGTCCGTTGTCGTTGCTGCGCTTCGAAATGCCGATCGCGACGATCAGCGGTGCGTCGGAGTTCGAGGTCAGAGTGGAGGTCATTCGCGTAAAGTTGGAGCCTAACGGAAGGCTGAACTCACGCCTTTCTGAAACCGTGCGCACGACGTCGACAGGCCAAGGCCGGTAGGTCACGCTGAACCGCGCCTCGTCGCCGCCGGTTTTCTCAATCTGGTAGGTGGAGAAGTTGCGACTGGTCCAGAGCTTGTTGTCGTACCAGATGCCCAGACCCCCGGCGCCTCTGCCGCGTCCCACGTCGTAATAATCCAGGCCTTCGCCGCGATCGACGTGATAGTTCGGGAACTTCAACTGGCGGTCCATGAAGGGATAGCGGACCCGTTTGGCCCACACATCGATGCCCGAGCCAGAGGGCGCCTCGCGCGCTTCAAGCGTGGGACCGTAAATGCGATGAGCGACGCGATCGTTTTCCCATAGCAGGTCATCCAAACGATCCGGCGCGAAGCGGGCGACCGCGCGCGGTCGCTGCTGGTCTTCCGGCGGCGGCTCCAGCGGTTCGATGGTCGAGGGTCGATTCAGAGCGGATGGATCGTAGGAGAACGCCGAGGTCGCACGCATTTCGGCGTCTCGACGTCGGATTTCTTCGGCGCCGACGACCGTCACGGGGGCGGGCGGGACAGGGGTGGTCGCAGCGATCACTTCGGCCGTGGCGCGCGTGGGTTCCGTTAATGGCAGAGAGCGAACTGGATCATTCAGAGACGCGACTTCCAGCCCGGCCAGAATATAGGTTCCTGAAGCATAGAGGCCGACGTCCTCAGGGTCGGTCGATACGGGCTGATCGCCGGTCCTCTGCGCCGCGCCCACCAGGCCGTTCGCAAGCACATGGCGGTTCAGCCCGGCCCAACCCTTCAACACGTGCGGCAGGTAGATGTCGCGATCCAGAAGGCCGTGATTGATCCCCCAGGCCAGAGCGTAGACATAAAAGACCGAGCCTGAGGTTTCAGCCTCGGGATAGGCTTCGGGATCCAGCAAGCTGGCGCGCCACAGTCCGTCTTCTTGTTGGAGACCTGCGATCCTGCCGGCCATCTTCTGGAAGAGGTCGACATAGAAGCCGCGCCCGGCCAAATCGGCAGGCACGGATTCCAGCCATCGCACCAAACCGCCCATGACCCAGCCATTGGCCCGCGACCAGTAGATGCGGTCGCCATCAGCGTCACGATGGTTCTCGTCCTTGAACCGTTCGTCGCGCAGAAAGAGTTTTTCGTCCTCCACCCACAGCCGCGCCGCTGTGCGTCGCCATTCCTTGTCTGCGGCGTTCAGATATTTCGGATCGCCTGTGATCGCGGTCATGCGGGCGAAGACCGGGGGCGCCATATAGAGCGCGTCGGCCCACCACCAGACCAGCGCCGGTGTGTCTTCCGCCCGGGCCAGATAGGGGACCTGCCAGTCCAGCCGCTGACGCAGCGGCATCAGCACGCCCTCCTGTCCACGACGCGCGTAGAGTTCTTCGTAGAGATCGCCGATCGCGATATCGTCGGCGTTCAGCATCGTCTTGCCCGAGCGCGCGCCCCGTACACTGTAGTTGTAGTGATCGGCCACGGCGCTCAAAAAGCGCAGGGTTCTCCTGTCGTCCGAGACGCGCGCAAGTCGCGAGGCGCCGACGTAAAAGGTGGCTGCGACCCAGTTCGACGACATCTGCGTCAGGTTGCTGCCCGTCGATAGAGCGAGCGGCTCGGCGGCCATGGCGGCGATTTGCGAGGAAGCAACATATTCGACAGCCGCCATCGTGCTCTCTCGAGACGGCACGCCTGCCACGTCGGTGTAAAGGGCGGGGCGATCGCGTTCAGCCAGCCATTCAGCCTCGACGCCCGGCGGCAAGGCTCCGGTCGTTTGCGCTAGAACGGGGCCGGACATGGCGGCCGAGCTCATCAGGACTGCTATCAGGCCAAGGCAGGGTCGGGTTGGCAGGGCCATGTTTCCTCCGGCGCTGCTCCGGGCGGCGCATGATGGTTGGTGGCCCACCTGGACAGCGAGCCGCAACGTAACCGGTGTCAAATTCTGACGATCAACTATCGGTATCTCTTGCCAGCCTTATATCGTCCACTATTGTGAGACGAAAGAACAGAATGTGGGAAATCTAGATGCGCGCCGATCGCCGCACGCTTCTGCAACTGGGTGTCGTCAGTGCCTTGACGCAAGCGACGCCGGCGTTTGCACAGTCGAGCCGTTCGCGCACCTTCGATGCGTCCGACTATGGCGCGATGGGCGACGGAGTGACCATCAACACGCGTCCTATTCAGGCCACCATCGACGCAGCGGCAGGGCAGGGCGGAGGGGTCGTGGTCCTGAAGCCCGGTCTGTATCTGTCAGGTTCGCTATCCGTGAAGTCGGGGGTGACCCTGTCGATCGAACGCGGCGCCACTCTGCGCGGCGTTCAGGATCTGGCCGCCTATCCGATGGTTCGCACGCGTGTTGCCGGCGTTGAGATGGACTGGCCCGCCGGCTTGCTGAATGTCTATCAGCAACAGAACGCCAAGATCACGGGCGAGGGTCTGGTCGATGGCGACGGCAAGCTCTTCTGGGACTCCTACTGGGCGCTGCGCCGCGATTATGATCCGCGCGACCTGCGATGGGCGGCTGACTACGACTGCCGCCGTCCGCGGTTGGTCCACGTTTACGATTCACAGCAGGTCGAGGTTTCCGGTCTGAATCTGGCGCGATCGGGCTTCTGGACCGTCCACGTCTGCTACTCGCGGGATGTGAAGGTCGCCGACCTGATCATCAGGAATAACATCGGCGGACGCGGACCTTCGACGGACGGCATCGACATCGACTCGTCGGAGCGGGTGTTGGTTGAGAGATGCGACCTGTCGGTCAACGACGACGCGATCTGCATCAAGGCCGGACGCGACTGGGACGGGCTGCGGGTAGCCCGGCCGTGCCGTCAGGTGAAGATTCGCGACTGCATCGTCCGTGACGCCCTGGCCGGGATGACCTTCGGATCGGAGACATCTGGCGGATTTGACGACATCGAAGTCTCTGGGCTGAGGATCGAGTATCCGGTGCCGCTGGGGATCTTCTTCAAATCAGGCCACACACGCGGCGGCGTGATCTCCAACATCCGCCTGCGCGACATCCATCTGCAGGACGTGCGCACATTGATGCAAGTGAACCTGAACTGGTACCCAAACTACAGCTACGCCCAGATCCCGCGCGGAATCGCGGACGTGCCGGATTACTGGCGCGCGCTCGCCACGCCCGTGCCGCGCGAACAGGGCATTCCCCGTATCCACGATGTTCGCCTGTCGAACATCAAGGCCGTCGGCGGCAAAGTCGGATTCGCCGCCGCCGCCTATCCCGAAGCGCCGCTGAAAGACTTCATTTTCGAACGGTTGGACTGGGATGTGCAGGATGCGGGCGCCATCGCCAATGCCGAGAACTGGCGCTTCCGCGATTGCAACATCGACACCCTGGACGGCCAAGGCCCCAAGGTGACCGCGTCGTCCGGCGTCACTGGGCTGCGATCCAGACAAGCATGAAAAACCAAAAATTGTGGGAGTTAGCGCGATGAAAATTCTATCCGCCTGTTCGATCCTGGCATTTGGCGTGGTCGCGCTTGTGGGGGGCGTTTCCGGCGTTGCTCAGGCTGAAGTCCTGCGGCTGAACACGCCGGCGGTGGGCCTGACCAGCGACAGGATCGGCGCCTTGCCCGACGCGGAGCGTGGTCCGTGGGCCGAGTATCTGGCACGCTCCCAGGCCCAGCATCTGGCCGACCGCGCTGCGCTCGCGGCCGAGCTTCCCGCTGGAGTGGCTCCGCCGCCGCCGCCCAAGGCCATCGGACCCGCACACTACAACATGCCGCTGGATCGGCCTGCCGACTGGTACGCCACGGCCGAAGCCCGGGCCGTCGCGGATGCGATCGTCAGTTTCCAGACCCCCGCCGGCGGATGGAGCAAAAACCAGGATCGCAGCATTGCGCGCCTGCCGGGTCAGCGGTTCTCCAACGACGCCGAAACCATGGAGCAGAACCCGGCGAACTTCGATGCGCCGGCGGATCGCTTCTGGACCTTCGTTGGCACGTTGGATAACGAGGCGACGTGGTCGGAAATGCGTTTCCTGGCCAAGGTCGCCGCCTACGCGCCGGGACGCGGCGGCGACGCCTGGCGCGCCAGCGTGATCCGAGGCGTGCGCTATTTGCTGAACGCGCAATATCCCAATGGCGGCTGGCCTCAGATCTGGCCGCTCGAAGGCGGCTTCCACGACTCAATCACATTCAATGACAATGCGGTGGCGAACGCGGCCATGCTGCTTCGTGATGTCGCCCATGGCGCTGAGGGCTTCGACTTCGTGCCGGCTGACTTGGAGACACAGGCGGCCGAGGCGACCCAAAAGGCGATCGAGGTGATCCTCGCGGCCCAGGTGCGTCAAGGGGATCGCCTGTTGGGCTGGCCGCAGCAGGTCGAGCCCATGCGGCTGGTGCCAACAAGCGCTCGGAACTACGAGCCGCGATCCATCGCAAGCGGCGAAACAACCGATATCCTGATCTTCCTGATGGGCGAGGAGAACCCGTCGCCGGAGATCAAGGCCGCCGTCCGCGGCGCCGCCGAATGGCTTGAGGCGGTGCGTGTCTATGACAAGTCATTCGAAATGACCGACGACGGACGCAAGCTGATCGACAAGGCCGGGGCGGGTCCGATCTGGTCTCGCAACTACGATCTGGTGACCGGGCGTCCGATCTTCGGCGACAAGGATCAGACCATCCACGACGATGTGAATGAAATCTCCGTCGGAAGACGCAACGGCTATTCCTGGTGGATATCTTCGCCGCAGAAGGCGTTGGACCTTTACGCCGCTTGGTCCAATCGGGTCGGGTAAAGCCGAGACGCTGATCGGCATTGTCGATGGGGGCTGACGGCGCATCAGCGACGCAATGTGTGGGGCGCCAAGCGAGAACGCTTTCTTCGCTCCGGCCCTGCAAGATCGGCGCGGCAAAAGCCGATGTGAACCATTTCCCGTTCAGACGGTTAGCCAAGCCAGACTTTACGGAGAGGGCTGGCATGAGCACCCATGGACTGAAGGATGCGGTCGTTCGACCGTTGCATTGGATACTGCTGGCGTTTCCGATCGCGCTATTCACCTTCGCCCTGTTCACCGACATCGCCTATCTGAAGACGGCGGAGGTCCAGTGGACGAACTTCTCGGCCTGGCTGATCACCGGAGCGCTGGTATTCGGCGGTGTCGCCGGCCTGTTTTCGATCTTCGATTTCGTCGTCGGCCTGCGCCACGGGCGGTCACGGCGGGCGACGGTGCATCTGGTCGCGCTTGCGCTGGCCTGGGTGTTGGGGCTGGTGAACGCCTTCAAACACAGCCAAGACGCGTGGAGCTCCGTCGGAGCCTTCGGTCTTATCCTTTCGATCCTCTGCACAATCCTGGTCCTGGTCGCTGGCTGGACCGCCTATGCCGCGCGGGAGAGCGTCCGATGAACAAGAACCTGCTCGCCGCCAGCGCCGCCACCCTGGCCATGGCCCTGACGGTCGCATCGTGCGGCAACGCCAGCGACCCGAAACTGAACCAGACCGGCGCGACGCCCGACCTGCCCAAAATCAACGAGACGCTGGTCCCGCCGATGAAGATCAGCCCGCCGGCAGGTTGGAACGGCGAGACGCCGACGGTGCCGCAAGGCTTTACGATCAGCGCCTTCGCCACCGATCTCAAAATCCCGCGTCAGATGCTTGTCCTGCCCAATGGCGATGTGCTGATCGCAGAGGGGCGCGGCGGCCATGCGCCCGCCATGCGGCCCAAGGATGTGATCGCCGGCGTCATCAAGAAGCAGGGCAACACCAAGATCAAAGGCGGCAATCGCATCACCCTGGTGCGCGACGCGAACAACGACGGCACGCCCGAATTGCGGACCGTTCTGGTGGACAACCTCGATGCGCCCTACGGCCTAGCCTATGTCGACGGCTATCTCTATGTCGCCGAACAGGGGGCGCTGGTTCGCTTCGCCTTCCAGCCGGGCCAGACCGGTATCGCCACGCCCGCCGAGCGGGTGACGGAGCTGCCGTCGCGCATCAACCACCACTGGACCAAGTCCCTGACCGCCAGCGCGGACGGGTCGAAGCTGTATGTCGGCACCGGCTCGAACTCCAATATCGGTGAGCGCGGCATGGCGGTCGAAGAAGAGCGCGCCACGGTGTGGGAGATCGACCGGGCGACTGGCGCACGGCGCACCATCGCCACCGGCATTCGCAATCCGACGGCCCTGGCCATCGAGCCCACGACCAATCTGTTGTGGTCGGTCGTCAATGAGCGGGATGAACTGGGGCCGCAACTGGTCCCGGATTATCTGACCCAAGTGCGGGACGGGGCCTTCTACGGCTGGCCCTACAGCTACTGGGGCCAGAACCGCGATCCGCGCGTGATGCCTCAGAATCCCGAGATGGTCGCCAAGGCCATTCGGCCAGATTACGCCTTGGGATCGCACGTCGCCGCCCTGGGCCTGGATTTCGCCCGCAATGGCGGTTTTGGCGGGTCGTTCGCCAACGGCGCCTTCATTGGCATGCACGGCAGTTGGAACCGCCAGGATCCGTCCGGCTACAAGGTCGTCTGGGTGCCGTTCAACGCCGGTCGTCCAGCGGGTCAGCCCGTCGATTTCGCCACGGGCTTCCTGAAGGACGGCAAGGCGCGCGGACGCCCGGTCGGCGTCGCGTTCGATGGCACCAAACGTGTCCTGTTCGTCGCCGACGACCTGTCGAATACGGTGTGGCGCATCGCGCCTGCGCGATAGGCCGGCTTTTCCCTCGTCCAGCAAGGGCGAGGGAAATCGTTCATGTCTTCGAGACCTAGCCGAATAAGAAAAGTCCCCGGCTGCAAGCAACCGGGGACCTTGCCTATGGGGAGAGCTTTGACTTACGGCGTGAAGTCGATGGTGCGTTCGAAGGGCGCATCGACCGGACGGCCGCGATCCATGATCGGCGTGACCTCGGCGCCGTTCATCAGGGCCAGGGCGGCTTCGCCAAAGCCCATGCCCGGACGGGTTTCTTCCAGCACGACGCAGTCGGTGACATGGCCCGACGCCAAGGCGGTGCAACGCAGGCGCACGCTGAAGCGGTCGGTGCTCTGGGCCTTCGGCGCGACGGCGCGTTCGATGGCGGGTTGAGGCGCGCTGTACAGGGCGGCGTCCTTAAGCAGCGGTCCAGTCGGGGCACCCATCAGGGCCGTCATTAATGTCAGGCTGAAGGTCAGTGTCATGGCAGGCCTCGTTCGTCTTCTATTAAGATTTGAACGAGATCTCCGTTCCCCGAACGTTCAAAAACGCGCAGGTGTGTGCGGCGAACCACACTTCGATTTCTCTGCTGACGTCAGAATGGCCTCAAGCTGGACTGTTGTTCCTGACACAGGGTCTTCAGCCACGAACGCACGGTGCGCAAACGTGCGGTGTCGTGAACGTCGCGGTGGGTGGCCAGCCAGAAGCGTCGCTCGATCAGGATCGATGGCAGCACGCGCACCAGACCCTCGGCCAGGAAGCACGGCAGGACGCCGACGCCGCCTCCCGCGGCGATGATCTCCCGCTGCGCCCGGATCGAAGATGAGGCGACGTGGGGCGCGAGGCCCGGCTGGACCTCGTCCAGATAGCGCAGCTCGGGCGCATAGATCAGATCGTCGATATAGCCGACGATGTCGAAGCGGCTCAGGTCGTCGACGGTCTTCGGAACGCCGTTGCGTTGCAGGTGATCGGGCGAGGCGTAGAGGGCCAGCTGATACGGCGTCAGCGGCTCGACGATCAGGCGTGCGGCATGCGGCGCGGCCAAGGTGATCGCCATGTCGACCTCTCGGCGCGTCGGCGACAGGAAGCCGGAAGTGGCCGCCAGCTCGATCCGGAGGCCCGGATGGGCCAGACGCAGCGCGGGCAGGGCGGGCGCCATCAGGGTGACGCCAAACCCCTCGGACGCGCTGACGCGCACGACGCCGGCGGGCGCGTCGGGCTGGGTCACGCGGTCGACGGCCTCCATCGCGCTTTCGGCCTCCAGACCGATATCGAGCAGTTGGGCGCCGGCGGCGGTCAGCTGAAGGCCGGTGGTCGAGCGGACGACCAAGGTGGATTTCAACGCGCTTTCCAGTCGGGCGACCCGACGCCCGACCGTGGCGGCGTCGACGCCCAGTCGCTGCGCCGCACCGCCCAGCGAGCCTGCGCGCGCGGCGGCGATGAAGATGCGCAGATCGTCCCAGTCATACATGTGTCAAACTTACTGCAAAAACGCAGAATGCTGCCTGCAACTTTGCATTATCGACAGGCGCGCAGCGGTGATAGCCATAGCCGCAACAGAAGAACCAACAGGGACACCCAGGCCATGCGCGACATTCGCCACTTCATCGATGGTGCGGCTTTCGACGGCGCGTCCGGACGCTTCAGCGACGTCTTCAATCCCAATACCGGGGATGTGCAGGCTCGCGTGCAACTGGCGACGACGGGCGAGGTCGATCGTGCGGTCCAGGCGGCGCAGAACGCCTTTGACGGTTGGGCCTCGACCAATCCTCAACGCCGCGCCCGCGTCATGTTCGACTTCAAACGCCTGGTCGAGGCGCGGATGGACGAACTGGCCGAGCTGCTGTCCAGCGAGCACGGCAAGGTCATCGCCGACTCCAAGGGCGACATCCAGCGTGGGCTTGAGGTGATCGAATTCGCCTGCGGCATCCCCCATGCGCTGAAGGGCGAGTACACCCAAGGCGCCGGTCCCGGCATTGACGTCTACTCGATGCGCCAGCCGCTGGGCGTGGTGGCGGGCATCACCCCCTTCAACTTCCCGGCCATGATCCCGATGTGGATGTTCGGCGTGGCCATCGCGGTGGGCAACACCTTCGTGCTGAAGCCGTCAGAGCGCGATCCGTCGGTGCCGGTGCGTCTGGCCGAACTGATGCTGGAAGCCGGAGCGCCGAACGGCGTGCTGAACGTGGTGCACGGCGACAAGACGGCGGTGGACGCCATCCTGACCCATCCGCTGGTCCATGCCGTCAGCTTCGTCGGCTCGTCCGACATCGCCCACTATGTCTATCAGACGGGCGCCGCCAACCATAAGCGCGTCCAGGCCATGGGCGGCGCCAAGAATCACGGCATCGTCCTGCCCGACGCCGACATGGATCAGGTGATCAAGGATCTGTCCGGCGCGGCCTATGGCTCGGCGGGCGAACGCTGCATGGCGCTGCCGGTCGTGGTGCCGGTCGGCAAGAAGACCGCCGACGAACTGCGCGAGCGGATGGTCGCCGAGATCCCCTCGATGCGGGTTGGCGTCTCGACCGATGCGGGCGCCCACTATGGCCCCGTCGTCACCGCCCAGCACCGCGAGCGTGTCGCGGGCTGGATCGAAAAGGGCGTGCAGGAAGGCGCCGAACTGGTCGTCGACGGCCGCGACTTCAGCCTGCAAGGTCACGAGAAGGGCTATTTCATCGGCCCGTCGCTGTTCGACCATGTGAAGCCCGAGATGTCCTCCTATCAGGAAGAAATTTTCGGTCCGGTGCTGCAGATCGTACGCGCCGAGACGTTCGAGGAGGCGCTGGCCCTGCCGTCGAACCACCAATACGGCAACGGCGTCGCCATCTTCACCCAGAACGGCCGCGCGGCGCGCGACTTCGCCGCCCGGGTCAATGTCGGCATGGTCGGGATCAATGTGCCGATCCCGGTGCCGGTCGCCTATCACACCTTCGGCGGCTGGAAGCGTTCGGCCTTCGGCGACATCAACCAGCACGGCATGGAGGGCGTCCGCTTCTGGACCAAGACCAAGACCGTGACGGCCCGCTGGCCGGACTCGGCGCTGGAGCATTCGGACAGCTCGTTCGTCATTCCGACGATGAGGTAGGGCGTGCGTTGGATCGTCCCGCTGCAACTCGTAACCTACGCTGCGATGTTGGTTGCCTTGGTTGGCTTCATTTTGGTCGTGGCGCCTTTGGAAGCGAGCGTTTTCGGGGGGATTTCTGTGCTGGCTTTTTGGGGGCTAGCTGAACTGAAATGTCCTCGCTGCGGGTTTCATCTCACGCGACGTGATACCCGTCCTCTCGTTTTTCCGAGCTTGGATCCATTGCCGGCCGAGTGCCCGAACTGTGGGCGGTCTCGGTTTGGCGTCTACCCGTTTCAACATAGGTTCCGGCCAGAACAGGTCTGATTTCATGGTGCTGACCCGATGAACTTCGCCCTTACCGCAGACCAGCGCGCCATTCAGGACGCCGCCCGCGCCTTCGCCGAGGCCGAACTGGCCCCGCACTCGGCACACTGGGACGAGAAGAAGCATTTCCCCGTCGATGTGATGAAACAGGCGGCCGAGATGGGCTTCTGCGGCATCTATACGGCGGAGGAACACGGCGGCATGGCCCTGGGCCGGGTCGAGGCGGCGGTGATTTTCGAAGAGCTGTCGCGCGGCGACGTGGCGACGGCGGCCTTCATCTCGATCCACAACATGGCGATGTGGATGATCGACCGGTTCGGGTCGGACGACCTGCGCGGCCGGTTCGTGCCGTCCCTGGTCGGGATGGAGAAGATCGCCTCCTATTGCCTGACCGAGCCGGGCTCCGGCTCTGACGCAGCGGCGCTGCGGACGACGGCCGTGCGCGACGGCGACCATTATGTGCTGAACGGCTCCAAAGCCTTCATCTCCGGCGCGGGCACGTCCGACGTCTATGTCGTCATGGTCCGCACGGGCGGCGAGGGGCCGAAGGGCGTCAGCGCGATCGTGGTCGAGGCCGGCACGCCCGGCCTGTCGTTCGGCGCGCAGGAAAGGAAGATGGGCTGGAACGCCCAACCGACCGCCATCGTCCAGTTCGACGACTGTCGCGTGCCGGTCGCCAACCTGCTGGGCCACGAGGGGGCGGGTTTCAAATACGCCATGGCCGGACTGGACGGCGGGCGGCTGAACATCGCCGCCTGTTCGCTGGGCGGGGCGCGGCTGGCGCTGGAGACGGCGCAGGACTACGTCGCTACCCGCAAACAGTTCGGCCGCCCGATCGGCGAGTTTCAGGCGCTGCAGTTCCGGCTGGCCGACATGGCCACGGAGCTGGAGGCGGCGCGACTGATGGTGCTGCGCGGCGCCTGGGCCATAGACACCGATCATCCGGAAAAGACGAAGTGGTGCGCCATGGCCAAGCGCCTGGCCACCGACGCCTGTTTCCAGATCGCCGATGAGGCCCTGCAACTGCACGGCGGCTATGGCTATCTGAAGGACTATCCGCTCGAAAGGATCGTGCGCGACCTGCGGGTCCACCGTATTCTGGAAGGCACCAACGAGATCATGCGGGTGATCATCGCGCGGGAGATGACCAAGTGAACGAGGCCGAGGTCGTCACTCGGATCGAAAACGGCGTTGGTCGCATCACCCTGAACCGACCCAAGGCGATCCATGCGCTGAACCGGGCGATGTGCGACGCGATGACGGAGGCGCTGCTGGCCTGGCGTTCGAATCCCTCCGTCTCCGCCATACTTATAGACCACGCCGGCGAGCGGGGTTTTTGCGCGGGCGGCGACATTCGCATGATCGCCGAAAGCGGTGCGGGCGATGCGTCGGAGGCCAAGGCCTTCTTCCTGGCCGAGTATCGGTTGAACCACCTGATGTTCGACTATCCAAAGCCGATCATCGCCATCGTGGACGGCATCGTCATGGGCGGCGGGGTCGGCATTTCCGAGCCGGCCGACATTCGTGTGGCCACCGAGCGCACCACCTACGCCATGCCCGAGACAGGGATCGGCCTGTTCCCCGACGTGGGCGGCGGCTGGTTCCTGCCGCGCCTGCCGGGCCAGACCGGCGTGTGGCTGGCGCTGACAGGCGCGCGGCTGAAGGCGGCGGATACGGTGGCCCTTGGCATCCACACGCACTTCGTGCCCGCGGATCGCGTCGATGCGTTGAAGGCCGATCTGATGCGCGAGCCCGCCGATCCGTCGTCGGTCGTGATGCGTCACGCGGGTGACGCCGGGCCTGCACCGCTGTCGGCCCACCGCGAGGCCATCGACCGGCTGTTCGCCTTCGATACGGTTGAAGAGATTTTCCAGGCGCTTGAGGCGGACGGCTCGGACTGGGCGCTGCAGCAGTTGGAAACCCTGAAGACCAAGTCGCCACAGTCGCTGAAGGTCTCACTGCGCCAGATCCGGACGGGCGCAACGCTGAACAGCTTCGCCGACAATATGGCGATGGAATACGCCCTGGGCGGCCGCGTGGTGCGCACCCACGACTTCCAGGAAGGCGTGCGGGCGGTGATCGTGGACAAGGACAATGCGCCGAAATGGTCCCCGGCGGACCTGTCGCGCGTTACCAACGAGACGCTGGATGCGCTGTTCGCGCCGTTGCCGGACAATGAAAAATGGACGCCGCTGGCCTGACCAAGGCGCCGACAAAGGGAGAGAGACCATGACCAAGATCGCCTTCATCGGCCTGGGCAATATGGGCGGCGGCATGGCTGCGAACCAGGCCAAGGCGGGCCATGCGGTCGCCGCCTTCGATTTGTCGGCGCAGGCGCTGGAACGGGCCGGAGCGGCAGGTTGCGTCGCGGTCGGATCGGTCGCTGAGGCGGTCAAGGACGCCGAGGTCGTGATCACCATGCTGCCCGCCGGGCCGCACGTGCTGAAGGTCTATTCCGAACAGATCATCGGCGCGGCGCCGTCAACCGCCCTGCTGCTCGACTGTTCGACCATCGACGTCGAAACCGCGCGCAAGGTCGCCGGTCTTGCCAAATCAGCCGGTTACGCCTTTGCCGACGCGCCCGTGTCAGGCGGCACGGCGGCGGCGGATGCGGGCACGCTGGCCTTCATGGTCGGCTGCGATGAGGGCGACTTCGCCCGCGTCGAGGCAGCGCTGGAGCCTATGAGCCGCATCACCATCCGCGCCGGCGATCATGGCGCGGGGCAGGCGGCCAAGATCTGCAACAACATGCTGCTCGGCATCTCCATGCTCGGCACGTGCGAGGCCATCGCCCTGGCCGAGAAACTGGGCCTGGATCCCGAACGGTTCTTCGAGATCGCGTCCAAGTCTTCGGGGCAGTGCTGGAGCGTGACCAGCTACTATCCCTGGCCGGGTCCGGTGCCGACCGCGCCGTCCAACCGCGACTATCAGGGCGGGTTCGCCACGGCCATGATGTTGAAGGACCTGAAGCTGGCCCAGGACGCAGCGGCGAAATCCGGCGCCTCGACGCCTCTGGGCGCACAGGCCGAGGCGCTTTACGCTCTGTTCGACGGGATCGGGCACGGCGGCCGCGATTTCTCCGCCATGCTGCAGATGCTGCGCGGCAAGCTGGATGAGCTTAACCCGGCATAGATTCGTCTTTCGCATTGTGATTGCGGCCCGTGCAGCTTCGGCGGCGCGGGCCTTTTCGTATGAGGCCGCAGCCGCGACGCAGATCGCCGACGGCTGGTGCGACCAAGGCGCGCGCCCACCGCGTTTGCCTTATTCCGTTCGCCGGAAGGAGCCTGCGAAGAGTGAAGCTAAAGCAGCGGCTTAGCGCCCGTGGCTCGTTGGGACGGCTCGAGCAGAGATCGAAAATCGCCCGAAATTTGGCCGAACGGCGCTTGCGGCGCACATCGCTCCTGTGTCATGTAACCGCTTACATCGCTTATCGACGGATCTTCGAAAAGGGGCCGGGACGATAGGGAGCAGGGAGAATTTAATTGGACATGGCCGCGCCTAGCGCTGCGTCTGCACGGCAGGAGGGCCAGCCCTTCGCCAAGGCCGCCACCATGCGCGACGTCGCCGAACGCGCCAATGTATCGGTGGCGTCCGTGTCTCGTGTACTGAACGGCTTGGGCGTGACCTCGGACGCGACGCGCCAGCGCGTGCTCGATGCGGTCGAGGATCTTCGCTACGTCCCTCACTTCGGCGCCCGCAGCTTGTCGACCAGCAAGAACGACACGATCGGCGTCATCCTGCCTGACCTGTTCGGCGAGTTCTTCTCCGAGTTGATCCGGGGCATGGACCTGGCCGCCCGCGCTCACGGCAAGCACCTGATCGTCTCCAGTTCGCATGACGGCGCGGAAGACACCTTGGCGGCCGTACGTTCGATGCGCGGGCGGGTGGACGGCATGATCGTGCTGTCGCCGCATCTGGGCGCGGCGAACCTGTCGTCAGAGTTCGCCGGTCGGATGCCGGTCCTGCTGATGAACGGCGGCGCGGCCGAGCCCGGCCGGGCGTCCATCATGATCGACAACCACGGCGGCGCCGTCGGCGCGGTCCAGCATCTGCTGTCCACTGGCCGCAGGCGGATCGCCCACATTCGCGGCGCCGCCGGCAATATCGAGGCGGACACGCGCGCGGCCGGCTATACGGCGGCGTTGGACGGTCATGACCCGATCATCGTCGAGGGCGACTTCTCTCAGGCCTCGGGGCACCGCGCCGCGACCCAGCTTCTGGCTATGACGGAGCGGCCCGACGCCGTTTTCGCCGCCAATGACATGATGGCTGTCGGGGCGCTTCTGGCCTTCCAGGAGGCCGGCGTGCGCTGTCCTGAGGACATCGCCGTCGTCGGCTTCGACGACGTGCCCATCGCCGCGCTGATGCGGCCTGCGCTGACGACCATGCGCGTCAATATCGCGGAAATCGGCCGTAGGGGCGTCGAACGCCTGATCGGCCTGGTCCAGGCCGGCGCGACCGCCGACGCCACGGACACCGCTTGCGAAATCGTTCGGCCGATCCTGGTCGAACGCCAGTCCACCGCGGCGGCCTCGTCCGCCAGGTTCAACAAAGGGTAGGCCAGCCATGTCGCTGAAAACCGATCCCATCAGGAGGGGAGAGCTCAGGATGACCCAGTTCAACACGCGTAAGGCCGCCTTGGCCGCCGCATCGGCGCTTGCCATCAGCATGGCGGTCGTCGGCGGCGCGCAGGCGCAGAACGCAACGACGACGTTGCGCGGCGCGGTCTATGACGGCCAGACCGTCGAGACGGGCGCGACGGTCGTCGCGACCGAAGTCTCCACCGGTTATGCGACACGCGCGCGCGTCGGCGCCGATGGTCGTTATGTTTTGTCCGGCCTGCGCCCCGGCACCTATCGCGTGCAGGTCACCAGCGCGGACGGCCAGACGGCGGAAGAAACCGTGACCCTGTCCCTGGGTCAGGTCGGCACGTTGAACCTGGATGTCGCCGGAGCGACGACGACAGCCGCCACCGACGGCGCGACTGAGCTCGGCGACATCGTGGTCACCGGCCGCCGGGTCTTCGAGGTGCGCACGCCCGAAGTCGCCACCAACGTGACCCAGCAGCAGATCAATAACCTGCCGCAGATCAGCCGCAACTTCCTGAACTTCGCCGCCCTGGCGCCGGGTCTTCGCGTGACCGAGGACGACACCGAGCGGACGATCTCGGCCGGCGGCCAGACCGCTCAGGCAATTAACGTCTTTATCGACGGCCAGAACCGCAAGTCGCTGATTAACGACGGCGGTGTCGCCGGTCAGGACGACAGTCGCGGCACGCCGTTCCCGCAGGGCGCCGTGCAAGAGTTCCGCGTCATCAGCCAGAACTTCAAGGCCGAGTACGAACAGGCCGGTTCGGCCATCATCACCGCCGTCACGCGCTCGGGCACGAACGAGTTTCACGGCGACGTCTTCGCCTACTATCAGGATCCCGGCTGGATTGCTCAGGATGTGATTTCGGAACGTCGCGGCGACGCCAAGGCGCCTCTGAAGCGCATCCAGTACGGCGCCAGCCTGGGCGGCCCGATCATTCAGGACCGGCTGCACTTCTTCGGCGCCTATGAGCGCAAGGACGAAGAGCGCATTTCGCAGTCCTTCCTCAACCGCACCGAATACACCAGCTTCTTCGCCAACGACCTGGGCACGACCTCGACGCCTTATGAGCAGGACGTCTTCTTCGGCAAACTGTCCTGGCAGATCAACGACCGCCAAAGGCTGGAACTGAGCAGCGAGTACAAGACGGAAGAAGATATCCGCGGAGCCAGCGGCCAGAATGCGCCCAGCCGCGCGGCGCGCAACAACGGCGAAAATATCGCCTTCAATCTGCGCCATCAGTATCAGGGCGATCGCTTCCTTAACGAGTTCGCGATCGATTACTTCACGTCAAGCTATGAACAGTCGGTGATCAATGGGTCCGACTATGGGCGCCAATACGTAATCTTCCGCGACGACAGCGCAGCGACGCCGGGGTTCCAGTATAACTTCAACAACCGCGACTCTACCGTATTCACGGCCGGCGGGCGGGCTGATGCTCAGTTCCTCGAGCAGAAGAGCACCACGATCCGTAACGATCTGACCATTCCGGATCTGGAGTGGATGGGTACGCACACGATCAAGATCGGTGCGAAATACTCGATGCAGAACTATTTCGTTCAGAAGGATTTCGGGCGTAACCCCACCTTTACCTACGACATCGAAGCTCGCCCCGAGATCAACGGCAGCCGCGATATCCCCGTCTCGGTTGACCTGGGAGTCGCCGTTCCGCCTGCGGACGTCGATAACAATGTTCTAGGCCTATACATTCAGGACGACTGGCAGATCACCTCCAAGCTGGAGCTGAACCTCGGCATTCGCTGGGATTACGAGGACAATGCGGTCAACAACGACTACCGCACGCCTGATTCCATTCGCAACATGCTGGCCGCGATCCAGAACCTGCCGAACTACGACTTCCCGTCGTATTTCAACCCGGCGGATTATATTTCCGATGGTGATCGCAAGGCCTTCAAGGGCGCGTTCCAACCGCGCTTCGGCTTCTCCTACGACGTCTTCGACGATGAGCGGACGGTCATCTTCGGCGGTGCCGGCCGCTACTACGATCGTATCGGCTTCAACTTCGCGTTCGACGAGCGGTTCAAGCCCTTCCAGTTCAACAAGACGATCTACTTCTCGAACACGGGCGGGCCTCGTGGCGGTGTCCAAACCATCGCCTGGAACCCGAGCTATCTGACGCCGCAGGGTCTTGATCCCCTGCTGGCGGCCAGCCCGGGCGCCGGCGAAGTCTTCCTGGTGCAGAACGACTTCGAGCCGCCTCGCACCGATCAGTTTAGCTTGGGCGTGCGCCAGAAGATCGGTATGTTCCAGACGGCGCTGACGCTTGCAGCCGGCAAGACGAGAGGCGAATCCAGCTGGTATATCGCCAATGCCCTGACGGAGACGGGCGGACGGTTCAACGGTCCGACGCCGGGATCGGTGGGCTTCCCGCAGTTCCGCAACCTGATCTTCTTCCAGAACACGGATAAAGAGCGCGACTACAAGGCGATCTACTTCACGGCCGACAAGCACTACAACGCCGAAGATCGCTGGGGCGTAAACATCGCCTATACCTATATGGACGCCACCCAGAACGGCAGCCGCGACTCCGGCTATGGCGCCTTCGACTTCGATTACAATGTGCCTGGACAGTCGCCTGAGTTCCCGTCGAACACCGACGAAACGCATCGTATCGTGGCGTCCGGCACCATCGGTCTGCCCGCGGACTTCCTGCTGTCAGGCATCGTGACCCTGGGTTCGGGCTTGCCCTACACCGTGTTCGACTGCCCGAACGCTCCCGCCGGCGGCCCGAACATTTGCTGGAACGGCGGTCGTCCGGACAAGCGCGCCTTCTTGCCCGGTCTGAACTTCGCCTACCGCCAGATCGACTTGCGTCTGACGAAGGGCTTCGAAGTCTATGGCGGCCAGAAGGTGGAGTTCATCGTGGATGCGATCAACATCTTCAACTTCACCAACTACAAGTCCTTCGATCAGGGCTTCAACAGCCCGCGCTTCGGCATGGGGACGGAACAGTATCTGCCGACCCGCAGCTTCCAGGTCGGCCTGCGTTACTCCTTCTAAATCCTGAGCCTGGGCCGCCTCGTGCTTGTTGCGAGGCGGCCTTTCTTTTTCGATTGAGACCCAGTGAGCGTGCCCATGAATCGTCGAAACTTCCTGATGCGGACCACCACAGGCGCGGCGGCTCTGGCCGTAGGATTTCCGGTGATGGCGGCGGCGCAGCAGGCGGCGGCGACGGGGGCGGTCAATGGGACGCAGAGACGGCCGATGCGGCTGGATCAGGAGATCGAGGAGCTTCAGGAGCGGACGTTCCGATGGTTCGAGAAGGTCACGGATCGCAGGACCGGCCTGACGCCGGATCGCTGGCCCACGCCGTCCTTCTGTTCGGTGGCGGCGGTCGGCTTCGCCCTGACCTGCTGGCCGGTGGGCGTCGAGCGCGGCTGGATGAGCCGGGCCGAGGCGCGCGAGCGGACCCTGACGACGCTGCGCTTCTTCCACGATTTGCCGCAGGGCCCGGAGGCCAGCGGCACGGCGGGGTACAAGGGCTTCTTCTACCACTTCCTGGATATGGAGACGGGGCTTCGTTACCGGACCAACGAACTGTCGACGGTCGATACGGCCCTGTTGATCGGCGGTATGCTGTTCGCCGCCCGCTACTTCGACGGCCGTCATGCCGACGAGGCAAAAATCCGTCAGAAGGCTCAAGCCATCTACGAGCGGATCGAATGGCCGTGGGCCGTTATCCGCGACAACCGCATCACCATGGGCTGGCACCCCGAGAGCGGCTTCATTCCCTCCGACTGGCACGTCTACAACGAGGGCATGCTGGTGTTGCTGCTGGCCATCGGCAGCCCCACCCATCCGGTGTCGGTCAATGTCTGGCACGAATGGGCGGCCAGCTATGACGAGAGCTGGACGGATCGCTGGGGCAGCTGGCACCTGAATTTCGCGCCCATCTTCGGGCACCAGTACAGCCATATGTTCATCGACTTCCGCGGCATTCAGGACGCCTGGATGCGTGGGCAGTCGGCCCAGCTGGGCGAATACCTCGACTATTTCGAAAACAGCCGCCGCGCCGTCTACGCCCAGCAGAAATACGCCCACGACAACCCGGGCGGCTGGGCGGGCTATTCGTCCGAGGTCTGGGGCCTGACCGCCTGCGACGGGCCGGGCGACTTCAAACAGGTCATCGACGGCAAGGAGCGCGAGTTCTTCAGCTATTCCGCGCGCGGGCCCGGCGACCGGGACGACGGCACCATCGCGCCGACGGCGGCGGCCAGCTCCATCGCCTTCGCGCCCGAAATCGTCGTGCCCTGCGTCAAGGCGATGAAGGCGCGCTACGGCGCGGGCGTCTATACCGAGTGGGGCTTCCTCGACAGCTTCAACCCGACCCTGACGGTGCGCGACGGGCCGCTGCAGCACGGCAAGATCGTGGACGGCGTGGGTTGGGTGGACGGCGACTATCTGGGCATCGACCAGGGGCCGATCGTCATCATGACCGAGAATCACAGGTCCGAGTTCGTCTGGCGCTATATGCGCGGCGAGCCCAATATCCGCCGCGCGCTCGACATCGCGGGCTTCACCGGCGGCTGGATGAACGGATGAGTTTGACGGCCCCCAGGCCCAATCTTGATAGACGCAGCGCTCTGGCCCTGATGGCGGGAGGGGCGGCTGCGGCCTGCACCCCACGCCGCGACGGCGAGACCGTGCTGCGCTTCTGGGCCATGGGTAATGAGGGCGGGACGGTGGGCCAGCTGATGCCCGAGTTCGAGCGCCGCAATCCGGGCGTCCGCGTCTCGGTCCAGCCCCTGCCGTGGACGGCGGCGCACGAGAAGCTGCTGACCGCCTACGCCGGGGCGTCGCTGCCCGACGTCAGCCAGATCGGCAATACCTGGGTGGCGGAGCTGACCGCCATCGGCGCCCTGTCGCCGACCCCGCCTGAGGCCGCGAACCTGCTGACCGACCAGTTTCCGGCGGTGCTGGAGACGAATGAGATCGCCGGCCGCGCCATGACCACGCCCTGGTATGTCGATACGCGGCTGCTGTTCTATCGCAAGGATCTGCTGGCGCGTGCCGGGTTCGATGCGCCGCCCGAGGACTGGGCCGAATGGAAGCGGGCCATGCATGCGATCAAGCGTGTGGCGGGCGACGGCAACTACGCCATCCTGCTGCCGTTGAACGAGTTCGAACAGCTTTTGACCTTCGGGCTTCAGATCGACGAGCCGCTGCTGAGGGATCGCGACACGCGCGGAAACTTCTCCAGCCCCGGCTTCATCGCGGCCCTGGCCTTCTATCGCAGCCTGTTCGACGAGCAGTTGGCGCCGCTGGCCTCGTCAACGCAGATCTCCAACGTCTGGACCGAGTTCGCCAGGGGCTATTTCAGCTTCTACTTCTCCGGGCCGTGGAGCGTCGGCGATTTCCGCAGCAAGCTGCCCGCGTCGTTCCAGCCGAACTGGGCCACGGCGGGCGTGCCGGGACCGAATGGCCTGGGCGCCTCGGCGCCGGGCGGGTCCAGCCTGGCGGTCTTCAAATCCTCCCCGCATCAGGAGGCGGCCTGGGCCCTGGTCCGCTATCTGTCCGAGCCGGCTGTGCAGGCCCGGTTCAACACCATCGTCGGCGACCTGCCCGCACGCCAGAGCGCCTGGGACATCGCAGGCGTCGAGCGTGATCCGATGCTGGCGCCGTTCCGGGGGCAACTGGCGCGCGCCAAGGCCGTGCCCAAGGTGCCGGAATGGGAGCGGATCGTGACCGAGATGCAGATCGTCGCCGAACGGATGGTGCGCGGCGAATACACGCCTGAAGCCGCCGCCGCCGAGATCGACCGTCGTGCCGACCGCCTTCTGGAGAAGCGTCGCTGGATGATGGAACAGGGCAGGGCCGTATGACCGTCGTCGATCCGACACTGGTCAAAGTGAAGCCGTCGCGCGGACGCGGCGCCCGCGAACGGGCCGCCTGGGCCTTCGTCGCCCCGGCTATGCTTGCCATCGGCCTGTTCTTCGCCATTCCGGTGATCGCGGCCCTGCTGCTCAGCCTGACTGATTTCGACATCTACGCCCTGGCGAACCTGGACAATCTGCGGTTCGTCGGCTTGCAGAACTATCAGCGGCTGTTGACCAATCCCCTGTTCTGGGGGGGCGATGAAGAACACCCTGACCTTCGCGGTGCTGGGCGTGCCCCTGTCCATCGCCGCGTCCCTGGCGGCGGCGGTGATCCTGAATGCGCGGGTGGTAAAGTGGCGGCCGATCTGGCGGGTCATGTTCTTCGCCCCCTATGTCACGACCCTGGTCGCGACGGCCGTGGTGTGGCGCTATCTGCTGCATACCCGGTACGGCGTCATCAATTGGGGTCTGGAGAGCATCGGTCTGCCCGCCGTGGATTGGCTGGGCGACCCATCCACTTCCATTCCGGCGATCTTGATGTTCGTGGTGTGGAAGATCTTCGGCTACAATATGCTGATCTTCCTGGCGGTGCTTCAGACCGTGCCGGACGACCTGTACGAGGCCGCTCGCATCGACGGCGCCGGCCCATGGAAGCAGTTCCGCCATGTCACCCTGCCGGCCATCGCGCCGACCATGCTGCTGGTTTCGATCATCTCGGTCGCCAGCTTCTTCCAGCTGTTCGCCGAACCCTATGTGATGACCCAAGGCGGACCGGCCCAGAGCACGGTGACGGTGCTCTACTTCATGTACGAAGAGGGCTTCAAATGGTGGAATCTGGGCTCCGCCAGCGCCGTCGCCTTCGTCCTGTTCCTGTGCATCCTGGCGATCACCCTGGTCCAGCTGGCGGTCGCCAAGCGGGTGGGGGCGTATCAATGAAAATCCGCGCCATCCTGCTCAATCTGGCCGTGGGCCTCATCGCCCTGATCGTGCTCTTCCCGCTGGTCTGGATGGTGTCGGTCAGCTTCATGGCGACGGGCGAGGCGGCGGTCTTTCCGCCGCCGCTACTGCCGTCTCACTGGACGATGGAGCACTACCGCGACCTGTTCTTGAACCAGGGCATGGGGCGGTATCTGTGGAACAGCTTCGCCCTGGCGACCTTGGCGACGATCCTCGCGCTCAGCTTCACCGTCCCGGCCGGCTACGCCTTCGCCAAGCTGAAGTTCGCCGGGCGCGAGCGGCTGTTCCAGTTCCTGGTCGCCGCCCTGGTGGTGCCCGCCCAGATCGGCACCCTGCCGCTGTTTCTGATGCTGAAATCGATGGGCCTGGTGAACACCTATGCCGGGGCGCTGGTGCCGTGGCTGGCGTCGATCTTCGGCCTGTTCCTAGTGCGCCAGTATGCGCTGAGCATTCCCGACGAGATGTTGGAGGCCGCGCGGATCGACGGGGCCAGCGAGGGCCAGATCTTCCGCCGCGTGGTCCTGCCGACCTTGCAGCCAATCATCGTGACCTTGGGCCTGTTCGTCTTCCTGGGCAGTTGGAACGACTTCCTGTGGCCGCTGATCATTCTGACGGATCAGTCGAACTATACCCTGCCGGTCGCCCTGGCGGCGCTGTCGCGAGAGCATGTGCAGGACATCGAACTGATGATGGCCGGCGCCGTCGTCACGGTCGCGCCCGTGCTGATCCTCTTCCTCGCCCTGCAACGCTACTACATCCGCGGCATGCTCGCGGGCAGCGTGAAGGGCTGACCAGAACTGCGAGTTCCAATGCGTAATCTCCTGCTGGCCGCCGCCTCGGTCCTGACCCTCGCCCTGGCCGCGCCTGCCGTCGCGCAGGAGACGCGCGTTCTCGACAGCATGGACGATGCGACGCGGTGGGAGGCTACGGCCTCGACCGACGTTCACGCCGCCGTCTCCGCCGTCGCCGGCCATGACGGGAAAGCGGTGCGGCTCGATTACGATTTCGACGGCAAGGCAGGTTATGCGGTGCTCAGCCGGCCGCTGCCGTTCGACCTGCCCGACAACTACGAGATCAGCTTCTGGGTGCGGGGCGCCGGGCCGACCAACACCTTCGAGGTCAAGTTGACCGACGCCACCGCCGACAATGTCTGGTGGAAGCAGACGGCGCGCTACGACTTCCCCGACGGCTGGACCCGGTTCGTGATTAAACGCCGTCAGGTTTCCAAAGCCTGGGGGCCAAGCCCTGAAACCATCCTGCGTCGCGCGGAGCGGGTCGAGTTCGTCGTGGTCGCGGCGGAGGGCGGCAAGGGCTCGGTCGAGATCGACCAACTGACCCTGCGCGCCCTGCCGGTCGATCCGCCGGTTCCGCCCCAGCCGTTGGCCAGCGATGGGCAGATGAACTCGACCGCCGCCAACGCCGTCGATCTGGACCCAAAAACCGCCTGGACCCCGCCGGTGGGCCAAGACTCGGCCCTGACATTGGACCTGGGCTACGAGCGCGAGTTCGGCGGCCTGACCCTGCGCTGGGGCGAGCGGGGCGCGGCGAGTGACTATCGCGTTTCCGCCTCGATGGACGGGCGCGACTGGCGGCCGCTGACGACGGTTACGGGCGGCAATGGCGGCGTCGACTGGTTGCGGACGCCCGAGGCGACGGCGCGCTGGCTGAGATTGGAACCGCTGAAGCCCGTTCCCGCCTCCGATGTGGTCGGCTCGTCCGGCGCGGGTCAGCGGCTGGGCGCGGCCCAGGCCACGACCTATGCGCTGAACGAGATCGAGGTCGAACCGCTGACCTTCGGCGCGGACCGCACGGTGTTTCTGGAAGCCGTGGCCAAGGAAAACCGGCGCGGCGTCTATCCGCGTGGCTTCTCCGGCGAGCAGTCCTACTGGACCCTGGTCGGGGTCGATGGGGGCGGGGAGAGCGGCCTGATCGGCGAGGACGGCGCCATCGAGCTCCGTCGCGCCGGGCCCAGTATCGAACCCTTTGTGGTCGACAACGGGCGGCTGATCACCTGGGCCGACGTCAATATCGAACAGGGGCTGAAGGACGGCGATCTGCCGATCCCGTCGGTGACCTGGACCGCCGACGACTGGACGCTGAAGATCACCAGCTTCGCCGACGGGCCGCCCTATCAGGCGCAACTGTGGGGCCGCTACGACCTGACCAACACCTCCAGCCGGCCGCGCACCCTGACGCTGGCCCTGGCCGCCCGCCCGATGCAGGTCAATGCGCCGCGTCAGTTCCTGGCCATTCCCGGTGGCGTCAGCCCGGTGGAGACGATCGGCTGGGACGGCGCCGAACTGAAGCTGAACGACACGGTGCGGGTGCAGCCGCTGGCGGCCCCGGATCAGGTCGCGCTGGCGACCTTCGACGCGGGCAGCGATCCGCAGTCCCTGATCCTGCCGTCCGCGCGCCGACCGGCCGCCGAGGTCATGACGACGACCGACGCCACAGGTCTGGCCGCCGGCCTCCTGACCTACGAGGTGACGCTGCAACCCGGAGAGACGCGCACGGTCGGCTGGGTGTCGCAACTGTCCGGCGACGCGCTGGCGCCCGAGCCGGTGGGGCAGGCGGCGGCTGTGCTGGACGCGGTCGAGACCCGGCTGGCAGCTGAATGGCGCGAGAAGCTGGACCGGGTGGACCTGACCCTGCCGCCCGCCGCCCAGCGGATCGAGGACGCGCTGAAATCGTCGCTCGCCCATATGCTGATGTCGCGTCAGGGACCGATCCTGCAACCCGGCACACGCAGCTACAACCGCTCCTGGATCCGCGATGGGGCGATGATGGCCGAGGGTTTGAACCGGCTGGGCATGGCCGAGCATTCAGCCGACTATCTGCGCTGGTACGCCCCCTATGTGTTCGAGAACGGCAAGGTCCCGTGCTGCGTCGATGCGCGCGGCGCCGATCCGGTGCCCGAGAACGACAGCCACGGCGAGTTCGTCTTCCTGGCCGCCGAAACCTATCGCTACACCAGGGACGAAGCCCTGCTGCACCAGGTCTGGCCGCAGGTGCAAAAGGCCATCGCCTATATGGACGCGCTGCGCGCCTCGACCCGCACGGCGGCCTTCCAGACGCCGGACCAGCGGCATCTGTACGGCCTGCTGCCGCCGACGATCAGCCACGAGGGCTACTCGGACAAGGCGGCCTATTCCTACTGGGACGATTTCTGGGGCCTGCTGGGCTACAAGGACGCGGTCTTCATCGCCGAGACCCTGGGCGATGCGGACGTCGCCGCACGCTATGCAGCGGCGCGCGATCAATTCGCCGCCGACATCCGCGCCTCAATCACGGCGACGGCTGTGCATCATGGCATCGACTGGATCGCGGGGGCGGCCGACCGCGGCGATTTCGACGCCACCTCGACCACCATCGCCCTGTCGCCGGCGGGCGAACAGGATAACCTGCCGCACGAGCTTCTGTCGCGAACCTTCGATCGCTACTGGGAAAACTTCCAGAACCGTCTGACCAATCGCACGGCGTGGAAGGACTACACCCCCTACGAATGGCGGCTGGTCGGCGCCTATGTGCGGCTGGGTCAGAAGCACCGGGCGCTGGAGGTGCTGGACTTCCTGATGGCCGACCGTCGGCCCGAGGCCTGGAACGGCTGGGCCGAGGTGGTGGGCCGCGAAAAACGCGAGCCGCGCTTCATCGGCGACATGCCGCACGCCTGGATCAGCTCCGACTATATCCGTTCGGCGCTCGATCTGTTCGCCTATGAGCGGGACAGCGATCACGCTCTGGTGCTGGCGGCGGGCGTGCCGGAGGTGTGGCTGGACACGAAGGAGGGTGTCGGCCTGCGGGATCTGCGCACCGCCTATGGGCCGCTGACCTACGCCTATCGCAAGGAAGGCCAGGGCTACGTCCTCACCTTGGACGACGGCGCGACGCCGCCGGCCGGATTCGTGCTTCAGTGGGCGGCGGGGCAGGGGCGGCCGGAGCGCGTTCGGATCGACGGCCGCTCAGCGACGTGGTCGGGCGACGAACTGGTCATTCCGGCAGGGGCGCGGCGGGTTGTTCTGAACTGAGCCTTCTCTCTTGAAACGGAGGGGTTAGAGCCGCTTGAAGGC
Organism: Brevundimonas sp. KM4; assembly: GCF_000964075.1. Lineage (NCBI taxonomy): Bacteria > Pseudomonadati > Pseudomonadota > Alphaproteobacteria > Caulobacterales > Caulobacteraceae > Brevundimonas > Brevundimonas sp. KM4. The sequence goes on along the minus strand of NZ_JZRG01000009.1, from coordinate 43,341 downwards.
TTTCCCGTCCGCGTCGAACAGGTGCGCCTGTTTTGCGGGCACGTGCAGCGTCAGTCGCTCGCCCGCCTTGGCCCGCAGTTCGCCCGCCAGCTGAACCGTCAGCGTGTCTGGCGTCGCCGGATGCTTCAGGTGCGCCATGGTCGTGGCGCCCAGAGTCTCGACGAACATGACCTCGGCGCTCAGGGCGTCGCCGTCGTCGCTGAGGATCAGATGCTCGGGACGGACGCCCAGCGTCACGGTATCGCCGAGCTTGGCCGAGGCGGCGTCCACGGCGATGCTGATCGGCTCGCCGGCCGTCGTCTCCACCGTCGCGCCGGTTGTCGAGGCCTCGACGATCTCGGCAGTCAGCAGGTTCATCTTGGGACTGCCGATGAAGCCAGCGACGAACAGGTTGGCGGGGTGTTCGTAAAGCTCCATCGGCGCGCCGACCTGTTCGATCCGACCGGCGTTCAGCACCACGATCCGGTCGGCCAGGGTCATGGCCTCGACCTGGTCGTGGGTGACGTAGATCATGGTGGTCTTCAGCTCGGCATGCAGCCGCGCGAACTCATAGCGCATCCGTACGCGCAGGGCGGCGTCCAGGTTGGACAGGGGCTCGTCGAACAGGAAGACCTCGGGTTCGCGCACGATGGCGCGGCCGATAGCGACCCGCTGGCGTTGGCCACCCGACATCGCCTTGGGCTTGCGATCCAGATAGTCGGTGATGCTGAGCGCCTCGGCGGCGGCGCGCACGCGGCGGTCGATCTCGCCCTTGTCCGTCTTGGCCAGCTTCAGGCCGAAGGCCATGTTCTCATAGGCGGTCATGTGCGGATAGAGCGCATAGGACTGGAACACCATAGCGATGCCCCGGTCCGACGGCGACAGGTCGTTGACCAAGCGGTCCCCGATCAGAACCTGGCCCGTGGTCGCCTCTTCCAGCCCCGCGATGGTGCGCAGCAGGGTGGACTTGCCGCAGCCCGACGGGCCGACGAAGACGACGAATTCGCCGTCGGCGATCTCCAGATCGACGCCCTTCAGCACCTCGACGGCGCCGAACGCCTTCTTCACGTCGACCAGACGGACATTCGCCATGCTTCCTGCTTTCCTGACCCGTTTTGTTTTGCCGCAGCGTAACCGGTTACATCGCAGGATCAATGGCGCACGATGTCTCGCCGACGATTGAAATTGCAAAACTGCAAAATTGGGCTTTCGCAAAAACGAAGCGCTGGATAGAAGTCCGCTGCCAATGGCGGGGAGTATCCGAATGACAAAGCGCAACTTCTTGATGACGACAGCCTCGATCGCCTGGTTGGCGACGGCTGCGGCCGCCCAGGCCCAGGAGGCGTCGCGCGTGGACGATGTGGTCGTCACCGGCTCCCGGATCGCGGGCGGTGAGCGGATCGCCCCGGTAGAGACTGTAGCCCGCGAAACGATCGCCGCCGCCGGCGTCGCCGATGCCTCTCAGCTGATCCGGCTGGTCACGGCGAACTCGGGCTCCGAGGCCCAGGTCGATCAGCTGAACCAGCCGCAGAGTTCGGGCACGGCCCAGTTCAACCTGCGCAATCTCGGCCTCGGCTCGACCCTGGTCCTGGTGGACGGCCAGCGCTGGACCAACAGCGCCGTGGTGGCGACGGACGGCTCGGGCTTCGTCGACATCAACTCCCTGGTGCCGATGATCGCGCTTCAGCGGGTCGAAGTGGTCAAGGACGGCGCCTCGGCGGTCTATGGCTCGGACGCGGTGGCGGGCGTGGTCAACTTCATCACCCGGCGGGGCGTGGACCGCCCCGAGATCAGCGCCAAATACGCCGTCGCCGACGGGTCGGAAGAGAGCGTGATCGAGGCGCTCGGCGGGTTCGGCCTGCTGGGCGGCGACCTGACGCTGGCGGCTTCGCATTTCCATCGCTCGGCCCTGGGTTCCGACGAGCGGGACTTCACCCAGGCCGAACGCTATGGCCGCGCGGCCTGGACGGCCGTGACCAGCTATGGCCAGCCGGGCTCCTATTTCCGACCTAGCCGCAACGGTTTTTCGCCCGATCCGGCGTGCGGCAATACGGCGTTCGGCAGCGCCTATCTGAACACGCCGACCGACAGCTTCTGTCGGCTGGACTATTCCGACTTCTTCGACCTGGCCCCGGAGGAGACCCGCACGCAGCTGTTCGCGGACTACCGGCGGCCTGTGGGCGACATGACCCTGTCGCTGCAAGGGGCGTGGTCGGCGACGAACACCATCGCGCGCCAGTCGCCGTCGCTGCCGATCCTGGCGCGGTCGCTGACGGTCCCGGCGAGTCATCCCGACAATCCGTTCGGCGAGGCGGTGCTGTTCCGGGGGCGGCTGCTGGGGGCGGAGGCCGGCGCGTCGCAAGCGGAGTTCGACTATCGCACCTGGCGTCTGGCGGCCGGGCTGGATGGGCGCTTCGGCAATGGCTGGACCTGGAACCTGTCCGCGACCAGCAGCCGCCAGCACGTCGCCTATGACAAGCCCGACACCATCGGCAGCGCCTTGCAGAATGCGCTGAACGGCCTGGCCGGAGCGGGCTGCAATCCCGCGACGGGGACGCCCGGCGTCGGGGGTTGCCAGTATTTCAACCCGTTCGGCAGCGCCTATCTGGGGACCGGAACGGCGAACAGCGCCGCCCTGATCGACAGCCTTATCGGCTCGACCGGCCTGCGGGGCGCGGCGACCCTGACGACGGCGGACGCCTCCACCAGCGGCGAGGCCCTGGCCTGGGCCGGCGGATCGATCGATGTCGCCGTCGGCGCCCAATATCGCCGCAGCGGCTTCCGTCACGACTGGAGCGATCTGGTGAACCGGGGCGATCTGCTGACGGCGGGCGTGTCGCCGGATTTCGACGGCGATCAGGAAGCTCTGGCCGCGTTCGCCGAAGCCCGCCTCCATCTGGGCGACCGGATCGAGGCGCAGTTGGCCGGGCGCTACGAATCCTACGACGGCAACGAGGGCCGGTTCAGCCCCAAGGCCGCGATCCGGTGGGACGTCACCGATGCCCTGGCCCTGCGTGCGTCGTGGGGGCAGGGGTTCCGGGCGCCGTCGGTCTATGCCCAGTCGGGGGCGCAGGCGTCGCAGCCGTCGGTCTTCGACCGGGGGGCGTTCGTCTTCGTCAACACCCTGACCTCGGGCCGAGCCGACCTGAAGCCCGAGAAGTCCGAGAGCCTGAACCTGGGCGCAGTCTGGACGCCGATCGACGGGCTGGAACTGGGCGTGGACGCCTGGCGGTTCGACTATGCCGATCAGGTGGTCAAGGAGTCGGCCCAGGCCATCATCAACCAGGCGGCGGCCGATACGGCGGCGGGGCGGACCGGCACGGAGGCGCAGAGCCGCATTACCCGCTCGGCCAGCGGCGCCCTGACCTTCGTCCAGCTTTATTTCATCAACGCCTCGTCCATCGAGACCCAAGGGATCGACCTGTCGGCCCGCTATCGGCGCGGCCTGTGGGGCGGGGAGGCGACGGCCTCGGCGACGTGGACCTATGTGGACGCCTATGACATCCGGCTGGACGCGTCGGCCGCCAAGGTGTCGGGCGTCGGTTCGACCAACCTGAACAACATCGGCCGGTCCCTGCCGCGCAATCGCGGGGAGTTCGCCGTGGGCTGGAGCGGCGGGGCGAACGCGTTGACGGCGCTGGTTCACTATACCGACGGCTACGCCAACGATCGCAGCGGGATCACCGACGCCAGCATCGCCAGCCAGACGACGGTCGATCTGCTCTACAGCCGCACGATCGGCGCTGATCTCGATCTGTCGGTCGGGGTGGTCAATGTCGCGGACAAGGCGCCGCCGCTGGCGCAGTTCGCCCTGGGCTATGACCCGGTCGTAGCCGATCCGCGCGGGCGGGTGGTCAGCATTGGCCTGAGCAAGCGGTTCTGACCAAGCGGTTCTGATCGGCGGTTGCGCGGTCAACCGGGCGGTGTATGCATCCCCCAGGGGAGAATCCGATGACCGACGGCGAGACGACGCGCAAACAGGCGTTCAAGGACCTGTCCGAGGACGCGCTGGGCTTTGGCGGCGCCGAGGTGCGGACCGCGCGCGACCTGCTGGTGCGGCCCCGACTGGTGCTCCAGGCCTGGATGATCGAGGGGCCGACGGGGGGCGGGCGTTACGCCAAGCCGTTGAAGCTGTATCTGGCGCTGAACGCGATCCTGATGCTGATCGTCTTCCTGCGCGGGGGCTTGAGCTTATACCTGGAAGGCATGCCGGCCGACGTGCTGAACCCCCTGCTTCAGGAAGCGGGCAAGTCGCGCGACGCCTTCATGTCGGACGCCGACGGCTGGATGTCGCTGGTGGCCGTGCCGATCATGGCGCCGCTCTACGCCCTGGCGGCCATGCCGCTGTTTCGCCTGTGGGACGCCGAGGACCTGGGCCTGAGATGCGGGTTTCGCGCGGCCTTCGCCTATCTGAACGCCTGGACCGTGCCGTTGCTGCCGCTGGCCTGGTTCATGTTCAGCCCCGGCCCGCTGGCCGCGGCGTGCAGCCTTTTGATGCTGGCGCTGGGCATCGTGGCCTTCATGCGGATGGGGAGGGGACGGTGGTATCGGGGCGTGGTCCCCGGCCTGGCCAAGGGCCTGATCGTGATGATCGCCATCGGGCTGTCCAGCGTCGTTGCGACCTTCATCGTGATGGTCATCGGCGTGTTCGCCGGGTTCGCGGCCTAGACGGTCGCCTGACAAAAACACCGTCTAATTCGTCTAATTCGTCTGAACTCAGCGACAGAGCGAAATTGCACAGCGCGGAAAAAGGGCGTGCAAAATGCAAGACGGTGCAATTGCTGAGCGCTGCTGTTTTCAAAGACCCGTCGACATCATAATCCCGTTCGGGGATACGTACGGTCGATTGATGAAGGCCGTCTCTAAACGCCCGATACTAAAGCGGATTTGTCGGCGAACAATGACGGCAAGGGGGGCGCCGCAGAGCGTGGATCGATCGTCGCTCCGCCTCTGTCCCGAAACCTCATTTTCGGTAGTTGTCTTGTCGACAGGGGCGCGAGCGAGGACGACAGTGTTCGCTGAAGCCTCTGATGGTCTGCAATGTCTCTGCGTTTACAAGCCGCTCAGGTCGCTTGGCTGAATACGAAGCTGACGCTCGATTTCATCGCCGCATCCCGCACCTGGATCGACGAGGATTTGATATCCGCCCTGCTGACTGCGGGCGTCGTGGATGCGAACGTCAGAGGCGCCGATGACGAAGGTGCGGCACGCAACCCTTCCATCGGAGCCGGCATTTTGCCGAACGCCCTGCGGCGGCCTGTGAATGCGATCAGCATCGCCATGTCCCTGGGCGTGCCGCGCGAGAGCGCGCGCACAAAACTGGCGGGCCTGGTGGAGCGGGGGATCTTGGTCCGGACCGACGGCGGCTTCGTCTTGCGCGCCGAGGTGTCGCAGTCGAAACCGTTCAAGTCTGCGATGGAAGCCTTTCTGCTGGCCACGGTGGAGTTCGTCGATGGGCTGGCGATGCTGAATGCATGCGGCGCCCGCGACGGCGACAGGGTCGTCACGCCAGCCTGGCCAGTCGCCGGCCTGGCGACGCGGCTGATGACGGCCCACGTCCTGAAAGGCATCCAGCACGCCTGGTCGCTGAAGCCCGAAATCAGCATGACGACGCACTACGTCCTGCTCTGGCTGTCGCATCTCACCGGAAGCGCCTTGCGGGTCGTTCAGGACGAGCCGGACGCCGGCCGTCTCGGCCCCCTGAACCCGCCGTTCGGGCCGGTGAGCGTGATCGAGGTCGCCAAGGCCGCCAGAATGGACGACGAAACGGTCCGCCGGCACCTGGGTCAGCTTGAAAAGGCAGGCCTGGTGATCCGGGTCGCGGGCAAGAGAGACATCAATCTGCCGGATCAGACCCTGGTCGCGAACTGGCTCGATTTCCAAAGCCGGACGATCCTCGGCACGCAGCAACTGGTGCGCAAACTCTATGTCGCGGGCGTGATCGTCGATCAGCCAAGCGAAACCATCCGATTATTCTGAACGACGATGATGAGGTTCGCATCCCAGATCGATGCTGGAGCTGCATTCGTCGGTTGCTCGTCGAATGCCGTCGTCAATAGGGGGCGCGCCGATGCCGGCCCTTATTGACGCGTTCGATTGGGCGACGACGCCCCTGGGGCCAAGGCGCGATTGGTCGCCCGCGCTGAGCATTACCTATGACATGATGATGGGAATGGGTTTTGCGGCCAGCGTCATGTGGGGCCCGGAGCGCACCCTGCTCTACAACGGCGCCTATATGCCGCTGCTCGGACAAAAGCATCCGAACGCCCTGGGCCGTCCGCTGGATCAGGTCTGGCATGAGGTGTGGGACGATCTGCGCCCTCTGACGGAGCGCGCGCTGGCAGGCGAAACCGTTTTTCTGGAAGACCTGCCGCTGACGATGGTTCGAAACGGCTATGCGGAAGACACCAGCTGGACACTGTCCTACAGCCCCGTGCGGGACGGCGACGCGATCGTCGGCATTCTCAATATCGCCATCGAAACGACCGAGCGGGTGCGGGGCGAGCAACACCGGCAGATGCTGGTCGACGAATGCGGTCACCGGGTGAAGAACACCCTCGCCCTGGTTCAAGCGGTCGCCCGCAGCACCCTGTCGGGCGTCGATCGTGACGTGCTGGAGCGTTTCGACGAGCGACTGAACGCCATCGCCCGGACCCAGCAGACGCTGGACGAAAAGGCGTGGAATGGCGGCGACCTCGGTGAGATCGTTCGCGACGCGGTCGGTAATCTGGTGCGCAGGCCGGTCTCGATCTCGGGGCCGTCGGTGCAGCTGTCGCCGCGTGTGGCGCAAACGGTCGCCTTGATCATCCACGAACTGACGACGAACGCGTTCAAGCATGGCGCCCTCGCCAAGCCCGGCGGCCGCGTCTCGGTCGATTGGCGGCTGGATGAGGGTGAACTTGTCCTGACGTGGATCGAAGGCGGGGGCGCGCCGGCCCATCCGCCGCTCAAGACCGGCTTTGGCGTCAAACTACTCGCGAGAGGCCTGCTGGGGGGCGGCGGCGCGGATCTTCGCTATGGCGTAGAGGGGTTCTCGGCGACGTTCACAGCGCCGGCGTCGCGTCTGACCGACAGTTGACGATGCCTTGCGAGGGGGCGAAAGCGGCTGCATCCGCTTGATCCCCGACCTTCGAGAGACCCATGACCTACACCCTATATGGCATTCCCAACTGCGACACGGTGAAGAAGGCCCGGGTCTGGCTGGAGCAGCAGGGGGTCGATTACGTCTTCCACGACTACAAGAAGGCCGGGGTGGATGCGGGGCGGCTGGGCCAGTGGGTCGACGAGCACGGTTGGGAGACGGTGCTGAACCGGGCCGGGACGACGTTCAAGAAGCTGCCGGACGCCGACAAGGCGGACATCGACAAGTCGAAGGCGATCGCGCTGATGACGGCCCAGCCGTCGATGATCAAGCGGCCGGTGCTGGATCTGGGGGATCGGCGTCTGGTTGGGTTCAAGCCCGAGACCTACGCCTCGGCGTTTACCTGAGCCGGACGGTCGCGACGACGCCGAAGTGGTCAGACGGGTATTCGCCGTTGGTCGGCGTGTCGCCGAAGCGACAGGCGTCGCCGGGCGTGAAGGCGGCCTGTTCGACGAAGATGTGGTCGATGACGCGCTCGGGATGACCCTTGGCCGGGTTTAAGGTGGTCGTGACCGCGCCGCGGGGCAGGGCGCTGAAGAAGCGGGGACCCGTCAGGGTCGCCAGGCCGGAATCCTCCTGCGTCGCATTGAAGTCGCCCATGACGATCAGGGGCGTGTCGTCCTGCGGCAGCCAGCCGAGCAGCGACGCGATCTGGCGAGCGCGGACCGGGCCGGCGTCCTGCTGCCACGCCAGATGGGTGACGACGACATCGACCGGGCGACCCTGGACGGCGACGCGAAGCCGAAGCGCGGTGCGGAAATCGTCGAGCGGCTCGAGCTTGGTCGAGGCTTCGGCCAGAACAGGCAGGCGGGTCAGCAGGGCGTTGCCATAGCGACGCGGGGCGCCCTCCGCGTCGGTCGAGACGAAGGCGACATGATAGCCGCCCAGTTCGCGCGCCAGCATCCGGGCCTGGTTCTCAAGCCCGACATTGGCGTCCTCCAGCACCTCCTGAAGGGCGATGACGTCGGCGTTCTGGGCCTTCAGGGCTGCGATCAGTAGCGGACGGCGGGCGGCCCAGTCGCCCATGTTGTGCCAGATGTTGAAGGTGACGAGCTTCAGCTCGGCGGGCGTCTTGGCCTTTGGGGCCGTGGCGCAGCCTGCCAGCGGCGCCAGCGCGGCGGCGGCCAGCAGGGTGCGACGGGGGATCATCTCGGCCTCAGCCCTCGACGTCCGTCGAGGGGCGGTCGTGGCCGTCGGCGCTTTCGGTGACCCATTCGCCGGCGGCGGTCTCGTATTCTATGGCGGCGGTCTGGTCCGGCACGCGCTGCTCGCGTGCGGCGCGGACAGCGGCGGCCTTGGCGTCGTCGTGGCTGGCGAAGGTCTCGGAATAGGTGTCGCCGGACTTGTAGGCCCAGCCGCCGTCATGTTCGACGATGCGATAGGTGACATGGGCCATGGGGACGCGCTCCTGAGATTGATGAAACCGGACCCTAGACCGAACCGGCGGCGGCCGAAACGGCGACCTTACGAAGATTTCACGCAACGCCGCGCATCCGTTGAGGCGTCGGCCAGCCTCTTGTGATCAGAAGGCCGCCGCATCAGGCTGCTGCAACGGTTCAAGGGGTACTCGTCATGCAAGACTTCATTCCGATCTTTGCGCTGTTCGCCGTCTTCGGCACGATCACCGCCATCGTCTTCGGCCCGCAGGTGCTGAAGTATCGCGAAAAGCGCGACATGCAGGAAACCATCCGCCATGCGGTGGACAAGGGCCAGCAACTGCCGCCCGAACTGATCGACGTCATGACCAAGGACGTGCAGAAGAGCCTGCCGTCGCGCACCAAGGACATCCGGCGCGGCGTCATCTGGCTGGCGTCCGGCATCGGCATCGCCGCCTTCTCGGTCGTCAGCGAACTGGGCGGGAACTTCAACGGCAATCTGGACAGCGGCCTGCTGGGCATCTCGTGCATTCCCGTCACGATCGGCCTGGCCTTCATCGTCCTGAGCTTCTTCAACAAGGGCGCGGACTGACCACGGCGGGCGGGGGAAGCTCTGATGAGCAAGTCTCTACGCGACTTCCACGATGTGGAGTTGGCCGCCCAGGCGGCGGCCGGCGGTCGGCGGGAGTATGGCGAGCTGGTGCGTCGGCACGGGTCGGCGGTACGGGGGCTGCTGCGCCGGATGGGGGCGACGCCGTCCCTGTCCGACGACGTGGCGCAGGACGCCTTTCTGCAAGGGTTCCAGCGATGCGCGGAGTTTCGCGGGCAGGGAACGTTTGCGGGCTGGATCAAGAAGATCGCCGCGCGGCTGTATCTGAAGCGGGTGGCCAAGGAGGCGCGCTACGTCGCGGAGATCGAGGCCGATCAGGCGGACGTGGTCGTCGACCGCGGCGGTCTGATGGACCTGGACGAGGCGTTGAAGACGCTCAGCGAGACCGAGCGTGTCTGCGTCGCCCTGTGCCACGGCGCGGGGATGTCGCATCCGGAAATCGCGGCAGCCATGAATTTGCCGCTTGGCACGGTGAAATCGCATGTCAAACGTGGTCTGGATAAACTCCGTGCGCGGCTTCAACCGGCGCACGGCTCAGGCGGGAGGTCGGTCCATGTCGGCTGATGAATTTGATCCGATGATCGAAAGGCTGTTCGCCCAGGCGCCGAGCCTGCCGGACGAGGCCCTGTTCCTGGCGACGGTCAAGGCGCGCATGGAGACGCGGTCGCGCTGGCGCGCTCTGACCCTGACGGCGGCCGGACTGATCGGCGGCGTGCTGGCGGTGCGCGAGGGGGTGAACATCAACTTCACTGCCGACGGCGATACGACGCTGGCGCAAGGCCTGAGGGCGGCGGCCGTCACGGCGCAGGGCGCAGCGCAGTCGGGCCTGGACGGATTGGGCCTGCAAGGTCTGGGCGTCGGGTCGCTGGACCTGATGAACGGCTCGGGCATGATGGCCTTCTGGATCGTCGCCGGGGCCCTGGTCGCCCTGATGGCGGCGGGCGTGGCGAAGCTGTCGCAGGACGTGTGAGCGCGGCTGCAAGGGTGACACCGGCGGGGCAGGGGCCTATCTGACCCCTTCACGTCAGGAGGCCCGGCGATGTCCGTCCATACCCAAGAGAGCGTCAAACGCATCACCGTGCCCGATATCGCAGGGCGCAAGGGCGGCGAGCCGATCGTCTGCCTGACGGCCTATGACGCGCCGATGGCGGCCCTGCTGGACCCGCACTGCGACGTGCTGCTGGTCGGCGACAGCCTGGGGATGGCGGTTCACGGCCTGCCCAACACCGTGGGCGTGACGCTGGAGATGATGATCCTGCATGGGCAGGCCGTCATGCGCGGCGCCAGACGGGCCATGGTGGTCGTGGACATGCCGTTCGGCTCCTACGAAGGCGGCAAGGAGGTCGCCTACGCCAACTGCGTGCGCGTGATGAAGGAGACGGGCGCCCAGGCGGTGAAGCTGGAAACCAGCATCGATATGGCCGAGATCGTCGCCTTTCTGGTCAAGCGCGGCATTCCGGTCATGGGCCATGTCGGCCTGCGCCCCCAGGCGATCCTGGCCGAGGGCGGGTTCAAGGCCAAGGGCCGGACCGACAGCGAGCGCGATCGGGTGCTGGCCGAGGCCAAGGCCGTCGCCGAGGCCGGCGCCTTCTGCATCGTCATCGAGGGCGTCGCCGAATCGCTGGCGCGCGAGATCACCGAGACGATCGACGCGCCCACCATCGGCATCGGCGCCTCGGCCGCCTGCGACGGTCAGGTGCTGGTGGTCAACGACATGCTGGGCCTGTTCGACTGGACCCCGAAGTTCGTGCGCAAATACGCCGATCTGCGCACCGAGATCGACCGGGCGGCGGCCGCTTTCGCCAGCGATGTGAAAACCCGCCGTTTTCCTGCCGAAGTCGAGACCTACTTCTCGAAAAAGCCGGCTTCGCAGTAACGGACGACGTTGCGGGCGGGGAGCCGACCTTCTAGGGTCCGCGCCGGTTTGCATTTCGCGATTTTGGGGCGACGTTTCAGTGGTTGATGTCTTCGAGCAGGTCGAGGAGGAGCTTCGCTCCGACAAGTTGAAGCGCCTGGCCAAGACCTGGCTGCCCGTTTTCGGCGTGGTGCTGGTCGTCGCCCTGATCGGCGCCCTGGGCTGGTGGGGCTGGGACAGCCTGAACTCCAACAAGGCCGCCAAGGCCGCCGAGGCCTATGACCGCGGCATGGAGGCCCTGCGCGCCGACAAGCCGATGGACGCCCGCGCCGCCTTCGAGGAAGCGATCAAGGAAGGCAACGGCGCCTACAAGGTCCTGGCCCTGCAGCAGCAGGCCGGTCTGGCCGTCAGCGCCAACAAGGTCCAGGACGCGGTTCGCCTGTTCGACGAGGCCGCCAAGGCGTCCAGCGATCCGATCCTGTCGGACCCGCCCGCCTTGAAGGCCGCCTTCCTGATCATGGATACCGCGCCGCTGGCCGAGATCGAAAAGCGCCTGACGCCGCTGGCCGAAGACAAGCGCCCGCTGCACGCCTTCGCCCAGGAAGCTCTGGCCCTGGCGCGCCTGCAACACGGCAAGACCAAGGAAGCGCGTGAGGCCTTCGTGCTGCTGCAACTGGGTCAGGACGTGCCGGACTCGATCCGTCAGCGCGCCCAGATCGCCGTGGAATCCATCGACGCCGGCACCGCAGCCGCCATCAAGCCCATCATCGACGCCGCCGCCAAGGCGACGCCGCCGGCCGCCGGCGCTGCAAACGCGATGACGCCCTCGGCTGCTCCGGCTCAGGCTGCTCCGGCCCAGGCGGCTCCCGCCGCCGCGCCGGCCGCCCAATAGTGACGACCCCTTACAGGACGCCCCCGATGAACCGAGTTCTGAAAGTCGCGCTGATCTGCGGCGTCGCCGCAACGATGGCGTCCTGCGGCACCGTTCGCCGCAACCTGCCGTTCGGTCTGGGCGGCGGCAAGGAAGACGCCGGCGCGACCGCCTCGGCCGGCCAGCGCATCTCGGTGCTGGAGTTCGAACAGAGCCTGTCGCCGTCGGCCGCCCTGTCGGGTCGCGACTTCTTCCTGCCGGGTCCGCAGGCCGTGACGGCCTGGACGCAGCCGGGCGGCACGTCCGAGAACCTGGTCGAGCATGTCATTGCGGCGCCGAACTTCCAGATCGCCTGGAAGCGGGGCATCGGCTCGGGATCGGCCCACGTCGGCAACGTCATGGCCCCGATCGTGGCCGCGGACGGCAAGATCTTCGTGCTGGACGGCGAATCGACCGTTTCGGCGGTTTCGGCCGACACCGGCGCGATCCTGTGGAAGGCCAACGTCAAGAACGCCGATCGTGACCGCAACGGCGGCTTCGGCGGCGGCGTCGCCGTGGGCGGCGGCAAGGTCTTCGTCTCGTCCGGCTACCGCTCGATGACGGCGCTGGACGCCAACACCGGCGCGGTGGTCTGGACCCAGCAGGTGGACGCCCCGATCCACGGCGCCCCGACCGTCTCGGGCAACCGGGTCTTCGTCGTGGACGTGGACAGCCAGCTGTTCGCCTTCGACGCCAACACCGGCGCCCAGGACTGGACCTATCGCGGCATCGCCGAGCCGGCGCGCGTCATGCGCGCCTCCAGCCCCGCCGTCAGCGGCACGACCGTCGTCGCCCCGTTCGCCTCGGGCCAGCTGGTCGCGCTGAGCGCCCTGAACGGCCAGGCGGTTTGGGAAGAGACCCTGTCGCGTACCAGCCGCACCAGCGCCCTGTCGGAAGTTCGCGACGTGGCGGGCCGTCCGGTCATCAGCCGCGGCATGGTCTATGGCGTCAGCCACTCGGGCGTGATGTCGGCGCTGGACCTGCGTTCGGGCCAGCCCAAGTGGCAACTGCCGGTGACGGGCGTGAATGCGCCCCTGCCGGTTGGCGACGCCGTTTTCGTGGTGTCCAAGTCGGGTCAACTGATCACGGCCAACCGCGACACGGGCCAGATCTACTGGACGCGTGAACTGAACGAGGGGCGCGAGCGCCGCGAGGGCGGTTTCCTGACCTTCGGCCGCCGCACCATCCGCCCGCAATGGTCGGGACCGCTGCTGGCCTCCAACCGTCTGGTGATGGTCAATTCATTCGGAGAGGCCGTCGCCTTTGATCCGAAGACCGGCGTGGCGCAGACGACGCTGAAGCTGGGCGCGCCAGCCTATATCGCGCCCGCCGCCTATAACGGCGCGTTGTATGTGCTGACCGACAACGGCCAACTGATCTGCATCCGCTGATTTTCAGCCCAAACTAAGCTAGAAGGCCGACATGGCTCTGAAGGTCGCCATCGTCGGCCGCCCCAATGTGGGCAAATCGACACTGTTCAACCGCCTCGTCGGCAAGCGCCTGGCGCTCGTCGACGATCGCCCCGGCGTGACCCGCGACCGGCGCTACGCCGACGGCAACATCGGCGACATGGATCTGACGCTGATCGACACGGCGGGATACGAGGACGTCACCGACGACAGCCTGGAAGCCCGGATGCGCGAGCAGACCGAGGCCGCGCTGGACGACGCCGAACTGGTCATGTTCATGATGGACGCCCGCGAGGGGGTGACGTCGCTGGACCGGATCTTCGCCGAACGCCTGCGACGGGTGCACAAGCCGGTCATCCTCTTGGCCAACAAGTCCGAGAGCCGCGAAAGCGGCGGCGGCGTCGGCGAGGCGCACGCCCTGGGCTTTGGCGAACCTGTCGCCATCTCGGCCGAGCATGGCGAGGGGATGGCCGATCTGTATGCCGCCATCGTCGCGGCCTCGCAGGACATCTTCGTCGAGGAAATCGACGAGCCGGACAAGCCGATCCGCATCGCCGTCATCGGCCGGCCCAATGCGGGCAAGTCCACGCTGATCAACCGCCTGATCGGCGACGACCGGCTGCTGACCGGGCCGGAAGCGGGCATCACCCGCGACTCCATTTCAGTCGACTGGCAGTTCGAGGGCAAGAACATCCGCCTGGTCGATACGGCGGGGATGCGTCGCAAGGCGCGGGTGCAGGAGAAGCTGGAGAAGCTGTCGGTCGCCGACACCATCAGGGCCATAACCTTCGCCGAAGTCGTCATCCTGATGATGGACAAGGACGACGCTTTCGACACCCAGGACCTGCAGTTGGCCGATCTGGTCGAGCGCGAGGGCCGCGCCCTGGTCTATGTCGCGTCGAAGTGGGACCTGGAGGACGAGCCCCAATCCCGCATGGCCAAGCTGAAGGGCATGGCCGAGGACAAGCTGCCGCAACTGAAGGGGTCGCCCTTCGTGGCCCTGTCTTCGCACAGCGGACGCGGCGTCGAGCGGCTGATGCCGGCGGTGCTTCAGGCCTATGACACCTGGTCGGTCAAGGTGAAGACCAAGGACCTGAACACCTGGCTGTCCATGGCGACCCAGCGGCACCCGCCACCCGCCGTCGACGGCAAGCGGATCAAGCCGAAATATATCGCCCAGACCAAGGCCCGCCCGCCGACCTTTGTGCTGATGGCCAACCGCGCCGAGTCGATGCCGGAGCATTACAAGCGCTATCTGGTCAACTCGATCCGCGAGAGCTTCGACCTGCCGGGCACGCCGATCCGTCTGAACGTCAAGTCCAGCGGCGTGAACCCCTATGCCGAGGGCGGCGCCAAGTCCGGGCCGGAACGCTACAAGGGCGACGCCAAGACCGCGCCGCGCCGCGTCAAGAAGGCCGAGAAGGAAGAGGCCCTGTCCAAACTGCCAGGCAAGGCGCTGGAGCAGAAGAAGACCCGCAAGGCCCAGCCCAAGATACTGGGCGGGTTGAAATCCAGCGCGTCGAAGAAGGCCGGTTCGTCCGTGGCGGTCCAGAAGGGCGCGCGCGGCGGCGCCCGCCAGGTGTCGCGTTCGGGCCGGATCCGCACGGGGCAAAAGGGCGGCGCCAAGAAGTGACGGCGTGAGCGAGGCCGAGAGCGCGCTTCCCGCCCGGCCCACCTCGCGTTGGCTGATTCTGGACGGGCAGGGGCGGGTGCTGTTGTTCCAGTTCGTGTTTTCCGAAGGACCGCTCGCCGGCACGGCCTTCTGGGCGACGCCCGGCGGCGGGTGCGAGGCCGGCGAAACCTTCGAAGCCGCCGCGCGCCGTGAACTGTTCGAAGAGACGGGCCTGGTCGTCGAAGACCCCGGCCCACAGGTCGCCCAGGTCCGCGTCAGCTTCCGCCTGCCTGACGGTCGAATGGCGGATGTGGATCAGAGATTTTTTCTGCTGCGCACCGACGACTTTCTCCTGTCGCCCAAGGGCTGGACGGACGAGGAGCAGAGGGTTCTGACGCAACACCGCTGGTGGAGCCTCGACGACATCCGCCAATCCAATGAGACGATCTGGCCGGCTGAATTGGCGGAAATCCTGATTTCGCTCCGCCTGCCGCTGATCGGCGCTCGTTAGATCAAGGCGTCGACCGAGGGGCCGGCGGTCCAGTCGCGGAACTTGATCGTCAGCGGGGGCGTGGCGGCGGCGTTCGACAGTTCGACGACGAGCGGGCCGATCTCGGAGGGGTGGGGCAGGACGGACGGGTCTTCGCCCGGATAGGCCTGGGCGCGCATGGCGGTGCGCATGCGGCCGGGATCGACGATGCTGACGCGCACGGGCGTGCTCTCGATCTCGTCGGCCCAGGCCTTCACCAGAGCTTCGGCTCCGGCCTTGGTCGCGGCGTACATGCCCCAGAAGGCCTTGGGCGCGCTGGCGACGCTGGTGGTGAAGTGGATGGCGCGGCCGGCGTCGGAGGCGCGCAGCAGCGGCTCCAGCGAGCGGATCAGGCGATAGACCGCGGTGAAGTTGGTCTTTTCGACCTTGGCGAACTCGCGCGGGTCGGCGTGCGACACCGGCGTCAAGCCCGAGGGGCCCATGGTGGCGGCGCAGTGGACCCAGATGTCCAGCTTCTTGAACCGTTCAAAGATGGCGCCGCCCAGCCGGTCGATAGCCCCGCCGTCCACCAGATCGAAAGGGATCAGGGTGGCATGGCGGCCGGTGGCGGCGAAGATGGCGTCGTCCAGCTCTTCCAGACCGCCTTGGGTGCGCGCCGTCGCAATGACGTGGGCGCCGGCCTTGGCCAGGGCCAGGGCGCTCTCATAACCGATGCCGCGCGAGGCGCCGACGACGAGGGCGATACGGTCTTTCAGGGGAAGTTCGGACATGGCCGCTGATAGCGCGGCCTCGACCCTCAAGCCAAGGCCCGCGCGCTCAGGTTTCGCCCTAGGCGCTGACCAGCAAGGATAGCTGTTTGGCGCCGAACTCGCGCCCGCCTTCCTCGATCTCGCGATCCAGCAGGCGGGTGGGGTAGTCGCCGGTGAAGTAGTGGTCGGTGAACTGCGGGGCGGCGGCGTTGCGGCCGGTCTCGCCCATAGCTCGATACAGGCCGTCGATGGACAGGAAGCCGAGCGAATCGACCTCCAGCATGTCGCGCATTTCTTCCAGCGTCTTGTTGGCGGCAAGCAGCTGGGCGCGCTCGGGCATGTCGATGCCGTAGAAGTCGGGGAACAGGATCTGCGGGCTGGCCGAGCGCAGGTGGACCTCGGTAGCGCCGGCGGCGCGCACGGCGCGAACCAGCTTCAGCGAGGTCGTGCCGCGCACGATGGAATCGTCGATCAGCACGACGCGCTTGCCGGCCAGGGCCGACTTGTTGGGGCTGTGCTTCATACGCACGCCCTTTTGACGGGCGCCCTGGCTGGGCTGGATGAAGGTGCGGCCCAAGTAGTGACTGCGGATGATGCCCATTTCGTAGGGGATGCCGCTTTCCTGGGCGTAGCCGAGGGCGGCTGGAACGCCGGAGTCGGGCACTGGCACGACGATGTCGGCCTCGACGCCCAGTTCGCGGGCGAGGCCGCGACCCATCTCCTTGCGGACCTCATAGACGGAGCGGCCGTTCACGACCGAATCCGGGCGCGAGAAATAGACGTATTCGAACAGGCAGGGACGTGCAGCGCGGGCGGGGAAGGGCTTGAGCGAGCGCAGGCCGCTGTCGTCGATGACGACGATCTCGCCGTGTTCGACGTCGCGAACGAAGGTGGCGCCCATCATGTCCAGGGCGCAGGTTTCGGACGCCAGAACCCAGCCGTCGCCCAACTGACCCAGGACCAGCGGACGAATGCCCAGCGGGTCGCGCGCGCCGATCATCTTGGTGCGGGTCTGGGCCACCAAGGCGTAGCCGCCTTCAATCCGGGCCAGGGCGTCAGTGAAGCGATCGACGATCTTGGCTTTGCGGCTGCGCGCAATCAGGTGGAGGATGACTTCGGAATCCGAAGTCGACTGGAAGATGGCGCCCTCGCTGACCAGCTGGGCGTGCAGGAATTTGAAGTTGGTCAGGTTGCCGTTGTGGGCGATGGCGATGCCGCCCTGGTCCAGATCGGCGAACATCGGCTGGATGTTGCGCAGGAAGCTGCCGCCGGCGGTGGAGTAGCGGGTGTGGCCCACGGCCGCGCGGCCGGGCATCCGCGTCATGAGGTCGGCGCCGCCGAAGGCCTCGCCCACCAGGCCCTGGTGGCGTTCGGTGTAGAAGCGCTCGTCCTTGACGCTGGCGATGCCGCAGGCTTCCTGGCCGCGATGCTGAAGGGCGTGAAGACCCAGCGCGACGACGGAAGAGCCCTCGTCCTCGTCCGCGCCCCAGACGCCGCAGACGCCGCATTCCAGACGGAGTTGGTCATCCTCCGGCTCGCGCCAGTGCTCGCGGTGAACGACGGGATCGGCGATATGGTGGCGCATCGTGGGGCTCCGATGACCGGGGGGAACTTAACGGGCGGCTTCGCGCGGCGAGTTAGGCTGTGATTGCGTCGGGGGCAAGGCTTCGTCGTCCGAAAAGCCCCGGCGTACGGACGAATCCACGACGGGCGTGATGGCGTCGGCGCCGCGCCCGATGCTGGGCAGGACGATCTGGATCATCCGCGCGCCCATGGCGCTGACCGGATAGAGGGCTGCATTTACGAGCCAGAGCGGCGTGCGCTCGCCCGGCAGGGCTGCGACGATGACCAGATGCACCGCGCCGATCAGGACCAGCGCGCGGACGCCGCCGATGAACAGGCCGAAGATGCGGTCGATGACGCCGAGGTGCGGATGGTCCTTGGCGCTCTTGGACATCATCGAACCGACCAGGCGCAGGCCAAAATAGACGACGAAGAAGGTCAGGACGGCGGCCAGGATCGACCCGGCCCATTCGGGATCGACGAAGGCGCGCGTGACGCCGGCGGTCCAGGGCAGGGCGATCAGGGCGACCAGGGCCGCCAGGGTCGCGCTGAGCAGGGTGATGACCTCGCGCACCCCGCCGCGCACCCAGCCGGCGGCGACGGAAAACAGGATCACCACGATGGCGAAGACGTCGTATCCGGTCACGCGTGCGGGATCCTGCGGTTGCTACGAGGGTCTAATAGCGGTTCTGCGAGATTCGTTCGACCACATCCGTCAGGCGCGTGACGGATGTCACCTTCACCCCCTTGGTCTTGGCGGTCAAAGTCGGGCCGAGCACCTGATCGAAGCCCAGTTTTTGCGCTTCGCGCAGGCGGGCCTCGGCGCGGCCCACGCTGCGGACCTCGCCCGACAGGCCGATTTCGCCGAAAACGACGCAGCCCTGGGGCAGGGACACGCCGGTCGCCGAACTGATCAGGGCCGCCGCCGCCGCGAGGTCGGCCGCCGGTTCGTTGATGCGCAGCCCCCCGGCGACATTCAGATAGACGTCCTGATCGCCGAAGCCGAAGCCGCAGCGGGCCTCCAGCACGGCCAGCACCATGGCCAGACGCCCCGTCTCCCAGCCGATCACGGCGCGGCGCGGGGTGCCGTAGGCGGACTTGGACACCAGGGCCTGCATCTCGACCAGCACCGGACGCGAGCCTTCGATCCCGGCGAAGACGGCGGCGCCCGGCGCGCGCTCCTTGCCTTCGCCGAGGAAGAGGGCGGAGGGGTTGGCGACCTCGCGCAGGCCGGCGTCGCCCATTTCGAACACGCCGATCTCGTCGGTGGCGCCGAAGCGGTTCTTGCCGGCGCGCAGGATGCGGAACGGATAGCCGCGCTCGCCCTCGAAGGTCATGACCGCATCGACCAGATGTTCGACGACGCGGGGGCCGGCGACCTGGCCGTCCTTGGTGACGTGGCCGACCAGAACGATGGCGGGGCCGTCGCTCTTGGCCAGACGCACCAGTTCGCCCGCGCAGGCCCTGACCTGGGTGATCGAGCCGGGACCGCTGTCGTGCACGTCGGACCAAAGGGTCTGAACCGAATCGATGATGACGATGTCGAACTTCTCGCGCTTCAGCGTGCCCAGGATGTCGCGCAGCGCCGTCGCGGCCGCCAGATTGACCGGGGCATCGGTCAGGCCCATCCGCTTGGCGCGGGCGCGGATCTGCTCAACGGCTTCCTCGCCCGAGATATAGGCCACGCGCGAACCGCGAAGCGCCGCCTTGGCCGCGACCTCCAGCAACAGGGTCGACTTGCCGACGCCCGGATCGCCGCTGAGCAGGATGGTCGAGCCGGGCACCACGCCGCCGCCGCACACACGGTCGAACTCGGCCACGCCCGTCGTGATGCGCGGCGGCTCTGGCGTGTCGGACTGAAGCGTTTCGAACTGGATGCCGCGCGTCCGGGCCGAAGCCGCCGCCGACGGCTTGATCGCGCCTGGCGGAGCCGAACGGCTTTCCTCGCTCAAGGTGTTCCACTGGCCGCAGGAACCGCACTGGCCCGACCACTTGCTGTGGACCGAGCCGCAGGACTGACAGACGTAGAGGGCGGAATCGCGAGCCATGGACTTCCTTAGCAGATCGAACGGTCGCGCCGGACATGGCGTCGGCGCACGACAGTTTCGGTCGCAAGCACAACCTTTGCCATATTGAGGGATTGAGAATGTGTCGCACACCCTTGCTTCTTGAAGCGACGCAACGTCAACATCCGCCCATCTTCTCTCGCCGAGGCCTGTCATGACCGATCCGACGACCCACTCCCAACCCGCTGTCGATCCGGCATTGGTCGCGCGGGTCAAGGGGATTTTGGTCCAGCCGAACGCCGAATGGCTGCGCATCGATGGTGAGTTCGCCACCACCAAAACGCTGTTCACTCGTTACGCGATGATCCTGGCCGCGATTGGTCCGATTGCTGGGTTGATTGGCAGCCTGATTTTCGGTGAAGCGTCGATTATCGGGGCTCTGGTGGTAGCTCTGGTATCCTACGGTCTGTCCCTTGCCGCAGTCTTTGTGCTTGGCATTCTTATCAACGCGTTGGCGCCCAGCTTCGGTTCGACCGTGGATCAGGTTCAGGCCATGAAGGTGGCGGTTTACGCTTCGACCGCAGCATGGGTCGCTGCGGTTTTCGACCTGATACCTGTGTTGAGCGTCTTGAGCCTGATCGGCGCGATTTACAGCCTGGTGCTGCTGTTCATCGGCCTGCCGATGCTGATGAAAACGCCGGAGGAAAAGAAGGTGGTCTACTACGTTGTCGTGCTGATCGCGGGCTTGGTTCTCTATGCGATTATAGGCGCGGCGATACGTGGGGTGACGCTCTCCGTCGCCGCTACGACCGGCGGTCTCCCCGGAATGGGCGCCGGCTACTGAGAATAGACGCGCGGCACGCGGGGGGTGATCGAGGTCAGCAACTCATAGCTGATGGTCCCCGCCGCGGCCGCGGCGTCGTCCAACAGGCGGTTCGGGCCGAACAGTTCGACCGGATCGCCGACCGCCACATCCAAGCCGGTGATGTCCACCGCGCAGACATCCATCGAGACCCGACCCAGCAGCGGCCGCGTCTCGTTGGCGATCCAGACCGCGCCCTGGGGCGAATAGGATCGCAGCAATCCATCGGCGTAACCGGCCGCCACGGTGGCGACCTTGATCGGGCGCTGGGCGATATAGCCGCGCGAATAGCCGACGCTCTCGCCCGCCGGCACGTCGCGGACCTGAAGCACCTCGGCCGTCAGGGTCGCCACGGGTGCAATCCGGGGATCGGGCCGCCCCTCCGGTCCGCCGCCGTAAAGACAGATGCCCGGGCGCACGGTGTCGAAGGCGAAGTCCGGGCCCAGGAAACAGCCGCTGGAGTTGGCGAACGACCGGATCACGCCCGGATAGCGATCCAGCACGCCCGCAAAGGCGTCACGCTGGCGTCGGTTCATCGGATTGGCCGGTTCGTCGGCGCAGGCGAGGTGGGTCAGGACCAGGGCCAGGCCGTCGAACGCCTCGGGCGCTTCCTCGGGTCGAATACCCAACCGGTTCATGCCGGTGTCGATCTGCAGCCCGCAGGTCCCGCCGCCCGCCGCCCTCCAGGCCTGGATCTGCGCCGGATGGTTCAGCACGGGCCGCAGGTCCGACGCCTTCAGCATCGCCGCATCGTCGCCGTGACAGCCGTCGAGCACATAGATCACCGGACCATCGGCGCCCAAGGCCGCCCGCAGCCGCACGCCCTCGGCCGCTCGCGCCACGAAGAAGGTCCGCGCCCCCTCGGCCATCAGCCGCGCCGCCACGGCCTGCGCGCCCAATCCATAGCCGTCCGCCTTGACCACCGGATGCACCGGCTGGCCGCTGACGGCCTCCAGCGTGTGATAGTTGCGCGCCAGGGCGTTCAGATCGACGGAGAGGACGGCGGGGGTCGATGCGGTCATGGCGTCCTTATGCGCCAACGCCGCGCCGATGGAAGAGGCTACTCGTAGCTGACCTCTTCATAGCCGTGCGCCAGGTTGCCGAAGCGGACGGTGTCGGCGTCGAAGGCCAGTTTGACGATGCCGATGGGGCCGTGGCGCTGCTTGCCGATGACGACCTCGGCCTGGCCTTGCAGGCGGTCCATGTCCTGCTGCCATTGCAGGTGTTCTTCGGTCCCCTCGCGCGGCTCTGCGCGGCCCAAGTAGTAGCTCTCGCGATAGACGAACATCACGCAGTCGGCGTCCTGCTCGATCGAGCCGGATTCGCGCAGATCGGACAGTTGCGGGCGTTTGTCGTCGCGCTGTTCCACCTGACGCGACAGCTGCGACAGGGCGATGATCGGCACCGAAAGCTCCTTGGCCAGGGCCTTCAGTCCGCCGGTGATTTCGGACACCTCCTGCACGCGGTTCTTCTGGCCGCCGCTATTGCCGGTCGTGACCAGCTGCAGATAGTCGACGATAATCAGGTCCAGCCCATGCTCCATGCGCTTCAGGCGGCGCGCGCGGGCCGCCAGCTTGGAGATGGACAGGCCGCCGGTGGCGTCGATGTAGAGGGGGCTTTCGCCGATCTCGACCGCCGCGTCGCGCAGCTTGCCGAAGTCCGCGGCGTCGATCTCGCCCTTGCGCAGCTTGTCCGACGAGACGCCAGACGCATCGGCGAGGATACGCATCGCCAGCTGTTCGGCGCTCATTTCCAGCGAATAGAAGGCGACAACGCCGCCGTTGACCGTCTTGCGGCCCTCCGGCGTCGGCTCCCACTGATAGGCGCGCGCCACGTTGAAGGCTATGTTGGTCGCCAGCGCCGTCTTGCCCATCGACGGACGGCCGGCGAGGATCAACAGGTCGGAGGGGTGCAGCCCCCCTAGCTTGCGGTCCAGATCGTTCAGGCCGGTGGCGAGGCCGGCCAGCTTGCCCTCGCGCTGATACGCTTCGGCCGCCATCTGAACGGCGCCGGACAAGGCGTTGGAGAAGCTGACGAAACCCGAAGAAGGCTTGCCCGTCTCGGCCAGCGAATACAGGGTCTGTTCGGCCTGTTCGATCTGCTCGTCGGCGGGCGTCTCCGGATTGGGCGCCTCCTTGATCATATCGCCGCCGATGCGGATCAGATCGCGGCGCAGCGCCAGATCATAGACGACGCGGGCGTAGTCGGGGGCGTTGGCGGCGGGCGGCGCGCGGTCCACCAGATCGGCGAGATAGCGCAGGCCGCCGAACTCCTGGAACGCCGGGTCTTGCTTGAACCGCTCCATCAGAATGGTGGGCTCGGCCAGCAAGCCTTGGCGGATATGGTCCTCGATCGCGTCAAACAGCCGCTGGTGGAAGGGTTCGTAGAAGTGCGAGCCGCGCAGCCGGTCGTTCAACCGCTCGAACACGGCGTTGTCGAACATCAGCGACCCCAGCAGCGCCTGCTCGGCCTCCAGATTGTGCGGCATCGAACTGACGCCGCCGGAGTCCAGCGGAGACGACGAGAAGGGCATGGGGGCGAAGGCGTTCATCGATTAACGCTTTAGCCCTCTCACGCCCCTGCGTCAGACGCGGACGCCGCCTGGACCGTGGACAGATCGCGCCGCCTTGGGGACGAACCGAAATTCCTCAATCGGCGCGGGTCAGGCGCACGGATAGTCGTGCGCCATCCATTCGCGGAAGGCTTGGGTCACGCTGATATTGCGACGGCTCTGCGGAATGGCGTTGAAACGGCTCAGGATGGCGTTGGGCGAGACGCTGACCTTGTCGGGCATGCAGGTCGCAGGCTGACGGCCGGCCGCCTTGGCCTGGGTCTGTTCGGCGCGGACGGTGCGAACGGCGGTTCGGAACTCGGCCATCAGGCGACGGGTGTCCGAGCGCAGCAGGGCGGTCGGGTTCTGAGGAATGGCGTTGGCGGTGGTCAGGAATTCCTGAACCGTCATGGCGTTGGCCGCGCCGGCGAAAAGCGTCAGCGCCAAGACGCCGGCTGCAATCGATCTGATCTTCATCTGGTCCCCTCCAAAGCCCCCTCTGGCAGGGCGCAGATTGAACGCCGATATGTGTCGCAACTGGGGCGAAGCGGAACGGTCAAGCTGAAGATTTCGTAATGCGAACAAGGAAAAGGGCGCTCCGAGGAGCGCCCTTGCCCGGCTGGCGTTCAGCCCGACCTCACCATTTCAGGCTGAGGCGCGCATAGCCGTAGCGGCCGTTGAAACCGAAGGGCGAATAGTAGGGGAATCCCAGAACGCCGTTGGAGTTCAGCGACGCCGGCACGAAGTCCGGATATTCGTCGAACACATTGTCCACGCCGATCGCCACGCCCACGCGTTCGGTCAGCTGGAACCGACCTTCCAGATCCACGACCGTCTTGGCCCCGGTGCTGTAGTCATTCGCCGCCGTCGAGCCGGGTTGCAGCACGTCGCCATAGTAGGTGGCGCGAACCGTGGCGCCCCACTTGTCCCGGCTCCAGTCCGCCGACGCCGAGACCTTTGTATCGGGCGTGCCGTCTTCGATGGTCAGGATGCGCTGGCGGGCGAACAGGGTCGGGATTGGGTTCAGCACCGAGGAGGAGGTCGGCACCCGGTTGACCGACACATCGTTGAAGTTGGCCGCAACGGTGAAGTCGAAATCGCCGAGCGTGTCGGTCGGCAGGCGATACCGGCCGGTGACATCCACGCCTTCGGTCGAGGTCGAGACGCCGTTCAGGAAGAAGCGCGCGGCCTGGACGCCTTGCGGATCCAGCAGGCCGGCGACCTGCCCCGAGAACGTCCGGTTGATCAGTTCGGATAGAACGATCTGATCGTCGATGTCGATCTTGTAGGCGTCCACGGTCAGGTCGAACCGGCCCAACCGCACCACGGCCCCCAGCGAATAGTTGGTCGAGGTCTCGGCCTTCAGCGGCCGCGCGCCAAGGGCCGCTGCGACGGTGCTGGTGGCCGGGAAGGTACCGGTTTCGACCACGGCGGCGTTCTGGATCACCGAGGCGGTGGAGGTGAAATACGACTGCTGCAACGACGGCGCGCGGAAGGCGGTCGAGACTGAACCCCGCAGGGCGAAGCTGGGGGTGAAGTCGTAGCGGGCCGACAGCTTGCCCGTCTGGGTGTCGCCGAAGTCGGAATAGTCCTCGAATCGCACGGCGCCCTCGACGCGCAGCTTGTCGGTCAGGGGGATTTCGACGTCGGCGTAGGCGGCGAAGTTGTCGCGATCGACATCGACGGCGTTCGAGGGCTGGAAGCCGACGAAGCCCTGGGCGCCGCCAGTCAGGGCCGTGTTGGCGCCCAGGGGGCCGCGGTTGTAGCTCTCGGGCTGACCGGCCTCGATCTTGTAGTTTTCCCAGCGCTGCTCCAGGCCCCAGGCGAAGTTCAGCGGGCCGCCGGACAGACCGACCTCGAACTCACGGCTGAAGTCGGCGCCCAGCACCAGTTGGTCATAGATCAGGCTGCCGGAATCGAAACTGGTCGGCGAAGTCGCGCCGTAGGTGGAGTTCAGCGAATCCTCGGTGCGGAAGTCCAGGGCGTTGCGGCCATAGGTCAGGCTGATGTCCGTATTCCAGCCCGCCAACTCGCCGCGCAGGCCGCCCGCCAGCGAGGCGTCCTTCGAATTGATGGCGACCTTCGGCAGGAAGCCGTTCGGATAGATCGAGGCGACATTGTTGACGTTGTCGGACAGGCGAGGGAAGGCGGCGCCTTCGCTGTCGCGGTCCTGATAACCGGCCCAGCCATAGGCCTCCCAACCATTGCCCAAACCCTTGCCGGCGTTGGCGAAAACGGTCCATTGTTCCACGTCCGGGTCGCCGAAGCGGGCGGTGATCGCGCCGTTGGCCGCCGCGCGGGGGTCATAGTCCGAACGATTGGTCGACTCGCGGTTCAAATACTCCGCCGACAGGGTCAGAAAGCCGTCGTCGCCCAGCGAGAACCCCTGCCAGGCCGAGGTCGTGACGGTGCCGCCATCGTTTTCGTCACGTTCGCCGCGCGCGGTCTTCACCGTGGTGAAGTACTGGCCGTAGGTCACGCTGGCCCCGCCGCCGCTGGAAGCCTCCTTCAGGCGCAGGTTGACCACGCCGGCGATGGCGTCGGAGCCATATTGCGCCGAGGCGCCATCGCGCAGCACCTCCACCCGGTCCAGAGCGCCGGTCGGAATGGTGTTCAGATCAACGGCGGCCGAGCCCCGTCCCACGACGCCGTTGACGTTGACCAGGGCCGAGGCGTGGCGACGCGTGCCGTTGACCAGCACCAGCGTCTGGTCCGGCGACAGGCCGCGCAGGGTGATCGGGCGGATCGAGTCCGAGCCATCGTTGGCCGACGGCCGCTGGAAGGTCAGCGAGGGCACGGCCTGGGCCAGGGCGGTGGCGAACTCGGTCGTGCCGCGCGTCTGCAACGCCTCGGACGTCACGACATCGACGGGCGCCAGGGTGTCGAGGCGCGACCGGTTCTGGACCCGCGTGCCGGTCACGACGATGTCGTCCACCTGCGCCGCCTCACCGGCGACGGGTTCGGCGTTTTGAGCAAAGGCCGGGGTGGCGCTCAGCAGGGCGAAGGTCGAGACGGTGGCGAGCAGGGCCGGTGCGGCGGCCCGTTGGGAAAGAGAGCGCATCGAGAGATTTCCTAAAGTCTGTTTTTGGCGCGAGCGCGCGTCGCCGCCGCTAACCGCGACAGGCTTTTTATGTTCGGCTTGGATTGGATATGGCGTGCGTTCTTAGTCGCAACATCGCGCGATGGCGGGCGGGGTCGCCCTAGAACGGGGGGTGATCTTCATGGCCTCTCCAACCGCAAGGTCGGGGAGGTCCCGGCGGTCATGGCCATATCAGGGCGAAGGTGCGGCGGGTCAATCGACGCAGGCGACCATGTTTCGTTGCAGCAGGCAGTAGCAAATCTATCGTCACGCAAATGGGGCGCTCCGAAGAGCGCCCCATTCGGCTGTGATATCGCTTGGCTTAGAAGTTGTAGCTCAGACGGCCGTAGACGAAGCGGCCGTTGAAGCCGTAGGGCGAGTAGCTTGGATAGCCCACCGAACCGGTCGCGCCGTTGATGTTGGTCGGCGTGGCGGTTGGATATTCGTCGGTCAGGTTGTTCACGCCGACCGCGAGCGAGACGCCGAAGGGCAGGGTGTAGCGACCCTCCAGATCCACCAGCAGCGCGTCGCCCGTTTCGTAGTCCAGGGTGGCGTTGTTGTTGGCGACCAGAACGCTGTCGTAGCTGGTGCCCTTCAAGGTCGCACCAAAATCGCCGAGCGACCAGTCGACGCTCGCGACGATCTTCTGTTCGGGCGTGCCCTGCTCAAACGACAGTTTGGAAGAGCGGTCGAACAGGAAGGCGTCGGACGGGGCAATGGCCAGGTTGCTGGGAACGGCAGGCGTCTTGGTCACTTCGGTGGAGTTGAAGTTGCCCGCCAGTGTGAAATCGAACCGCCCGAAATCCTGCTGTGTCCGATAGCGCGCCACGACATCGACGCCGCTGGTCGAGGTGTCGACACCGTTCAGGAAAAACCGCGCGCCGGTGACGCCGAACGGAGCGAGCAGCGCCTGAATGGCAGCCGTGGATTGCGCCGTCTGGCTGGGCCGCGCAACGCCCAGCGTCTCGGAATAGATGATCCGGTCAGCGACATCGATGCGGTAAGTGTCCACCGTCAGTTCAAAGCCTTCATGTCGGAAGACCGCGCCAAGCGAGTAGTTGGTCGAGGTCTCGGGCTCCAGGGGCTTTGAGCCCAAAGCGATCGCGATGGGATCATCGACCCGGTACGAGCCGTTCTGCTGCAGCACCACGCCGCCTGCTGTCGCGACAAGGTTGGTGGCGATGTAGCTGAAGTACTGTTGCTGAAGGGCTGGCGATTTGAAGCCCGTCGAAATGGCGCCACGCAGGGCGAAGGCCTCGGTGAAGTCGTAGCGTCCCGAAATCTTGCCCGTGAATTGATCGCCGAAATCGGAATAGTCCTCGTAACGCCCCGCCAGGCCGACGCTGAACTGCTCGGAGAACTTGCCCTCCAGGTCGATGTAGGCGCTGATGTTGTTGCGATCGACATCGACCGCATTGGATGGCGCAAAGCCGGGGAAGCCCTGCGATCCCGCGCCGCCGGCCGTGACGGGGCCCTTGTTGTAGGATGTCGGTTCGCCTGCGGTGACGTTGAAGTCCTCGCGTCGGTACTCGACGCCGAAGGCAACGTTGAGCGGTTCATACAGATTCGCTTCGATCTGCTTGACCGCATCCACGCCGATGGTCAGTTGACCGTAGCTGAGGCCGCCGGCGTCGAACTGGGTCTGAGACGCGGCGCCGTAGGAGGCGTTCAGGGAATTCAGGACGCGATAATCCAGCTCATTACGCCCATAGCCGACCGAGATGTCCCAGTCGAAGCCGGCTGCGGGACCTTTCAGGCCGCCATATATATTATAGTCGTCGATGTCGGCGGCGATGATCGGCAGGAAGCCATTGGGATAGATGGCGGTGACGTTGTTGGAATTGTTGAAGGCGCGGGCGGTCGCCGCAGCCTCGGACTTGCGCTTCTGATAGCCGCCGAAGGCGTAGGCTTCCCATTCGCCGCCAAGCGGTTTGCCGGCGTTGAAATAGCCGGTGTAGGCTTCGGTATAGGGATCGCCGAAGCGACCGATGACGCTGGTTGCACTGCCTCCGTTGACGGCGGTGGTCGCGGCGTAGTCGGAGCGATTGGTGGGCTGGCGTTTCTGGACCTCGCCCGAAAGGGTCAAAAAGCCGTCGCCGAGCAGGGGCAGGCCGATCCAGCCGGCGAGCGAGGTCTGTTCGCCGTCGCGGCGGCTGTGCTCACCGCGCGCGGTCGTGAAGTCGGTATCGTAGATGCCGTAGTTGGCGGTGATGCCGCCGCCGCTCGACGCCTGGCGCAGACGCAGATTGATGACGCCGGCGATGGCGTCGGCGCCGTACTGCGCCGAAGCGCCGTCACGCAGGACTTCGACCGAGCCGAGGCTGATCGATGGAATCGTATTCAGATCGAAGGCGGTGGAGCCACGGCCAAGCGCGCCGTTGACATTGACCAAGGCGCCGACATGGCCGCGCTGACCGTTGATCAGGACCAGGGTCTGGTCAGGAGCCAGACCGCGCAGGGTTGCCGGACGAACGTGATCCGAGCCGTCGGAAATGGCGGGACGAGGGAAGTTGATGGACGGGGCGGTGGCGGCGAGGGCGGCGGCCAGCTCTGTGCCAGTGCCCTGTTTCGCCAGAGTTTCGCCGGTGATGACATCGACGGGCGCGACGCTGTCGAGCCGGCTGCGCCCAACGGTGCGCGTGCCGGTGACGACGATCTCATCGACATCGGTGGCTTCGCTTGGCGGAGGGGTGGTCTGGGCGAACGCCGATGAGGCGATGAAGAGCGCGCTGGTGGAGGCGAAGGCCAACAGGGCCTGACGACCGTATCCGAGTTTCATTGATAGTCCCCGACGATGCACGACAGCCCTCTATGTCGGCGCTCGGCAGGCCGCCATGCCGTCGCCCGCGGCTGGCATCTCGAAAGGCGCAAAAATCTTGCGCATATAATCGAAACGCGAGACGCGATTGCAGGCTGTGACCGCAATGTGACGGCGTCAAGCAAGCTTAATGTCTAGATGCCTGTTTCGAAGATCAATGATCTGGGTTTGTTGTAATCTTGTCATAGGTCAGGGTGACGATCGGCCGTTCGGTTGGCGACCGTCTGCCGCGCAGCAAAAAGGGCGCGTCCCTTGCGAGACGCGCCCTTGATGTCTTTCAGGATCCGGTCGGATCAGGCTTCGTCGCCGAAGCCTTCTTGTTGACCGGCGCCGCCTTCGATCAGTTCCTGGGCCGATTGCTCGGCAGCCTGGCGCTCATCGTCGAACTGGCTGCGGATCACATCCTCGCCCTTGGCTTGGCGCTCGGCCTCGTCCATCGAGCGGGCGATGTTGATCTTGACCGTGGCGCGGACCTCGGCGTGCAGGCGAACCGGCACTTCGTGGACGCCCAGGCTCTTGATCGCCGTGTTCAGGACGACCTGAGAGCGCTCGACCTTGCCGCCTTCGGCCTGGATGGCCTCGGCGACGTCGCGACCGGCGACCGAACCGTACAGATGACCGGTTTCACCGGCCTGACGGATCATGACGTAGGTCTGGCCGTCGATCTTGTCGGCGACCTTCTGAGCGTCGGCCTTGTTCTTCTCGTTGCGCTGCTCGATGGCGGCGCGGTCGAGTTCGAACGCCTTCAGGTTGGCGGCGGTGGCCCGGCGGGCCTTGTCGCGCGGCAGAAGGAAGTTGCGAGCGAAGCCGTCCTTGACAGTGACGACGTCGCCGATGGCGCCGAGGTTATCGACGCGTTCCAGCAGAACGACCTTCATCTCACTTCACCACGTAAGGCAGGAGGGCCAGATAGCGAGCGCGCTTGATGGCCTTGGCCAGTTCACGCTGCTTCTTCTGGGAGACGGCGGTGATGCGCGAAGGCACGATCTTGCCGCGTTCGGAGACGTAACGCTGCAGCAGCTTGACGTCCTTATAGTCGATCTTCGGCGCATTGGCGCCCGAGAACGGGCAGACCTTGCGGCGACGATAGAAGGGGCGGCGGCCGGCGGCGCCGGAGCCCGCCGGTGCGCCCGGGGTCGGGGCGGTGGTATCGGTCATGTTCCGGGTTCCTTATTCGGCGTCGGCGGCGGCGTCGTCGCGCGGGGTGCGCTCGCGCTCACGCTCGCGTTCACGCTCGCGGCGGGCCAGCAGCGGCGACAGTTCCAGGTCGAGTTCCTCGACGCGGACGGTCAGCCAGCGCAGCACGTCTTCGTTGATCGACAGCTGACGCTCGACTTCGGCCATGGCGGCCGGAGGGGCGTCGACGGCCAGCAGCGAATAGTGAGCCTTGCGGTTCTTCTTCACGCGGTAGGTCAGGTTGCGCAGACCCCAGTATTCGATCTTGGCGACCGAGCCGCCACCGGCGACGATCAGATCCTTGATGGTGTCATTCAGCGCTTCGGCCTGTTGCGCCGAGATATCCTGGCGCGTCATGACCGTGTGCTCGTAAAGAGCCATGCGGTAGTCTCCCTTGTGGGCGTCGGCGCGGAAACGACCGGGTAAGTCGGTCTCCACGATGGCTCCTGGCGCGGCGGCCGGACCGAACGTCCAACCCTTTGGTGCTCCGCGACAGGACCGAAGCCCTGGAAAGCGGGCGCGTATAGGGGAAAAGGGGCGAGGAGGCAAGGATGGCGGCAGACGCTTGTGGCGCCCCGCGACCCCGCCTAAACCAGCCCCATGCCGAAGCTGACGTCCGCGGTCGATCCGCAAAGCCAAAAGTACAAGTCCCTGCACGCGCACAACAGCGCCCTGGTCGCCGAGTTGCGCGACCATGTGGCCAAGGCCGCGCGCGGCGGGTCCGACAAGTCGCGCGAGCGTCACGTCGCTCGCGGCAAGCTGTTGCCGCGCGACCGGGTCGAGCGGCTGCTGGACCCCGGCTCGCCCTTCCTGGAGATCGGGCAACTGGCCGCGCACGACATGTATGACGGCGAGGCCCCGGCGGCGGGCGTCATCGCCGGGATCGGTCGGGTGTCCGGCCGCGAGGTCATGATCGTCTGCAACGATCCGACGGTGAAGGGCGGCGCCTATTTCCCCATGACGGTGAAGAAGCACCTGCGCGCCCAGGAAATCGCCGAGCAGAACCGCCTGCCGTGCGTCTATCTGGTCGACAGCGGCGGGGCCAATCTGCCGCACCAGGCCGAGGTGTTTCCCGACCGCGACCACTTCGGCCGCATCTTCTTCAACCAGGCCCGGATGAGCGCCAAGGGCATCGCCCAGATCGCCTGCGTCATGGGCCTGTCCACCGCCGGCGGCGCCTATGTGCCGGCCATGTCGGACGAGACGGTCATCGTCAGGAACCAGGGCGCCATCTTCCTGGCCGGCCCGCCGCTGGTGAAGGCGGCGACCGGCGAGGTCATCTCGGCGGAGGAACTGGGCGGGGCCGAAACCCACGGCCGTCGCTCGGGCGTGGTGGATCATGTCGCCGAGAACGATGAGCATGCGCTGGAAATCGTGCGCTCCATCGTCGCCAATCTAAACACGACCAAGGCCGTCGAGATGGATGTGCGCGAACCGCGCGCGCCGGCGTTCGACGCCGAAGAGCTCTACGGCCTGATCCCCGACGACGTGCGCGCCCCTTATGATGTGCGCGAGGTCATCGCCCGACTGGTGGACGGGTCGGAGTTCGACGAGTTCAAGAGCCTGTACGGCTCGACCCTGGTGTGCGGGTTCGCGCGCATCTGGGGCTATCCGGTCGCCATCCTGGCCAACAACGGCGTCATCTTTTCCGAAAGCGCCCAGAAGGGCGCGCACTTCATCGAACTGGCCTGCAAGCGCAAGATTCCGCTGCTGTTCCTGCAGAACATCAGCGGCTTCATGGTCGGCGGCAAATATGAGGCAGGCGGCATCGCCAAGGACGGCGCCAAGCTGGTGACGGCCGTGGCCTCGGCCGAAGTGCCCAAGTTCACTGTCCTGATCGGCGGCAGTTTCGGGGCTGGAAACTACGGCATGTGCGGCCGGGCCTATTCGCCGCGCTTCCTGTTCACCTGGCCTAACAGCCGGATCGGGGTCATGGGCGGCGAGCAGGCCGCCAGCGTCCTGGCTACCGTGCACCGCGACGCCGACACCTGGAGCGCAGACGACGCCGAGGCCTTCAAGGCGCCGATCCGCCAGAAGTATGAGGACGAGGGCAATCCCTATTACGCCACCGCCCGCCTGTGGGACGACGGCGTCATCGACCCGGCCCAGACCCGCGATGTGCTGGGCCTGGCCATCAGCGCCAGCCTGAACGCCCCCGTCCCGGAGACGACGTTCGGCCTGTTCCGGATGTGATTTGGGGTGAGCGTGTGGTGTCAGTGAGCAAGGAGTGAGCTTGTCGCCCAGCCGGACAGCCGCTCACCCCTCGCTCACTTGCACTTTTCACTGAAGCGGCGCCGTTCGCCCCGTCGCGCGTTGATCCTTTGAAGGAGTCCCCCATGACAGACAAACCGACCGAAGCCGACCTCAACGCCCTGGACGTCACCGACGCCGAGGCGGCCGAGATCAACAGCATCGCCCAGCCGCTGGTGCCCGATGCGGCGCCGGACGCCGACGATGATCTGGTGCAGATCGATTCGACCACCGATGGCGTCGTCTTCGTCACCATCAATCGGCCGGCCAAGAAGAACGCCTTCGACGCCGCGACCATCGCGGCCCTGCATGAGGCGTTCGAAACGCTGCATGGCGCGGACCGGGTGCGGGCCGTCTTCATTCGGGGGGCGGGCGGCACCTTCAGCGCCGGGGCCGATCTGAACTGGATGCGCGACGCCGCCGGTTGGTCCGAGAGCGACAACCGCGACGACGCCATGGGCCTGGCGAAAATGCTGAAGGCCCTGCACGACATTCCCGCCCTGACGGTGGCGGTGGTCGAGGGCAACGCCATGGGCGGCGGAGCGGGCATCGTCGCCGCCTGCGACATGGCCGTGGCGGTCGAGGGAGCGCGTTTTGCCTTCTCCGAAGTCAAGCTGGGTCTGATCCCGGCGACCATCGCCCCCTATGTGATCGAGGCCGTCGGCGCGCGCCGCGCCCGTCAGCTGTTCCTGACCGCCAACGCCTTCGACGCTGACTACGCCGCCCATGCCGGCCTGATCGACCTGGTCCTGCCCGAAGGATCGGTGGACGAGTTCATCTCGATGCTGAGCGACAGCCTGACCAACAATGCGCCGGGTGCGATGGGCGAGGCCAAGCGTCTGGTCAACGACATCGCCCACCACAAGATCGACAACGGTCTGATGGACGAAACCGCCAAACGCATCGCCCGCGCCCGCGTGTCGGAAGAAGGCCGCGAGGGCGTCGCCGCCTTCCTGGAAAAGCGCAAGGCCAGCTGGACGGTCTGATTGCGCTGATCGGTCGCCGGAAACGGCGGCCGATTTCAGGCGTAGTTGAAGCTGATCGAAATCCGGTCGGCCTTGGCCAGATTGGTCGGCACCTCGTGCCGCAGCCAGCTTTCCCACATCAGAACCGTGCCGGCCTGAGGCTGCAGATAGACGAACGGCCGCTCGGCCTCGCTCGCGTCATCGGTCACCGACGGGCGGGCCATCATGAAGGGCAGGCGGGGGTCTTCCAGCTTCAGCGATGAGGCGCCGTCTGGCACGTCGATATAGACGGTGCCCGACAGGAAGGCGTGCGGGTGGATGTGACCTGTATGACCCCCGCCGGGCTTCAGGATGTTGACCCACAGATTGTCGAGGCGGGGCTTGCGCGCTAGGTCGAAGTTCAGCGCCTTGGCGTAGGCGACGGCATGGCGATCCAGATGCCGCTTTAGCTCGGCGAACTCTGGGAAGCGTTGGGGCAGGTCGTTCAGCGATCCGTAGGAGGTGTAGCCGCGATAGGCGTTCGCCTTGCACCAGCGGCGGCCAGCCTCGTCCTCCTCGGCCATCATCCGGATGACGTCGATCAGCTGTGCGTTAAAGTCGGACCAGCCGCGGCCGGCGGCAAGGGAGGCTTCATAGACCTGGGTGACGAAGAGGGGGCGCAAGGACATGGAGGGGGCTTAACGCCTGCTGCGTCGCGTGAGAAGGGTCGTGCTCTGCCTCTCGCCTGATGCGCACGATCCGGCTAAGACCGCTTCATGTTCAAGTCCGTCCTTGTCGCCAATCGCGGCGAAATCGCCTGCCGCGTCTTCCGCACCGCCAAGCGGATGGGGATTCGCACCATCGCCGTCTATTCCGAGGCGGACGCCAACGCCTTGCATGTGCGCGAAGCCGACGAGTCGGTGCTGATCGGTCCGGCGGCGGCGCGCGAATCCTATCTGGACGGCGCCAAGGTGCTGGCGGCGGCCAAGGCGACCGGCGCAGAGGCGATCCACCCCGGATATGGCTTTCTGAGCGAGAACGCCGACTTCGCCGAGGCCGTCGCGGCGGCGGGCCTGATCTGGATCGGGCCGGACCCGTCCTCGATTCGCGCCATGGGCCTGAAGGACGCGGCCAAGGCGCTGATGATCCAGGCCGGGGTGCCGGTGACGCCAGGCTATCAGGGCGCGGACCAGTCGGAGGAAACCCTGACGGCCGAGGCGGCGCGCATCGGCTATCCGGTGCTGATCAAGGCGGTCGCGGGCGGCGGCGGCAAGGGGATGAAACGGGTCGATGATCCGGCCGATTTCGCCGCCGGTCTGGCCAGCGCCAAGCGGGAAGGGGCTGCGGCCTTCGGCGACGACCGGGTTCTGATCGAACGCTACATCAACCGCCCCCGCCACATCGAGGTGCAGGTGTTCGGCGACAAGCACGGCGAGGTCGTGCACCTGTACGAACGCGACTGTTCGCTGCAACGCCGCCACCAGAAGGTGATCGAAGAGGCGCCCGCGCCGGGCATGAGCGAGGCTGTGCGCGCCGCCGTGACCGGGGCCGCGATCAAGGCGGCCAAGGCGGTCAACTACGTCGGGGCCGGCACGATTGAGTTCATCGCCGACGCCTCGGACGGGCTGAAGGCGGACGGCGTCTGGTTCATGGAGATGAACACCCGACTGCAGGTCGAGCATCCCGTGACCGAGAGCGTGACGGGCGTCGATCTGGTCGAATGGCAGTTCCGCGTCGCGGCGGGCGAGCGGATCCCTCTGAAGCAGGATGAGATTCAGCTGAACGGCTGGGCCATGGAGGCGCGGCTATATGCCGAGGATCCGGCCAACGGCTTCCTGCCCTCCATCGGCAAGCTGGAGCATTTCGTCATGCCCGAAGGCATCCGCGTCGACACAGGCGTGGAACAGGGCGGCGAGGTCAGCCAGTTCTACGATCCGATGATCGCCAAGCTGATCGTGCATGAAGACACGCGAGAGGCGGCGGCGGCGCGGCTGGCCGATGCGGCGCGCGAGGTCGAGGTCTGGCCAGTCAAGGCCAACGCCGGCTTCCTGAAACGCTGCCTGGAGCACCCACGCTTCGTCGCCGGCGACGTGGACACGGGCTTCATCGCGGCGGAGGAGGCGGCGTTGCAGCCGCAGCCGTCCGACGAAGCAACGCTGGCGGCCCTGACCCTGATTGCAGAAGCGGCGGCGGATGCGGTCGAGGCGCGTTCGGACCGGTTCAGTCCCTGGGGCGGGCAGCCGGGTCTGTCCTATGGCGTGCGCCTGAATGCGCAGGCGCAGACGACCGTCTGGGCCCATGTCGACGGTCAGGGCGTGTCCGCTGCGGTGACGCCGGTTGAAACGGGCTGGCGCGGTTCGCAGGGCGAACTTGCCCACGTTGGCTTCGACCAGGTTCAGGCCGGGGATCGCCTGTTCGGCTATCAGGCCGTCGACGACGGTTTCGTCCTGTTCGTCGATGGCGAGGCGCGTCGCGTTGCGCCCTATCGCGCCGCTGTGGGGTCGGGCGCGGGCGCGGTGTCGGACGGCTCCCTGCGCGCGCCCATGCCGGGCAAGATCGTGGCTACGCCGGTCAAGGCCGGCGATGCGGTGACGAAGGGCCAGCCGGTTGTGGTGCTGGAAGCCATGAAGATGGAACACGCCCTGACCGCGCCGTTCGACGGCGTGGTGGAGAGCGTCGCGTCTCTTGGCGATCAGGTCGTCGAGGCGGCCGTGCTGGCGGTCGTGAAGGCGGACTAAAGCCCCACGCCGCCGATCGGGCGTGTCACGACCGTATCGCCCCACAGCGCAATCAGGCCGAGCGCCGGACGCATCACCCTGGATTCGCGGATCGTGTTGAACCAGGCATCGTGCGAGGCCTTGCTCATCCAGACCTCTGTGACGAGCAGGGCGTCTGCGTCATTCACGTCGTGCGCCACGACGTAGCTGTGGCAGCCTGGTCGCTTCACATTGGGGTCCAGCAGGCAGAGGCCCAGTTCGTCGCGGCGGCCGGGGTGGGCCGTCAGGCGGGTAATCAATCCGTACATACTGGTCCTAAACGCGCTGGGCGAACTGAGCGGCGCGCGATCATGACTAACCCCTTTAGATTAAGAATCTGGCCAATGCGCCTAAGGGGCGCTACGTGGGCGCCATGCCGCTTCACATGATCAAGCTGGGCGTCGGGGTGCCGGACGTCGAATGGCTGGAAACCCGCGCCGCCAAGGGCGGGCCGCTGGTGGTTCATACGCGAATGACACCGAAACGGGCGACCGAGATCGAGGACGGCGGCTCGCTTTACTGGGTGGTGAAGGGAACGATCGTCTGTCGACAGCCGGTGCTGGACATCACAACCTTGGGCGAGGGCAAGCAGAGCCGATGCGAGATCACGCTCGAACCCAAAGTCATTCGCACCGCGCCCATGGCTCGGCGTCCCTTCCAGGGTTGGCGATATTTCGAGCCAAAAGATGCGCCGGTCGATCTGACCGACCTCGACGCTGGCGAGGCTCCGGAAGAACTGGTGCGTCAGCTGCGCGAACTGGGCGCCTGGTAGGCCAAGCCCTCAAAGTTTTTGGGAGTTGACCCCG
The DNA here is from genome assembly GCF_000964075.1 of Brevundimonas sp. KM4. Lineage (NCBI taxonomy): Bacteria > Pseudomonadati > Pseudomonadota > Alphaproteobacteria > Caulobacterales > Caulobacteraceae > Brevundimonas > Brevundimonas sp. KM4. The sequence continues at coordinate 6,399 of NZ_JZRG01000009.1, read as the reverse complement.
GCGAGTCGGCGTGGCCTGTGCCGCGTCCGATGATCGCGCTCAGCCCCCAGACCCGTACCGCCTTCCGCGACCTGCTGAACCTGGCATGGCCGGTGATCCTGGCGCGCATCGGCATCATGACCATGGGGCTGACCGACGCCATCGTGGTGGGCAACTATTCCAGCCAGGAACTGGCGTTCCATTCTCTGGCCTGGGCGCCGACGTCGATCGTGGTGACGACGGCGGTGGGCCTGATGCTGGGCGTGCAGGTGATGACGGCGCGGATGCTGGGCGAGGGGCGTCGGCACGCGGTCGGCTCGGTGCTGCGTCGCGGCCTGACCTATTCGTTGCAGATCGGCGTCGTGTCGATGATCGCCCTGATCGCCATTGGCCCGTGGGGACTGGGCAAGCTGGGGCTGGAGGACGGTCTGGCGGAGGGCGCGGGGCCTGCCCTGGTGGTGTTCGCCCTGTCCATGCCCTTCTATCTGATCTCGGTGACGGGCCAGTTCTTCCTGGAGGCTCTGGGCCGGCCCAAGCCCGGCATGGTGGCCATGTGGGTGGCGAACGGGGTCAATCTGGTGCTGAACATCGTGCTGGTCCCGGACCTGCTCGGCTTCGGCTTCGACGGCGCCTTCGCCTCGGCCTGGGCGACGTTCGGGGCGCGGGCGGCGCTGGCGATCTTTCTGGTGATCTACATCCTGCGTCTGCCCGAGGCGCGGGCGCTGGGCATCTTCGACAAGCCCGAGCGCGATCCCAAGGCCGCGCGCGAACAGGTCAAGGTCGGCCTGGGCGCCGGCGCATCCTATTTCATCGAGGTCGGGGCCTTTTCCGGTTTCACCTTCTTCGCCGGTCAGATCGGTACGGCGGAGACGGCGGCCTGGGCGGTTGTGCTCAACGTCTCGGCCATCGTCTTCATGCTGCCGATGGGGCTGTCGTCAGCGACCGCGGTGCTGGTGGGGCGCAGCTATGGCGCCGGCGACGGGCGAGGGGTGATGCGCGCCGGGCTGGTCGGGCTGGGCGTCGTCACGGCCCTGACATTGGTTGTCGCCCTGCTGGTTTGGCCCAGCGCCCATCTGATCGTCGGCGCCTATAATCGCGATCCGGCCCTGCTGGCCATCGCCGCTCCGGCCCTGGTGCTGGCGACGTTGTTCTTTGTGGCGGATGGCATTCAGGTCGTGGCGGCCCAGGCCAACCGCGCGGCAGGCGACGTCTGGTGGCCCACCATCATGCATTTCGCCGCCTACGGCGCGGTGATGATGCCGCTGGGCTGGGTTTTGGCGCATCAGATGGGCGTCAACGGCCTGGTCTGGGCGGTGGTGATCGCCAGCCTGGCGTCCTCGACCCTGCTGACCGGGCGTTTCATCCGTATTGCGCGCCGTCTGCCGCAAGGCGTTTGAGGAAACCGCGCCGCCGCTCTATATCCCTGCGCTTCCCCGAACACCTGGACGATCATGGCCCGCATCCTCATCACCTCGGCGCTGCCCTACATCAATGGCATCAAGCACCTGGGGAATCTGGCGGGCTCGATGTTGCCGGCCGACGTCTGGGCGCGGTTTAAGCGGGCCCAGGGGCATGAGGTCCTCTATATCTGCGCCACCGATGAGCACGGCACCCCGGCCGAGCTGGCCGCCGCCGCCGCCGGCCAGGACGTGCGCACCTATTGCGACGAGCAGCACGAGATTCAGAAGGCCGCCGGTCAGGCCTTCGGGCTCAGCTACGACTGGTTCGGCCGGTCGTCGAACCCGCAGAACCATCGCCTAACCCAGCATTTCGCCGAGGCGCTGGAGAAGAACGGCCTGATCGAGGAGCGGGTGGATCGGATGATCTATTCGATCGACGACGCCCGTTTCCTCCCCGACCGCTATGTCGAGGGGACGTGCCCGCACTGCGGCCATGTCGGCGCGCGCGGCGATCAGTGCGACAACTGCGGACGCCTGCTGGATCCGACCGACCTGATTGATCCCTATTCGTCGGTGTCGGGCTCCAAGAACCTGGAGGTGCGCGACACGCGTCACCTCTATCTGCTCCAGACCAAGATCGAGCCCGAGATTCGCGCCTGGGTCGACGGCAAGACGGGCTGGCAACAACTGGCCAAGTCCATCGCCTACAAACATCTGGACGAGGGGCTGATCGACCGGGGCATCACCCGCGACCTGGCCTGGGGCGTGCCGGTGACCAAGGATGGCTTCCCCCGTCCGGGCATGGAGGACAAGGTCTTCTACGTCTGGTTCGACGCCCCCATCGAATACATCGCCGCGACCGAGGAATGGGCCGAGGCGACGGGCGGATCGTGGCGTGACTGGTGGCGTCTGGACGAAGGGGCGGACGACGTTCGCTATGTCCAGTTCATGGGCAAGGACAACGTGGCCTTCCACACCGTGTCGTTCCCGGCAACCATCATCGGCTCGGGCGAGCCGTGGAAGACGGTGGATCAGCTGAAGGCGTTCAACTGGCTGAACTGGTACGGCGGCAAGTTCTCCACCAGCCAGAAGCGCGGCGTCTTCATGGATCAGGCGCTGGAGCTGCTGCCGGCCGACTACTGGCGCTGGCGACTGACGGCCTATGGACCGGAGCACGCGGACTCGGCCTTCACCTGGGAGGACTTCCAGGCTTCGACCAACAAGGACCTGGCCGATGTGCTGGGTAACTTCGTCAACCGCATCGTCAAGTTCGCGGAATCCAAGTTCGACGGCGTGGTGCCTGAGGGCGGCGAACCCGGGCCGTTCGAGATCCAGCTGGAGGCCGACATCAAGGCCGCCGTCGCCGAGGCGACCGAACAGCTGGAGGCGATGGAGTTCAGAAAGGCCGCCGTCGCCATCCGCGTCGCCTGGGTGCTGGGCAACGAGTATCTGCAGGTCGCCGCGCCCTGGACGGCGCTGAAGACCGATCGCGACCGCGCGGCGGTGGGGGTGCGCACGGGTCTGAACCTGGTGGCCCTGTTCGCGCGTCTGGCCGCGCCGATCCTGCCCTTCACCGCGCCCAGGATCGCGGCGTCGGTTGGGGTGGACGACTTGAGCTGGCCTGGCGCCGACGAGGATTTGCTGAACCGTCTGCCTGTGGGCGGCAAGGTGGAAGCTCAGGGCGTCTTGTTCGCCAAGATCGAGGACGCCCAGGTCGCGGAGTGGTCCGAACGCTTCGGCGGCGCGGACGCCTGATCCGAAGTGGATAAGCGATGACGCCGACCCTGACGTCCCTGACCGACGAAGCGCGCGCCGCCATTCGTGAGCGGTTGGCGCGCACGGGGCGGGCGCAGATCGACGGCGTCCTGGCCCCCACGGACGCGCAGGCGCTCTACGACGCGGCGACGCGCGTCGATTACAATGTCGTGACGCGACGCGGGACCGGCCATGTCGATCTGCCCGCCGCCTGGCTGGCTTCTCTGACGCCGGATCAGAAACAGGCGCTGGGTCAGGCGGTGCAGGTCTCGGCCCAGGCCGATTTCCAGTATCTGTACGACAATCATCCGATCTACGATCTGGTCCAGGCGGGGCAGGCGGCGCCGGTGTGGGCCGATCTGTTGGCCTTCCTGAACGGCGAGGCCTTCCTGGGTCTGATGCGGGACGTGACGGGCGAGCCGCAGCTTGCCCTGGCCGATGCGCAACTGACCCGTTATCGCGCCGGCCATTTTCTGACCGAGCATGACGACCACGCCGAGGGCAAGAATCGCTTCTTCGCCTATGTGCTGAACCTGACGCCGGCCTGGCGGATCGAGTGGGGCGGCCTGCTGGCTTTCCATGGCGCCGACGGCAATGTGGCGGAGGCCTTTACGCCGCGCTTCAACACCCTGAACCTGCTGAAGGTGCCCACGCCCCATTCGGTGACGCAGGTCGCCCTGTCGGCGGCGGCGGACCGGATTTCGGTCACCGGCTGGCTGCGCGGTCGCTGATCAGTCCTGCTCGGCGAACACGACGGGAAGCCCCGCCGTGTTCCAGGCCTGGATGCCGCCGGTCAGGTTGAACAGCGGCTGGCCGTCGGGGCCGGTCGGGCCGACGAAGGCGCAGACCTGGTGGCTGCGGCCGCCCTTCAGGCATTGAACGATGATCTTCTTGTCGGCCGGAAGGTCCAGCGCCTCCCAGGCGGCGGGCATCTGGCTGAGCGGGGCCAGGATCGCGCCGTCGATGCGGGCGGCGGCGAACTCGTCCGGCTCGCGCACATCGATCAGCACCGCTTCGCCCGCCTGCAGCCAGGCGGCGGCGTCTTCGACGGTGACCGTGGCGACGGTCATGGCGCGACCGTCGGTTCGGCGGGCGCCGGCGTCGGGCTGTCCTCGGTGCGCTTCTGGCCCAGATGTTTGGCCGTTTCCTCGGGACCGATCTCAAGGAAAGCAGGGGCCGAGGCGTTGAACTCTTCCGTATGGCCGGTGCGGACCACCACCTGGCGGGCGCCGTCCCAGATCATGTGCAGGGCGACATAAAGGACGACGACCAGACCGATATAGCCGATCCAGCTGAAGCGGTGCAGAAGCTTGGCGATATAGGTGGCGGCGACGCCCATCAGGGCGATCGACAGGACCAGGCCGAAGACCATGATCCAGGGGTGTTCGTGCGCGGCGCCGGCGACGGCCAGGACATTGTCCAGCGACATGGTGATGTCGGCGACCATGATCTGAAGCAGGGCGGCGCCGAAGCTCTTGCGCTTCAGGCCCAGTTCCTCGGGCGACGGTCCAGAGCCGTGCTCGATGCTCATGGCCAGTTCGAGTTCCTTTTCGGCCTCGGCCTGGTCGTGCGTCGCCTGCTCGCGCAGTTCGCGCCACATCTTCCAGCACACCCACAGCAGCAGCAGGCCGCCGGCCAGCAACAGGCCGACCAGAGCCAGAAGCTGCACAGTGATCAGCGCAAAGCCGATTCGCATGACGACGGCGGCGGCCAGGCCAATCAGAATGGCCTTCTTGCGCTGGTCCTGGGGCAGGGCGGCGGCGGCCAGGCCCACGGCGACGGCGTTGTCGCCGGCCAGGACGAGATCCATCAGCAGGACCTGGCCCAGGGCCGTGGCCTGGCTGGCGAGTTCGGGAGACGAGAGGAATTCCATTTCCGCTCCTTAGCCTCGGTGCGGCGTTCTGTCAGCCGCGTTGCGCGCGCGCCGCTTCATAAAGCGCCACCGCCGCCGCATTGGACACGTTCAGACTCTCGAAGCCGCCCGGCATGGGGATCTTGGCCAGGACATCGCAATGTTCGGCGACCAGACGACGGATGCCGTCGCCTTCGGACCCCATGACCAGAACGGTCGGCTGATGATCCAGCGCCTCCTCCAGCGTCTGTTCGCCCGTTCCGTCCAGGCCGACGGCGCGCCAGCCCAGATCGGCCAGACGCTCCAGCGCGCGCGACAGATTCGTCACCCGCGCATGGGGCAGGCGTTCGGTCGCGCCGACCGCAGCCTTGGCCAGGGCGCCCGCCAGAGCCGGGGCGTGACGGTCCTGAACGATGATTCCCCGCGCGCCGAAGGCCAGGGCCGAGCGGAAGATGGCGCCGACGTTCTGGGGGTCGGTCAGCTGATCCAGCATGACGATGACGCCCTCGGCCGGCTCGGCCAGGTCTTCCAGCGACACGCCTTCCAGCGGCTGGACCTTGAAGGCCAGTCCCTGATGCACGGCGCCCGGGGGCAGCATCCGGGTCAGGGTCTGGATATCGACCACCTCGATCCTGTGGCCGTTTGCGAGAGCATTGTTCTCGATTTCGGCGGCGCGCTCGGCCGTGGCCAGCAGACGACCCATGCCGCGACGGGCGGGATTCGCCAGAGCGGCCAAAACCGGGTGGCGCCCCCACAGAAAATTATCGGCGTCCGACTTGCCCCGATCGGGCGAACGGGGCTGACGAGGGGTTTCCTCGCGCCGGCCAAACCCTTGCGCAGCGGGCTTTTGGCCCTTGTCGCGGGGGCCGTCGGGACGGTTTCCGAAGACCTGTTTTTTACCGCTTTTACGGTCGTTGCGTTCTGATTTCGACGACACTATAAGACGCCCTCCGATTTGGAGCCCCAAGGGCTTTCGGGTCTGGGCGCCCCCTCTATCCTAGAGGAGGCGACAAGCCGAAGGCTTTTGTTTCGTCCCGCTTCTTTATGGGCGGAAACGAGGGGTCCGACGGTTCGACAAGGCGCGCTGGGGGAATGTCCCGAGCGGCAAAGGGGGGGGACTGTAAATCCCCTGCGTAAGCTTCGAAGGTTCGAGTCCTTCTTCCCCCACCACGCGCCTTGACGGATACGACGGATCAGGACGACGGAGAGGAACCGGCTGCGGCGTTCCGAAAGAACTTCCGCAGTCTCCGCGCGGGTATAGCACAATGGTAGTGCAGCAGCCTTCCAAGCTGAGGATGTCGGTTCGATCCCGTCTACCCGCTCCAGGTTTTTAAAAAGATCAGCATCGCGCCCCTCCGCTGACGGACCCGGGCCATCAGGAGTTTGGCCATGGCCAAGGAAAAGTTCGAACGG
>NZ_JZRG01000008.1:0-447177 GCF_000964075.1 Brevundimonas sp. KM4 | reverse complement strand
TCCACCAAACCGAGGGAGGATCACGTTGGCCTCTGAGGCTGGTTTTCCAGTGGAGCACGTCGCTTATGTCACGGCCTTCCTTGATCGGAGCCGCGCTCCGTTCAAGAAGGCCGTCGATGGATTGGCATGGGGAAGCTATGCGTGGTTCGCGGCAGAACCAGAGCGACTGGTCGCGTTCTCCAGCGGTAAGCTAGCCCTGCTATAGCTGGAGTTGGTCGCCTTCCTGCGCAGCCCTCCAACAAACTTTGAAGGAAATGCGCGGCCATCTACCCCTGCACCGTCTCCGTGATGAAATGCCTCCCCTGCCGATCCTCGATCTCGACCACCCACAGGTCCGGGTCATACCCGCGCTGGCGGGCGATATAGGCGTCCAGTTCGGTTTCGCTGTCGGACGTCACCGGCTGGATCCACAGGCGGTCGCCGTCGGGGCCGAAGGCTTCGGTGAACAGGCGGGCGGTGCGGGTGGTGGTGTCGTAGGCCTTGACGATGACCGAGCCGGCGCGGGCGTCGCCCTTTTTGACGACGGTCGCATAGGCGCCCTCGATCTGGGCGCGGCGGATCAGGGCGCTGACCCACAGGTCGCTGGAAAGAAGCAATTCGCTAACCCTGCTCGAACACGGAACCCCAACCCTGGCGCGCTAGGGTCGGGGCATGAGGATAGGCCTTTCCCCCCGGCAAGCCAGAGGTTTCGCGTCGGCCGTGCTGATCGCCGCGACGCCCCCCCTGTTTGTTTCGGGCGCAGCCTTCGCCGCGCCGCAGGACCGCTTCTATGAGCGCAGCTTCGTGCTGGCCGCCAACGACCGCTGCGGCCTGTTCGAGCCGCAGTTGACCGCCGCCCTGACGGCTGCGGCCTGGCAGGCGCGGGGCGCGGCCCTGCGCGCGGGATCCAGCGACCGGCAGCTGGCCGAGACGGCCCAGCGGGCGCGGGCGCGGGCGAACACGACGCCTTGCGGCTCGACCGATCTGAAGACGGTTCAGGGCAGGGTCCGGACCGCCTTTTCCGGCTGGTCGCGCACGACGCGGATGGAGTTTCCCGGCGATCGCCGAAAGTGGAGCGCGGACCGCGCGGCCTATGCGCGCCCGACCTGGCGGTTGATGCAGGCGACCGTGACCGGCGCCTCGCCCGTGCGGTTCGGCGTGGTGGGCGGCATGGACCGGCCGGATCAACTGGCCGCCGTCGTGTCCTGGCAGGGGCGCTCGCGCCCGACCGGGGTGCGGGTGGTGATGCGCGACCACACGGTGGCGCCGCGTCCGTGGCTGTCGCACGACCTGCCGCCCGCCGCGCAACGCCGCGCCTTCTGGGCCGCCGGCGTGACCAGCGCCGATGCGATGCTGTTGCCCGAAGGTCGCCCGGCCGGTCAGGCCTGGATGTTCCCCGCCGCCGCCGCCGACGCCCTGTCGGCGTTGGACCCGCGCGAGGTCTTCACCGTCGAATTCCTGTTCCGCGACGGCAGCATCGCCCGCTCCACCTTCGAAGCCGGCGACTTCGCGGCGGGTAGGGCCTTCCTGGCGATGGGGCAGGTTTAGGGGGCGCGACGCTTCGGATCGGCTTCGCTGGACGTATCCGGTTTCGCAGTCTTCAGCCGGCCACGCAGGGTAAGGGCTAGGCCGAACAGCGCCAGCACCAGCCCGATCGTGACGAGGACTAGGCTGACTTCTCGTGGCCACCGCGTCCAACCGAACAGCGTCGCGGCCGATCCGTCCAGGCTCGGCGCCGTCGTTAGCAGCAGACCAATCAGCCCCACGGTCAGGCCGAGTGGCATAACAAACTTCAGCTTGGTGCGCATATCAGGGCCTCAAGACGCGATGGCGTTCTGCATAGACTGCTAGAGACACGCGCGCGCTCTCACAACCCAAAGCTGATGATCAAGCCTCAACCGTCTCAGGCGGCGCCTCGTTCGACTGCGGATCCAGCGACCCCGCCGCCACCATCACCGGCAGTCGGATCATCACCGCCGCGCCTTCGCCAAGGGTGCTGTCGATGGTCATGCGGCCGCCGTGCAGTTCGGTCAGGCTGCGGACCAGGGACAGGCCCAGGCCGGTGCCTTGCGCCTTCTGGTCGGCGCCGCCGGCCTGTTCGAAGGGGCGGCCCAGGCGTTGCAGATCCTGCGGCGCGATGCCGACGCCGGTGTCGGAGACGGCCAGATCCAGGTCCGGACCGTCGGCGTCCAGGGTGATGGTGACGGAGCCGCCGGCGGGCGTGAACTTGACCGCATTGGACAGCAGGTTCAGCGCCATCTGCTTCAGGGCGCGGGCGTCGGCGCGGACCGTGATGGGCTCGGACGGCAGGACGGCGGCCAGGTCCACCCCCTTGTCGTCCGCCTGAAGCCGGACCAGGGCGACGGCGGCGGACACGGCGTCGCGGGCGTCGAACGTCTCCATCGCCAGCTGGTAGCGTTCGGCCTCGATCTTGGACAGGTCCAGCACGTCGTTGATCAGGTCCAGCAGGTGACCGCCCGCCTGATGGATGGCGTCGGCGTAGCCGGCGTAGCGTTCGGGCAGCGGGCCGAACAGCTTCTGGCGCATGATGTCGGCGAAACCGAGCACGGCGTTCAGAGGGGTGCGCAGCTCGTGGCTCATATTGGCCAGGAAGCGGGTCTTGCCGGCCGACTGGGCCTCGGCCTCGACGCGGGCGGTTTCCAGCCCCAGCTCGCGGGCGAACTGGGCCGTGCCGTCGAACGCCTGGGCGATCAGGCGCGGGCGGTCCGTCGCGTGCTGGAACGGGCCCAGGATCATGACGACGCGGCGGTCCAGGGCGATGCGCGGGGTGAACTGGACCTCGACCGACTGGCCCGACAGGGCGCGGGCCAGGGCCGCGGACACGGCCGGGCGATCCGGCGCATGAACGGCCGAGATCAGGCCCTGCTCGGTCAGCGCCAGCACCGACAGGGCGGGCGGCGGCGTGCCCCAGGTGGCGACGGCGCGGCCCGACGGATCGAGCAGCAGGGTCAGGGCCGGCTGATCCTCCAGCAGGGCGGCGATACGGGCGGCCTGTCCTTCCGCCTCGGCCAGGCGTTGCTGGCGCGCGCTCCAGGTCAGGCGCATGGCGGCGATGATCGCGCCCATGGCCAGCAGGCCCGAGACGGCGGCCAGCAAGGGGGCTTGCGCCTCCGCCCCGTTCAGCCAGGTCGAGATCAGCCCCGCCAACAGCGGCAGGGCCACCGCAAAGGCGCCCGTCCGGGTCAACCGATCGGCGCCGACGCGGGCATGATGCACGCCGTGATCCAAGGCGATCCCCGCCGCCAACGGCGTCAGGATCAGGCCGGGCAGGGCGCCGGTCACGCCGCCGGTCAGGCCCGCCGAGGCGGTGGCGGCCAGGATCCAGCCGCCCATGACCGCCAGCCTCAGCCCCACGCTGTCGCGCACCATCAGCACGACGCCGAACACGCCGGGGAAGGCCATCAGCAGCAGGGCGGCCAGCGGCGCGTCCTTCAGCCCGTCCATCATCTGGGCCGCCAGCGCCGTCAGAGCGACCGCCACCGCCCAGATCGCATGCCATAAGGCGACCAGCGGGGCGCCCAACGCCGCATCGTGCGTCGGGTCGTCCTCGAATCTGGCGGGAGCGTCGGGTTTCAAGAAGGGCGGGCCATGGTTTTCGTCTGCGCCCAGACTAGGGCTGCGGCTGAGTCGGTGCGAGGCCGCTCCCCCCTGAGGCGAACCCCATTGCGGCGTTCACCATGAATATCGGGGGACAAAACGGCCGGTTGTCGTTAACGGCCGCGCGGCCTATCTGGCGGCGCATGACCGACCGCACGCGCCCGACCCAAACCCTGGACCAGACCCTGGCCGAACTGGCCGAGGATTTCGACCTGTTGGGCGATTGGGAGCAGCGGATCGAATACGTCATCGAACTGGGCAAGGGGCTGGCCCCGCTGGACGAGGCCGACCGGATCGAGGCCAACAAGGTGCCGGGCTGTGCGGCCCAGGTCTGGCTGGCGACGACCCAGGATGACGGGCGGCTGTGGTTCGCCGCCGACAGCGACAGCGCCCTGTCCAAGGGCAATATCGCCCTGCTGCTGAAACTCTATTCCGGCCGCACGGCGGCGGAGATCGTCGCCTTCGACGCCCGCGCGGCGCTGGATCGGCTGGGCCTGCCCTCGGCCCTGACGCGCCAGCGCGCCAACGGCCTGAACAGCATGGTCGGCCGCATCCGCGAGGCCGCGCTGGCGGTTCAGTAGTCGGGGGTTGCAACCGCCGGCCCGGCGACCCACGATCGCGGGGTCGTAACCGGGGGCGCGAATGGACCTGCTGAAGATCCTGCGCAGTTTCGAGGAGTTTCTCTTCGAGGCGGTCAGCTGGCTGGTCTTCTATCCCCTGACCCTGTGGCGGATCCTGCGCGGGCCGCTGGCGGCGATGGACTATTCGGACCGCGAGCAGAGCGACAGCGAGGAGCATCGCTATGACGACGCGCTCAGCCCGCCGCTGTTCCTTCTGGCCACCATCGTCCTGACCAATCTGCTGTCGATGGCGCTGCATGTGCCACAGCCGCCCGAGGCGACCGACCTCAGCCGCGTGGTCTATGCGTCCCAGCAGAACCTGGTCCTGTTCCGCTCGCTGGCCTTCAGCCTGATCCCGCTGGTCGCCGCCGTCACCCTGCTGCGCCACGAGAAGAAGCGTATCGCCCGCGAGACCCTGCGCGCGCCCTTCTATGCGCAATGCTATCTGGCGGCCGTCTGCGTCGCCTTCGTCTCGGTCGGCGGCGCCATCTTCCAGCGGCCCGAACTGCCCAATGCGGTGGGCGCGGCGATCATGATCGTCGGCGCGGCCTGGTTCCTCTTCGTGCAGTCGCGCTGGTTCGCCCGGCGGCTGAACGTGTCAAAGGCGCGCGGCGCCGTGATCGCCGTCCTGGCCCTGATCCGGGCGCTGATCTACCTGCTGGCGATCCTGGTCCCCGTATCCCTGATCTAAGGCGTCAATAGGGGGCCATCGACCGGACGTTGCCCGCCGCCGTAACGGTGCAAAGCGAGCGGTAGGATCCCGTGGCCATGGTCAGCTCGAACTCACCACGTCCGAGGTCACGCATGCCGATCGGCACACTGGAGCCATAGGGACGATTCTGAAACTCATCGGCGCGGCGCGAGCAGGCCTGGCGCGCTGCATAGGGGGCGTTCTGCATCCAGCCGCTGTTGGCGTGGCGACGGTTCTGGCCTTCGTCCTCCCCGGCCAGATAGCCTTCGTGATAACCCTCTGTCTCGTGATTGGCGTCATAGTCTGCGCCATGCAGGGCGGCCTCGTAGCCGCGCTGATATTCCCTGTCGTGATCTGCGCCGGCGTCACGGTGGCGGTTGTTGTGAGCGGCGATGGCGGCTGCCAGGCCGACGATGGCGACCCCGGCCGCAATGGCCGTCGCGTTGGAGCGATCCGAACCGCCCGAGCCGCACTCGCTGCGGCCCGCCTGGTTGATCGAGACGTAGCGGCCGTCGCGCGTCATGATCGACACGCAGTCGGCGCCGTTACGCCAATAGGTCATGCGCCCGTCGCCCACGACTTCGGACCGATCGGTAGGCTGATAGCCGCGACGGTTCAGCTCGCCCTCAGCTTGACCGGCGCGCGCGCCGACTAGGTCGCCGAGACCTGCGGGCGTCTGCGCCGCCGCAGGCAGGGCGGTGGCCAGCATCAAGGAGGACATCAGGCAGGCGAGGGGGCGGGACATGGGCGATCTCCGTGTGTCGGGACAACTCAAGGAAGATGCCATATGCCAGCGGATTTCAAAAACCTGCGTTATGGTTAAGCGCGATTTTTCGGGTGGGATCGTTGCCCTTCACCCGATCCTATAGTGATCCGCCAGCGCCTGCAGCGCCTGTTTCAGCACGGTCTTGCCCTGACGGCGGCGGAGACCCAGGCCCGTTTCGGCCAGTTGCAGGCTGTCGCCGTGGATGCAGATGCGGGTCAGGATGGGGCGAAGGCGCGGGCCGACGGCGGTTAGCGCCTGCTCGACGCGGCGGGCGGCGGACAGGGCGCGGTCGGTCGGCTCCATCCGCGCGGCGGTTCCCGAGCCGGCGGTCGGCAGGGCGTCCCAGCGCATGGTGACCGAGGCGCCCCTGTTCGCCTGTTCCGCCTCGCGCCGCAGCCGTTCGCCGGCGGCGGTCTCGGCCGGGGTCAGCCAGGGGCGGCCGGACGCGTCCTTGCGCCGCGCCAGCCAGGCGATGGGGCTTTCGCCCAGATTGGCCCGCGCCCGGACCATGCGGCCGTCCGGCTGCATCAGGTCGCGCTCGCCCGCCACAAAGCCGGGACGGCCGGGGGCGGGGGCAGGGGTGGGGGACGGCGTCGGGTCCGGCTGGGCGCGTCCCGACCAGCCGCCGCCGGGCCGCACGCGCAGGCCGGGCTGGTCGATCAGGGCGCGAAACTCGGTCTCGGTCAGGGTCAGGCTGATGCGGCTGCGGCGATCGGGCGACAGGCGCAAGGCATAGGCGCCGCCTTCGGCCGACAGCCAGGCGCCGGGCTTGGCCATCAGGTCGCGCGCGCGTTCCAGAAGCCGGCTCATTGCGGCAGCTCCAGGCGGGGCGACTGATACAGGCCCTGGATGCAGCCTTCGAGGTCGTTCATCAGGTCGTCGATGCTGCGCCGTTCGCGCTCGTCCTCGACCCAGCGGCAGGCGGCGCCGACGCTGGCGCGATTGACGCCGAAGACGTGGCCGACCCGCTCCAACGTCCAGCCATAGGCGACGTGGGACAGATACATGGCCAGCCACCGCGGGCGGGCCGCGCGCGGGTTCATACGGCCCCGGCCGGTCATCTGCGACGGATGGGCGCCGGTGCGCGCCGCGATCAGATGAATGGCCAGCCCGGCCTTGACCTGATCCTCCTCGGTGACCGGCACCCTATAGTCCTCCAGCACGAAACGTCTCCCTCTCACGAACTCTCAACGCCGGCATCATAGGCGGCTGCGACGTCGCGATAGGAATATCGTCCTACTATGCGCCAAAATCGGTCGTGGCGGCTTAACCGCCTTGCGGTTGCGGGCAGGACATTGTGCGTGGTGAGTGGTGAGTGGTGAGTGGGCGTTCGTATGCGCTCTTTCGGCGTCGCCCACTCACGAGTCACGCATCACCACTCACACTCCAGGCCGCCCAAACATGGTTAATAAATTTCGAATCGTTGACTCCAGCCCCTCGACGCCGATTCGCAAATCAGCCTAGATTCGCCTCAATTGGATGGCGTTAACCCTTCTTAAGGTTTTCACGTCTTAACTTGCGAACAAGGTTACCCGGCCGTGTGTCAGGGTGGTTACCGCAAAGCTTTTGCCTGGAGGGGCACGTATGCGCGTCCTGTTGATTGAAGACGATCACGCAACCGCCCAAAGCATCGAACTGATGCTGAAGTCGGAAGGCTTCAACGTCTATACGACGGACCTGGGCGAGGAAGGCATCGATCTGGGCAAGATCTATGACTATGACCTCATTCTTCTTGACCTGAACCTGCCGGACATGAGCGGCCTGGAAGTCCTGCGCCAGCTGCGCGTCGGCAAGGTCAACACCCCGGTCATGATCCTGTCGGGCAGCCACGAGATCGAAACCAAGGTCAAGACCTTCGGCGGCGGCGCCGACGACTATATGACCAAGCCCTTCCACAAGGACGAACTGATCGCGCGCACCCACGCCGTGGTCCGTCGCTCCAAGGGTCACGCCCAGGCGATCATCCACACCGGCGAGATCGCCGTGAACCTGGACGCCAAGACGGTCGAGGTGAACGGTCACCGGGTCCACCTGACGGGCAAGGAATACCAGATGCTGGAGTTGCTCTCGCTCCGCAAGGGCACGACCCTGACCAAGGAAATGTTCCTGAACCACCTGTACGGCGGCATGGACGAGCCCGAGCTGAAGATCATCGACGTCTTCATCTGCAAGCTGCGCAAGAAGCTGGCCACCGCCGCCGACGGCAAACACTATATCGAAACCGTCTGGGGCCGCGGCTATGTCCTGCGCGACCCGGCCGAGGGCGTCGTCACCGTCGCCGCCTGATCGACCTTCGATCCGCGATTTCGAAACGCCCGCCGGTGACGGCGGGCGTTTTGCGTTGAGAGCCTATTGACGCTTAGCCGGCATGTCCCTGCCGCCCTGGTGCAGGATCAGACCCTCGACGGCGCCGGCGGCGTTGCGGGTGAAGGTGATCTGGGCGTCGACGGCGGTCAGGTAGAAGGCGTCCTGAGCTTCCGCCGTCAGTGCGAAGGCCGGCTGGCCGGTGGCCTGGGCCATCAGCTTGCCGTCCACGACCGAAATCGTCAGGGCGAAGGTCGGGGCCAGATTATAGACGCCTTCGTAAGCCTTCAGCACCTCGGGCGAGAGGGAGACGGCGCGGCGTTCGCTGGGCAGGGTGACGGTTCCACCGCGCGCCAGCGTGACCAGGGCCGCGCCCAGCTTGTCCGGCGCGTCGACGTTCAGATTGCCCAGGACGATGACGGCGGTCCGGTCGCCCGGGTCATAGGCCATATAGGTGTTGAAGCCCTCGATGGCGCCGTTGTGCCAGACCAGGCGCTTGCCGTCGGCCTCGGACACCATCAGCCCCATGGCGTAGCCGTTGCGGACCGGCGTGGTCAGGGCGGTCATCGATTGGGCGTTCAGCAGTCGGCCGCCGAACAGGCCCTGTTCCCACTTCAGCAGGTCGTGGGTGGTCGAATACAGGGCGCCGGCCCCGGTCGGGATGGTCATGTCCACATAGTCGGCGTTGACGACGCCGTCTGCGCCCGGCGCATAGCCCGAGGCGCGGCGGGGCAGGATCACGTCGTGGCGGTCATAGCCGCTGTCGCCCATGCCCAGCGGCTGGAACAGATTGGCGGTGACGAAATCGGCGTAGGTCTGGCCGCTGGCCGCCTCGATGATGGCGCTGAGCAGCACATAGCCCGAGTTGGAATAGGCGAACCGGGAGCCCGGCGCGAAGTCCAGCGGCCGGTCGCGGAAGCGGGCGATCAACTGCGGCAGCGTCGCGGGCCGGGTCTTCTGGGCCTCGAAGTCGGAAAAGGGGGTGAAGTTGGGTACGCCCGCCGTGTGGCTGAGCAGATGGCGCGGGGTGATCGCGTCCCAGGCGGCCGGGGCGTCGGGCAGCCAGGTCTTGATCGGCGCATCCAGATCCAGCCTGCCCTGCTGGTTCAGCAGCATGACCGCGACGGCGGTGAACTGTTTCGACAGCGAGCCCAGGCGGAACTTCACATCACCGTCGTTGGGGATGTTCCATTCGCGATTGGCCAGGCCGTAGCCCTGATCCAGAAGGATGCGGCCGTCGCGGGCGACCAGGACGGCGCCGGAGAAGGCGTCGGCGTCGCTGGAGGCGCGGATCACCTGATCCATGCGCGCCACATCCTGGGCGGCGGCCGGGCGGCTGGCCAGCGGGCTGAGCGTGAGGGCCAGGGCGCTGGCGGCCAGCAGTAGGAGGGCCGGGCGACGGCGGGCGAGGGGCGACTGAGGCAACGGGCGGTCTCCTGAACGCGTCACGCTAACGCTTTCAGAGAGAGGCGGCGAGCGCGGCGTTCGGATGCAGGCGCCGCGACCTTTTCGTCAGGGCTGTCGGAAGGTCAGGGTCGCCTCCAGCCCGCCGCCGTCGGCGTTGGCGAGCGCCAGATGGGCGCCGGCGCGTTCGGCCATGCGGCGCGCGATGGTCAGCCCCAGGCCGGAACCGCCGCTGTCGCGCGAACGGGACGGATCGAGGCGGTAGAAGGGCTCGAACAGTTTCTCCAGTTGATCCGGCGCCACGCCGGTCCCGCGGTCGCGCACGATCAGGCGCACGCAATGGTCGTCGCGCACGGCGCTGACGGCCGCATCGCCGCCGTGGCGGACGGCGTTGTCGATCAGATTGGTCAGGCAGCGGCGCAGAGCCTGGGGCCGGGTCGGCACGACGGCGTTGCAGCCCTGAACGAACGCGACCGGCTGGCCCGCCTCGGCCGCGTCCTCGCAGATGGCGGATAGAAGCGCGTCCAGATCGACGGGGGTTGTGGCCTCGACGGTCGTCTCGATCCGGGCCAGGTCCAGCCCCTCGCGGACCAGATGCTGCATGCCCGCCAGATCGCTGATGAACTGGCCGCGCAGAGCCTCGTCCTCGATCTTTTCCACGCGCAGCCGCATCCGGGTCAGGGGCGTCTGCAGGTCGTGGGCGACGGCGGCCAGGACGCGGGTGCGGTCCTCGATCAGGGCCTTCAGTCGGGTCTGCATGGCGTTCAGGGCGGCGGCGGCCTCGCGCACCTCGCGCGCGCCCTCCTCGACCAGGGGCGGGCGGTCGAGATCGTGGCTGAGGGCGACCGCGCCGTGGGACAGACGGTTCAGCGGACCGGCCGCCAGCCGCGACGCCATCCAGCCGGTCAACAGCACGGCGGCCAGACCCGCAAACAGCAGAACGGCGGCCTCGCGGCTGAGCGTCCACGGGCGCGGGGCTGGCGGCAGGCTGATCGCCACCGGGACGGGCGCGCGATTGACCGGCCGCAGCACCAGGATGCGGCACCGCAGACGATCGGTCGCCGCGCCGCACGCCCCGGCCGAGGCCTCGAACGCCTTGACCGAGACCCCGTCCACGCCCCGCCGCTTCAGGGCCTCGGCGACCGCGTGGGTCAGGGACGGGTCGGGCGCGCCCAGCCTTTGGCCCGCCGCGTCCGGCAAGCCGTCGGTCAGGCCGGCGGCGGGATCGTCGCTGGAGCCGGCCAGATCCACGATCCGCTCGGCGGTGGTGAAGTCATGGGCCTGAGACAGGCGATGGCGATGGTTCAGGCCCAGGGCGGCGAAGGTCACGCCCGCCGCCAGCAGGGCGCCGACCAGTAGCAAAAGGAACAGCCGCGTGGTCTCGGCCTCGGCCCGGCCGTGGCGGCTTCTTACGCGCGCCCCCATCACGCGCGCCATGTCACAGGCCCCGCCAGCATATAGCCCAGGCTGCGCACCGTGCGGATCAGGGCCGGGGCCTTGGCGTCGCCGCCCAGCTTCTGGCGCAGGCGGCTGACCCTCAGGTCGATGGCGCGGTCGTCGGCGTCGGCGACGGTGGACAGGGCGCGGATCCGCTCGCGCGACAGCGGCTTGCCGCCGTTCCTGACCAAGGCGTGCAGCAGGTCGAAATCGGCGCCCGACAGCGGGGCCAGCCGTCCGTCCGGCGCCGTCAACGCCCGCGCGGCGATGTCCAGCGACCAGCCGGAGAAGTCGGCGTGCCGCCCCTCGCTCGTCGTCGCCTCACCGCCCGTGCGACGCAGGACGGTGCGGATGCGGGCCACTAGCTCCCGCGGTTCGAACGGCTTGGCCATATAGTCGTCGGCGCCCATCTCCAGCCCCACGATCCGGTCGATGGGATCGCCGCGCGCCGTCAGGATGATGACGGGAGTCTTGGACGCCGCCCGAATGCCGCGACACAGCGACAGGCCGTCCTCGTCCGGCAGGTTCAGGTCCAGCACCACCAGATCGACCGGCCCGGCCTCCAGCGCCGCCTTCATGGTCCGGCCGTCGGCGGCCTTCACCGTGCGAAACCCGTGCTGTTCCAGATGGTCGGACAACAGGTTTCGGATCTCGCGGTCGTCGTCAACGACCAGAAGGACGGGGGCGACGGAGGTCTGGGACATTGGCGTTCGGCGAGCGGGAAGACGCGCAATCTGTCGTCCTGTCTCATGGCTAAAGCGCGGCGGATACAGTCGGACACAATTCTCTTCGCCCACGATACGCGGCGACATCGACCGGCCCCGAACCGGCCGGACGCGGGTCCGAAACAGTGACTGTCCGACACGAGGCCGGACGCCAAACACACAGAAAGACCCGCCATGAAGTCCTTCCGTTCCACCGCCGCTTTCGGCGCCGCCGCCCTGGTGATCCTGACCAGCGGCGCAGCCTTCGCCGGCACGCCTGCGTCCCCGTCGTCGGGCGCACACGCCCGCCCCGCCGCCTCCGCCCGTGCGCATCATCGAGTCAGCCACGCCCGCACCCACCGCGCTGTGACGCCCGCCAAGAAGAAGTAAGGCCCGACGCCTTGCGGGTCCTGCCGGCGTCCCCGGCCGGCAGGACCCCCGACAATCTTCAGACTTCGATCTTCAAAGGAAAGACATCGACATGAAATCCTACCGCACCGCCGCCGCCGTTTCGGCCGTCGCCTTCGTCGCCCTGACCAGCGGGGCCGCCTTCGCCGGCACGACCCCGGCGCCCTCGACCGCCATGACCGCTCGTCCGGCCGCGACCGCTTCGGCGACGACCCCTGCGCCGTCGGCCCGCGCCCCGCGTGCGCACCGCCGGGGTCATCAAGCCCAGGCCCAAACCTCGGTCCAGACGCCGGCGACCGCCAAGAAGAAGTAAACCGGCCGCCCCAACCGGTTCGCAAAGGAACGCCCGGCTGTCGCAAGACGGCCGGGCGTTTCCGTATTCAGAAGCGTGTCGTCAGGCGGGGGTCTTGAAGCCCGCCGCGATGGCGGCCGCCATCGGATTGGGACGGCCGAAGCTGTCAAAGGGCAGGGGCTTGTCCCGGCCGTCGTCCTTGTCGCCCTGACGATACCAGCTGTCGGTGTCGCGCAGGCCCCAGACGGTGAAGGCGAACTGCTGGGCCTTGGGCAGGGCCGCGAAGGCCGAGGCCAGTTCGGTGACGCGGGCGCCTTGCGCCGCGATCCGGTCGGTCTGGCTGCGGAGGTCCAGCCGGTTTTCGGTGCGCAGGGTGCAGTCCAGCTCCGACACATGGATCGGCAGGCCGAACTGGCTGATCTCGCGCACATAGGCGGCGATGACGCCCTCAGGGATGTCGATCCACAGATGGGCTTGCAAACCGAGGCCCTGCAGCGGACAGCCGGCCTTCAGCAGCCGCTCAACCAGTTTCAGGAACTGCGCGCCCTTGGCCGGGACGCTTTCCTGATTGTATTCATTAAGAAACAGGACGGCGTCAGGATCCGCGATCCGGGCCTTTTCGAAGGCGCGCAGGATATAGCCGTCCTGGCCGTATCGCGCCGACCAGTGACAGTCGCGCATGGCCGAGCCGTCGTCCAGGATCGGCTCATTGACCACGTCCCAGCTGCGAACCTTGCCGCGATAGCGGCCGGCGACCGTGGCGATATAGCCGTCAAAGGCGCGGTCGAAGCCGGCGCCCGACAGGCCGGCGAAGGCCTCCTTGCCCTGCGCGTACCAGATCAGGGTGTGGCCATGCATCGCCATGCCCTCGGCCCGGGCGAAGGCGGCGATACGGTCGGTGCGGTCGAAGTTGGGCCGGTCCAGGCCGTTCGCCAGGATATATTCCATCTTCATCTCCCACTCGGGCGTGAGTTGGGAGATGTTGGCGCGGGCCAGCGCGACCCAGTCCGGGTCGTCAATCTGGCTGGCCTTGATCGCCGTGCCGAAGGGCGCCGGGGCGATGGACTTCAGCGGGGGGGCGTTTGGCGGCGACGGCTCCGCCGAGGCGAAGCGATCGCAGGCGGCTAGGTTGCTCAAGGAAAGCGCGAGCGGAGCGGCGAGGATTGTGCGGCGACTAAAATCCTCCCCCGAGGAGCGCAGCGGAACGGGGGAGGGGGACCGCGAAGCGGTGGAGGGGGCGACCTCAGACTCGATCTGAACAGGTCGTGCAAGGACCGACGACGAGGGTCTGTACGACGTCCGCCCCCTCCACCACGCTACGCGCGGTCCCCCTCCCCCGCGATGCGAGGGAGGATCTTTGGAATCAGACCGCACGCTTCCGCAGGCCCAACTCGTCGAAGGCGGCGGTTTCACGCTTGGCCAGGGCGATCAGCTGGTTCAGGCGGGTGGTTTCGGCGACGTGTTCGAACTTCTTCAGCTCTTCGAAGGCGCCGGTCAGGGCGTCGCGGGCGCCGGCTTCCTCGGCGTCCAGCACCGACAGGTCGCTTTCGGCGGCGGCCTTCCTGGATTTCCAGCCGTTCAGATAGGCGCCCAGCATCATGCCGGCCTCGGCGTTCATGCGGGCGCGGTTGCGTTCGCTCTCGGCCTCGGCGTCCAGCACGGCGATGCGGAGTTCGGCGCCAGCGCGGCGTTCGGCGATCTCGGCCAGACGCTTCTGCAGCGTCTCGACCTCATAGTTGGAGATGCGGATCAGGGATTGGGCCCAAGCGGTCATCTAAATCATCACTCCCTGATCATGCCTTGGTTCAGGATTGCTTCCAGCCGGGTAAAGGAATCGGAAAGACGCGTCGCATCGTCCTTGTCCTGACCCAGAAAATCTTCGAGGGCCGGGTTCAGGGCGATGGCCCGATCCACGATGGGGTCGGCGCCGGTGCGGTAGGCGCCGATCTTGATCAGCTCTTCCATATTCGCATAGGCCGACAGGCACTGGCGGGCGCGCTTGTTCAGCTCGCGCTCGGCCGGGGTCTGACAGCCGGGCAGGGTGCGGCTGACCGACTTCAGCACGTCGATGGCGGGGAAACGCCCACGCTCGGCGATCTTGCGATCCATGACGATGTGGCCGTCCAGAATACCGCGCACGGCGTCGGCGATCGGCTCGTCATGGTCGCCGCCGTCCACCAGGACGGTGAAGAGGGCGGTGATGGGCGCCGCCGTCGTGCCGTCGGGCCGGATCGGGCCGGGACCAGCGCGCTCCAGCAGTTTGGGCAGTTCGGTGAAGACGGTGGGGGTATAGCCCTTGGTGGTCGGAGGCTCGCCGGCGGCCAGCCCGATCTCGCGCTGGGCCATCGCAAAGCGGGTGACGCTGTCCATCAGGCACAGAACTTCAAGGTCCTGGTCGCGCAGATATTCGGCGATGGCCATGGTCATGTATGCCGACTGGCGGCGCTTCAGGGCCGGCTCGTCCGAGGTGGCGACCACGACGACGGCGCGTTTCAGCCCCTCTTCGCCCAGGGTCTCTTCCACGAACTCGCGCACCTCGCGTCCCCGTTCGCCGATCAGGCCGACGACGACGGCGTCGCAGGTGGCCTCTTTTGCCAGCATGGACAGCAGCACCGACTTGCCCACGCCCGATCCGGCGAAGATGCCCAGGCGCTGGCCCCGGCAGGTGGTGGTGAAGACGTCCATGGCCCGCACGCCCAGATCCAGCCGCTCGCCGACCCGGCCGCGCGAATGGGCGGGCGGGGGCGGGGCGCGCAAGGGATAGGGGGCGGGGCCTTGGGGCAGCGGCCCCTTGCCGTCGATCGGCTGGCCGAAGGCGTCGATGATGCGGCCCAGCCAGGCCGTCGTCGGGCGCACGCTAGCGGCCTGGTCGATGATGCGGATGTCGGCGCCGGGGGCCACGCCCTCGACCGGACCGAAGGGCATCAGCAGGGCCTTGGAATCGCGGAAACCGACCACCTCGGCGGGCAGGGGATCGTGGCCGCGCCGACCGATCTCGGCCCGGGCGCCGACGGCGAGGCGCGACAGGCCGCCGCGCGACTCGATGAGCAGGCCCGACACGCCCGCGACCTTGCCGGTCACGACCAGCGGATCGATCGCTTCGACGGCGGCGACGAGATTGCGCAAAAATCAGACCCCAGGAACAGGCCTCAATAGATGCGGCAACGTGGTTAACGACCGATGAAGCGCTGCTGCAACGCAGGAGATAAGGCCGCGATTATTGCGTCTTGATTGCAACTCAAGCGGGCAACGATTTTTCAACTAATTAGCCTGTTAATCTTGCAACTGAGGCGGGCGGGGGCCGGCCGATAGCGAAGAGGTTGTGACCTATGTTCGCGCGTAAACCGAAGTCGGACGTGCAGGACCGGCTGATCGATCTGGACGGCAAGATGGCCGCCATCGGCCGGTCGCAGGCGGTGATCGAGTTCAACCTGGACGGCACCATCATCGACGCCAACCAGAACCTTCTGACCACGATGGGCTATAGTCTGGACGAGATCCGGGGCGCCCACCACAGGACCTTCATGGACCCGGCCGAGGCGGCCTCGCCCGACTACGCCGCCTTCTGGCGCGAGCTGAATGCGGGCCAGTTCCTGGCGCGCAAGTTCCGTCGCCTGGCCAAGGGCGGGCGCGAGGTGTGGCTGCAGGCCTCCTACAATCCGGTGTTCGGCCCCGACGGGCGGCCGGCCAAGGTCATCAAACTGGCCATCGACATCACCGCCGACGAGCAGGAGGCCGCGCGCCGCGAGGCCGAACGGGTCGAGGCGGAAAGCGCCCAGACCCTGCTGGTCGACGCTCTGGCGGGGGTGCTGAACAAGCTGTCGGCCGGCGACCTGACCGCGCGGATTGATGCGCCGGTGAAGGGCGACCATGTGCGGGTGCGCGACGATTATAATGCGGCGGTCGAAAGCCTGCGCCAGACGATGGGCCAGGCGCTGCGGGCCGTGTCGGGTCTGAGGGGCGGGGTGGGCGAAATCTCCAGCGCGTCCGACGACCTGTCGCGCCGCACCGAACAGCAGGCCGCCAGTCTGGAAGAAACGGCGGCGGCGCTGGACCAGATCACCGCCACAGTGAAACGCAGCGCGGACGGCGCCAAACAGGCCTCGGCCGCCGCCCTGGGCGCGCGCGCCGAGGCGGACCGGTCGGGCGAGGTCGTGCGCCAGGCGATCGCGGCGATGGACGGCATCAAGCGCAGCTCGACCCAGATCAGCGACATCATCGGCGTCATCGACGAGATCGCCTTCCAGACCAATCTGCTGGCCCTGAACGCCGGGGTCGAGGCGGCGCGGGCGGGCGAGGCGGGGCGCGGCTTCGCCGTCGTCGCCTCCGAAGTCCGGGCCCTGGCGCAGCGCTCGGCGGAAGCCGCCAAGGAGATCAAGACCTTGATCACCACCTCGGGGCAGGAAGTGGCGCAAGGGGTCAAGCTGGTCGACGAGACCGGCGCGGCCCTGTCGGCGATCGCCGTCAAGGTGGCGGAGATGGACGCCCTGGTCAGCGAGATCGCCGCCTCGGCTCAGGAACAGGCGACGGGGCTGAGCCAGGTCAATACGGCCGTCAACCAGATGGACCAGGTGACCCAGCAGAACGCGGCCATGGTCGAACAGACGACGGCCGCCGCCATGAGCCTGAAGTCCGAGACCGAACAGCTGGCCCTGCTGGTCGAACGGTTCGAGACGGGCGAGGCGCCGGCACAGACCCGCGTCCATGACCTGTCGCAAGCCGCCGCCCCCGTCCCCCTGGCCCGCGAACGCGCCCGCATCCGGGCCTTCGCCAGCGGCGGCGCGGCTGCAGCGGCGGCGGCATCGAGCGCGGGCTGGGAAGAGTTCTAGGGCGCGCTCGGCTCCAACTCGATCTTCGCCTCCCGCGTCGTCGCGATGGCGCCGACCGAGGCGGCGACGATGGCGGCGATGGCGAGCCATTGCTGGCCGGTCAGATGCTCGTGCAGGATCACAAGTCCTGCCAGGGCGCCGACCGCCGGCTCGGCGCTGAGCACCACGCCGAAGGTGCGTTTGGGGATGCTGCGCAAGGCGACCATTTCCAGCGAATACGGCAGGGCGCTGGAGAAGATCGCCACCGCCACGCCCGCTAGGATGATGGCGGGGTTCAGCAGGGCGGCGCCGGCATGGGCCACGCCGAACGGGACGACGACCAGGGCCGCCACGCTCATGCCCAGCGCCACTGACTGACCGGCGTGCAGGTGCGACAGCCGCTTGCCGAAGACGATGTACAGCGCCCAGCACAGGCCGGCGAAGGCCGCCAGCGCCATGCCGACGGGGTCCAGCGCGCCGGCCCCGGCCTTGATCGGCAGCAGCAGGCCTAGCCCCACGACCGCCAGACCGATGCAGGCGAAATGGATGGGCTTGCGCGAATGGATCAGGGCCAGGGTCAGGGGCCCCATGAACTCAATGGCGATGGCCAAGCCCAGCGGAATGGTGCGCAGGGCCATGTAGAAGCTGAGGTTCATCGCCCCCAGCACGACGCCGTACAGCGCAATGGCGCCCAGATCCGCGCGGGTCAGGCGGAACCGCCAGGGCCGGAACACGGCGACCAGCAGAACGGCTGAAATCCCGACGCGATAGGCCGAGGTCCCCTCCGCTCCGATCACCGGAAACAGGGTCTTGGCGAAGGATGTGCCGCACGCCAGCGTCACCATGCCCGCAAACAGCGCCAGATAGGGGATCAGGCGCGCCGCCAGCGGCGAGTTCAGGTGGGTTTTCAGGGCCAGCGACGTCATGGCGTAAAGCTAGCGTAACGCCGCTTGCGCTTCCCGGCGATTTTCCGCTTGAATGCGACGGAAATCGTCACTGGAGTCCCAATAATGACGAATTTCGTCACCTTGGACGATTTCGACCATAAGCTGCTGATGCGGGTCCGACGCAACAATCTGGAGCCGGCGCGGGTGACGGCCGAAGCGGTGGGCCTGTCGGAATCCGCCGTCCTGCGCCGCCTGCGTCGCCTGCGGGCCGAGGGCGTCATCGCCGCCGACGTCGCCGTGATCGACCCCGCCCGGGTCGAGCCGCGCATCGTCCTGCATGTGCAGGTCGAGATGAATACCCAGGATCGTAAAGTCATGGAGGCGTTCCAGCGCGCCATGAAGGCCAGCCCGGAGGTTCAGGGCTGCTGGGACGTGACGGGCGAAACCGACTATCTGCTGACCGTCGCCGTCCGCTCCATGCAGGACTACGAAGCCTTCGGCATTCGCGAACTGGTCCCTGAAAAGGGCGTGCGGGGCTTCAAGAGCATGATCGTCATCCGCGAGGTCGTCGGCTTCGACCCCGCCCGCGCCGTGCTGGAGCGCTAGGTCGCCGGGGCCTCGACCACCAGGATCGCGCCGACGCCCTGGGTTCGGTTCTCGATCGTGCCGCCGATCTGGCGGACCAGGCTGTCGATGACGCGCATGCCTAGGCTGCGGTCGCTGCGGGCGGCGATCAGGTCGAAGCCCTTGCCCTGGTCCGCCACGGTGACGGTTAGGCGTCCGTCGGCGATGCGGCCGGTGACCGCAACGGCGCCGCCCTTGGGGCCATAGGCGTATTTGATAGCGTTGGTGACCAGCTCGTTGACGATCAGACCGAGCGGGATGGCGATGTCGGCGCCCAACGGCGCATCGGACGCCTCGCAGGTGACGACATGGCGGTCGCTGCCGGCGTCGATGGCCTCGCACAGCTGGCACAGGAAGTCGGACAGGATCACGGTCTGAACGTCGGCGCCGCGCCACAGCTGATCATGGACTTCGCTGATGGCCTGGATGCGCGATCCGGCCGTGGCCAGAGCGGCGCGCACCGCGTCGGAGGCCGCGCCGCGCGCCTGCATCGACAGCAGGCTGGAAACCAGCGACAGGCTGTTCTTGACCCGGTGGCTGACCTCTCGCGTCAGCAGGGCCTGATGCTCGATGGCGGCCAGAAGCCGCTGCTCGGTCTGCTGGCGGGCGATGGCGGCGCCGACGACGGCGGCGAAGGCGTCCAGGAACAGGGCGTCGCGGGCGTCGAACTGACCCTCGTCGGGACTGTCGACCTCCAGCACGCCCCAGGGTTCGCCGTCCAACTCGGGCCGGATCAGGACGTTGATGGCGCGCCGCACGCCGTGGTCGGCCAGAAGCTTGGGGGTATGGAAGCGCTGCTCGTTCTCCAGATGGTTGGAGATCAGCGGCTTGCCGGTCTGGAAGGCGTAGCCGGCCGGCGAATCCAGTTCGACGCTCAGCGAGGCCTGGCCCTCGACGGGCCCGGTCCAGCCCACGCCCGCGATCAGCACCAGCCGGTCGCGCGCCTCGTTATGGATCAGCACCTTGGACAGCGGCGTCTCCAGCCCGTCGGCGCAGACCGCGCAGGCGGCGTCTAGCAGGGCCTGACGGTCGCGCTCGCGCAGGGCCACCTCGCCGAAGCGCGCCAACAGCGACTGCTGCTTCAGGCGATAGCGCAGCTCATCGGCGGTGGAGCGGGTTTCGGCGGCCGGCGCATCCTCGATCTTGGGCGCGACCGGGGTATCCATGCGGATCTGGGTTTCGGCGGCCGTGTCCGCCTGCACCTCCGCGACCAGTTGGGCGATTTCCGGGGTCAGGCCGGTGTCGGAGAGCGGACGGGTATGAGGCAAGGACGGAAATCTCGGTTCGCGCGACGCGACATATAGGCTGACATAGCCGCTCTGAAAGGTTTGCGCAGAAATCATCGCGCGTCACCCCTTGCGTGGGGCGGCGAGGCCTTATCTGTTGTGCGCCAGCATTCGAGGAGATCTTTTCCATGACCGACTTCAGCTATGACGCATCCCGCCACCTGAAGAAGGGCCGGGGCAAGGTCTATGACTCGATCGTCGACACCATCGGCGACACCCCGATCGTGCGGCTGCCGCGTCTGTCGGCGGAGTACGATGCGAAGGCGACGGTTCTGGCCAAGCTGGAGTTCTTCAACCCCATCGCCTCGGTGAAGGACCGGATCGGCGTGGCCATGGTCGAGGCGCTGCAGGAGGCGGGCAAGATCGATCAGGACACGGTGCTGATCGAGCCGACCAGCGGCAACACCGGCATCGCCCTGGCCTTCGTGGCGGCGGCCAAGGGGCTGAAGCTGACGCTGTGCATGCCCGAAAGCATGTCGATCGAGCGGCGCAAGATGCTGGCCCTGCTGGGCGCGCGGCTGGAGCTGACGCCGGCCGAAAAGGGGATGAAGGGCGCGATCGCGCGGGCGCAGGAGCTGCTGGAGAGCACGCCGAACTCCATCAGTCCGTCGCAGTTCGAGAACCTGGCCAACCCCGCCATCCACCGCGTCACGACGGCCGAGGAAATCTGGAACGACACGGCCGGGGCGGTGGACATCGTGGTCGCCGGCGTCGGCACCGGCGGCACCATCTCGGGCGTCGGCCAGGCGCTGAAGGCCAAGAAGCCGTCGGTGCAGTTCATCGCCGTCGAGCCCGAGGCCTCTCCGGTGCTGTCCGGCGGCGCGCCCGGCCCGCACAAGATCCAGGGCATCGGCGCCGGCTTCGTGCCCGCCATCTATGATCCGTCGGTGGTCGATGGGGTCGAGCAGGTCTCAAACGACGACAGTTTCGACATGGCCAGAAAGGCCGCGCGGGTCGAGGGCATTCCCGTCGGCATCAGCTCGGGCGCGGCCCTGACCGCCGCCTTCCGCATCGCCGCGCGCGAGGAGAATGCGGGCAAGACCATCGTGGTGATCATCCCGTCCTTCGCCGAGCGCTATCTGTCGACCGCGCTTTTCGAGGGGCTTTGAAGGGAGCGTGATTCACGCTTTTTGACGCCGCCGCCGCGCGATTTCGTCAAAAAACGATCACGCTCCAAGCGGAGCCTTTAGGCCGTTCGCGTGTTCGATAACGGACGCGCGTGCGGCTCCGCTTGGGATGAGGGACGACGCGCGGCGGATCAATAACGCCGGAGCGTTTCATGCCTGTCGCCGCCCTTCGCCTGATCGCCGTCGCCGGGGTCTCGGCCCTGGCGCTCGCCGCCTGTTCCAACAATGACGACAAGGTGGCGGTCGATCCGTCGATGTCGCCCGAGCAACAGGCCGCCGCCGCCGCCAACACCCCCGTCACCGCCCAGCCGCGCCAGATCCGCAATGTGCCGGTGAATGTGCAGGGCGTGACCGACGTGGGCGCCACGGTCCGGGTCAAGAACGTCGATCTGGCCGAAGACGCGACCATTCTGGACGTCAGCATCTCGTTCGCCAGCGACATGACCAACAGCGTCCAGATGGCGTCCGAGGCCACCTATGTCGAACTGCCGAACGGCCAGAAGCTGCGTCAGAAGCCGCCCGAGGGCAATCCGTACATGACCATCGCCAAGGGCGACACGATGAACGGCCGGCTGGTCTTCATGGGCGCGGTGCCGGCCGGGGTGAACCAGATCTCGGTGGTGTTCAACGAAGGCTCGACGTCGGACAGCATCATTGGTCCGTTCCTGCGCATGACCATTCCGCTGACCGCCCAGGCCGCCCAGAACCCGACGAGCGGAGCGGTCGGATGACGGGACGACACGCGCCCGCCATGGCGGCGGCGCTGTTGGCCGCAGGTCTGACGCCCTGCGTCGCCTCGGCCCTGACGGTGCGGCTGATGAGCGGCAGCGCCATCGGCCTGCGCTCAACCTTCGAAAAGGACATGGCCGCGCCCCGGTCCACCTTCGCCAAGGCGGGGGCGGACAGCGCGCTGGAAACCGTGTTCGTCTCGTCCGAGGTCGCGCCCGAACGGGTCGAGACGACCCGCAGCCTGCTGAGCGAACTGAACGCGCGGCGCACCGACGGTGTGATCGTGATCGACCTGCCGGCCGACGTTCTGTTCGACTTCGACAAGGCGACGATCCGGCCGGACGCCGAGCCGGCCCTGACGCGGGCGGCGGAACTGCTGAAAAGCTATCCGCAGGCTCAGGTCAGCATCGGCGGCCACACCGACGCCAAGGGCGACGACTCCTATAACGAAGGCTTGTCGCTGCGCCGCGCGCGCGGTGGCGGCGCGGCTGCAACGCGAGGCCGGGCGCAACCTGTTCGCCGAGGGCTTTGGCGAGCGCAGGCCCGTGGCCCCGAACGTCAAGCCTGACGGCTCGGACGATCCCGACGGGCGTCAGAAGAACCGTCGCGTCGAAATCCGCATCACGCCGCGCGCGGGAGGCTGAACATGGCCCTGATCCCTTGCCCCGCCTGCGGGCGTCAGGTGTCAGAGGCGGCGGTCGCCTGTCCCAACTGCGGCCATCCGATCGCGGGCGACGCGGCGCGGCCGCCGGGCACGTTCAAGGAGGCCCTGACGCGGCCCGAAGCGGTCAAGAGCGGCATCACTGTCCTGGGCGTCTTCGTCGCCGCGCCGTGGATCGCGCGGGTGCTTGCTGTGATCGCCTTCGTGATCCTGGCCATCGTGGTGGTGGTCAACAAGAGCTGATCCGGCTCACGCCCGGTTAACCGCTCGCTTCTAAGGTGGGGGGATGGGCGATCTGGCAGCCATGATCGGGGAAGAGGCGACGCCGCCGACGCTGCGTGCGCGCCGGGCGCTGCTGAAGCGTCTGGCCGACGTCGTGTCCCTGCCCGCCAGCCGGATCAACGCCTTCGAGCGGGCGGTGACGGGCGACCTGCTGGTCGAGATGTTGAGGCTGGCCTCGCACGATGAGCGCAAGCGCGTGGCCGCGCGTCTGGCGCCGCTGGCCGAACTGCCCAACAGCGTGGCGCGCATCCTGTTGCGCGACGATCCGGATATCGCCGGCCTGCTGATCGAACAATGCGCCTCGCTGAGCGATGCGGACATCGTCGGCTGCGCGCGCGACGCCAGTTTCGAACACCGGATGCTGCTGGCGGTGCGCCGGGGTTTGTCGGAGATCGTGACCGAGACCCTGTTCTCCTTCGGCGAGATGGAGGTGATCGAGGCGGTGCTGCGCAATACGACCGCGCGCCTGTCGCAGCTGGGCATCGAGACGGTGGTGGGCCTGAGCCGCCAGTCGCCGAGCCTGTGCAGCCCCCTGCTGAAGCGGCCCGAGCTGAGGCCGTCGGGCGCCTATGTCATGTTCTGGTGGTGCGCGCCCGAGGATCGCCGCACCATCCTGCAACGGTTCGCCGTATCGCGCGAAGTCATGCAGGAGGCGTCCGAAGACGTCTTCGCCATCGCCAGTGATGAAAGCTGGTCCGATCCCGTCGCGCGCAAGGCGCTTCAGTTCATCGAGCGCCGCCAGCGCAATCGCGCCGCCATACAAAAGAGCCCGTTCGACAATCTGGAACACGCCGTCATGGTCGCCGCCAGCGACGGCCTGACGCGCGAGACGGCGTCCGAGATCGCCTTCCTGGCGGGGATCAAGCCGCTGACGGGGGCCAAGCTTCTGGGCGATCCGGGCGGCGAGCCGCTGGCGATCCTGTGCAAGGCGACGGGGATGTCGCGCGTCGATCTGACCAATCTGTGGCGCTCGATGCGGCGACCCGAGACGACGGCGGACGGCAAGATCCATCCCGACTGGGAGCGGGTGCAGATCACCTATGAAATGCTGGCCGTCGATCGCGCCCAGACGGTGCTGCGTTACTGGAACTGGTCTTTGTCGTCGGCCCTGACGCCCACACTGTTGCGCGCCATTCGCGACGGCGAGGATGACGCCGTCGATGAATATTCGGCGCCAGAGCGGGCGGCGATGATGGTGCTGGCCGAAGACTTCGGTCGATAGGTCTGATCACTAAAGCCGAATGCATGGACGTGCATATCGCACCGCTTATACGCGTGTTTGCTTTCGCGACGAAACAACCCTATGACGCTATTGGGGTCGTTCGGTTGGAGAATCAGCCGAACTCAATAGATCAGGAAAGCGAAG
Organism: Brevundimonas sp. KM4; assembly: GCF_000964075.1. Lineage (NCBI taxonomy): Bacteria > Pseudomonadati > Pseudomonadota > Alphaproteobacteria > Caulobacterales > Caulobacteraceae > Brevundimonas > Brevundimonas sp. KM4. The sequence goes on along the minus strand of NZ_JZRG01000008.1, from coordinate 423,184 downwards.
CCGATAATGGAAGATAAGCCCGAACTGCTCGAGATGACCGCAGACATCGTGTCGGCCTATGTCGGCAATAACTCGGTCTCCGCAGAGGCCCTGCCTGCGCTTATCGCCAATATTCACGCCGCCCTGTCGGGTGTGTCGAACGGTCCGGTCGAGGCCGAACCTGAACCCAAGGAACCGGCGGTGCCGATCCGCAAGTCGATCGCGCCCGATTTCCTGATCTGCCTGGAAGACGGCCGCAAGTTCAAGTCGTTGAAGCGCCACCTGCGCACCAAATACGACATGAGCCCCGAAGAATACCGCACCAAATGGGGTCTGCCGAAAGACTATCCGATGGTTGCTCCCAACTACGCCAAGGCGCGTTCGGAACTGGCCAAGTCGATGGGCCTGGGCCAGGGCGGCCGCAAGCCCGCCCGCGCCGCCGGAACCCGCGCGAAGAAATAAACCGAACCCGTTTTCGGTCTAGAGACGCCCGCTTCCATCAGGAGGCGGGCGTTTTTTGCTTTTGGGGCGCACGAGCGTTCTCCCTCCCCGTACCGGGGAGGGTGGCTGAGGCGCAGCCGAAGCCGGGTGGGGACGGCAGGGCGACGCGTCACAGGCTCGCTTTGATCAAAGGAGTGCGCCCTGTCGGGCCGCCCCCACCCGGTCGCCGCGCGACCTCCCTCCCCCGCAGGGGGAGGGAGAAATCGGTGATGCTTACGCCGCCTGGGCGGTGCGGCGCATGCGCCAGAAGCGCAGGGTGCGCAGGGCGGCGTCGCGGGTCAGTTCGCCGTACATGCGGCCATAGGCGGCGGCCTTGCCCATCGGGTTGTCCTCGGCCCCCAGGACGGCAACGGCGTAGGTCAGATAGACGGCGCGGTCCATGTCGGCCGCCTTGCAGACCACCGACAGGGCGTCCAGGTCCTTACGCTCGACGATGCCGCGCGCGGTGTGGAAGTCGATGTCGGCCAGCTTGGACAGGGCGATCAGGAAGGGCGTGCGGCCGTTGGAGCGCAGGAAGCGGATCAGGGTCTGCGGCGTCAACTGTCCGGCCGCCTGAAGCTCGTCGATATAGGCCAGGTTCTCGGCATAGTCGGCGGGCAGGGCGCCGTCGTCGGTGGCCACGCGGGTGCGGCCCGCGGCCAGCGCCGCCTCCAGCAGGGCCGGGTCCATGCGCGCGTTCTGTTCCAGGATCTGGTGACGCAGCCGGGCCTCGACGACGAAATACATCTCGTTCAGCAGGTCGGCGGGCAGGCTCTGGCGCTCGACCGTGGCGGCGTGCAGGGCTGGATTGGCCTTGGCGCGCTCGATGGCGGTTTCGGAGGCGGCGCGCGACAGCTGGGCGCCGTCGTTGCGTAGCAGGGTGTTCAAGGTGTCGTCGTCGCCGTGCTCGACGATGACGTCGGAAACCGCCTCCGACACCGTCGCGCGGCCCGAGACGGCGCGCAGATGGCCCTGGCTGCGCTTGCGCACGACCTGGATCAGATCTTCATCGGTCAGGACGGTGGAGGCGCGCAGAACCTGTTCGGCGACCTCGATCTCGTCGTCGGCGAAACGGCGGATCAGGCTGTGGGGAGCGTTGGGGGCCTGGGCGAAACGGGCGGCCAGTTCGGCGCGGACCGCGACCTCCATCTCGGCCGACAACTTGGCCAGCACCGTGCCGTAGAGCGCGGTTTCATTGGCGTTGGGCGCCGGCGCGCCAAAGAAGTGGGCCGTCAGTTCGCGCAGCAGCAGGCGACGCTTTTCGCTGGACTCCTCGCTGGCCAGGGCGATGAGTTCGGGCAGGCGCGAGCCCTTGATCTCGGCAGGTTCGATCACGGCGCGATCGTTCATGGCAGGTTGTCGGCTTCAGTCTGTGGCACGGCGCGCAAGCTGCCGTTGGCGTTGCGGATCAGGGCGGGCGGACCGTCAGGTTGGGCCAGATCGCTGGACTGCGGCGTCTGGGCCATTTGGACAGGCATGGCGTCGAGGTAGGTCTGCTGCGGCGCAGGGATGGCGTCGGGGTGACGGCCGGCCTGGCGGTGGACCGAATAGTAGCGGGCGCTGTTGTCGCCGGCTGTGGGCGTCGGGGCGGCCTGGCCGCTGGCGGCGACGGCGGCGGCGTCCAGCGGCGCGCCGGCCTGGGGCCGTTGAAGGCGATAGATGGGGGCGTCGCGGCGCGGAGCCATCGGGTCGACGACGGCCGCCTGAGCCGGCTGGGGCTCGGGCTGCGCGGCCTGTTGCGGGACGGGGGCCGGCTCGGCCGACATCTGAGGTTCAGGCTGAGGCTGAGGCGCGGAAGGCTGCGGCTCAGGAACATAGGGCGAGGGCGCGATGCGCGTCGCCGTCACCTGCGGCTGGGCGGTCGCTACAGGGGCGGCCTTCACGGGGGCGGTCTGCGCCGGCTCGGCCGGCGTCGGCGCGCGCTGGGGCATCCAGGCGCTGGCGGGCGTCAGGCCGTTGCTGCGCGGCGTCGTGACTGAGGGGGCGACAGAAGGCGCGGGCGACAGGCGGGCCAGGGGGATGGCGCCGGGCAGGGTGCGGTTGGCGGCGGTCACGGTCGGGGCGGGCGCCTCGGCCTGGATGACGGCGGGCGTCGGCGTCGCACGGGCGGCGACCTGCGGCTTGCCGGGCCAGGACAGATAGCGCAGGCCCGACGCGTTGGTCGGCGCCTGCTGCGCCACGGCGGCGCCGGCCGCCAGATTGACGGCGGTCAGGACAATCGAAACTGCGAGGGCGCGGCGCACGGCGGCTCTCCGGAGAGGAATTCCAGCGCATACACTAGGGCTCGGACCCTTAATCCCGCGCTAATGTGAAGCCAGGATTCGACAACGACAGCGTGTCAGCCGCGACCGGGCAGATAGTTGTCGGTGAAGGCGTCGCGCCAGTTCAGGCCGGCCTCGTAAACCCCGGCTTTCGAGGTCACGTCGAAGAAGGCCTGCCAGCGCTCCTCGGTCAGGGCGCCCAGGCCGTAAAGCGCCGCGTCGCCGCCATCGACGATGGCGTAGTCGCGCAGGCGTTCGCGGGCCTGATCCAGCACCGCCTGGGTCATGTCCGGGTTGTCCTTGCGGATCAGGGCGTCGGCGGCCGACGCGTCGCCGCGGATATAGTCGCGCCACCCTTCGGCCGAGGCGGCGATGAAGCTGCGCAGCGCCGCTGCATTGTCGCGGGCGAAGGCGTTGGGCGCCAGGACCATGGCGGCGTAGGAGGGATAGCCCTCGTCGGCCAGCAGAAAGACGCGCGGGTCGAAATCGGAGGCCTGTTCGATGGCGTAGGGATCGCTGGTCAGATAGCCCTGCTGCACCGCCCGCGCATTGGCGATGAAGGCGGCGGGGTCGTAGGCGAAGGGGCGCAGCTGCTCGTCGGTAAAGCCGTATTTGGCCTTCAGCCACACCCAGAAGGTGCTGATCCCGGCCTCGGACAGCAGGAAGGGCCGGCCGGCCAGATCGGCGATCGTCTCCAGCGCCGCGTCCGGATGGGCCATCAGGACCTGCGGATCCTTCTGGAAGAAGGCGGCGACCGCCTTCACCGGCGCGCCGGACGCGACCAGGTTCAGGGGAATGAAGCTGTTGGAGCCCATGCCCAGTTCGACCGCGCCCGAGGCCAGCAGTTGCGGCACGTTCACGCCGGGGCCGCCCTGGACGATCTGGACGTTCAGACCGCGCTTCTCATAGGCCCCGCTGGCCAGGGCCTGATAGAAGCCGCCCTGTTCGGCCTGGGCGCGCCAGTCGGTGGCGAAACGCAGCCGCACCCGGCCCTGTTCGTCGACCGGAGCCTCGGCCCGCCCGCAGGCCCGAAGCCCGATCGCCCCCGCCGCCACGGCCGCCCCGCCCGCGATCAGCGCACGGCGACGGGTCAGCAGGCGATTCCCCAACAAGCTCATGCCCCTGACTTACGGGGCGATAGGGGCCTTGGGAAGGCGGGGCGTCAGTCGGCCGCGTTGTCGGCGCTTGTCGCGATGCCTATCGCTTCACCGTCGATTGGATTTGTGGGCATCTTATAACGGATGGGCACGACGCAGCGGACGCCGGCGCTATGGTACGGCTCGGCGCGGCCCGACTGCACCATGCGTCGCCCACTGTCGCCGAACGCGGCGGCGGGTTGGGCGTCGATCACCTCGACATTGCCGACCTGACCCCAGGTGGCGAGGTCGAACCGCATCAGCGCCCAGCCCTCGATGCCGCGCTCACGGAAGGCGGTCGGGAAAAGGTCGGACCCACGACGGGTCTGGAAGCGCGTGCGAACGTCGTCAGGACAATTTTGCAGCGGGTCGTCGGCACGTTCGGGCATGTCCGGCGCAGGCAGGCGGTCGCCAGCACGATAGAAGTTCGCCACGCATCCCCGCAGCGGCGTTCCGCTCTGGACGACGGTTTCGGACACGGCGCGTCGGGTCTCTGCATCCAAGGCTCCATCGCCGGACGAGCCCAAGGTCTCGACATCGACGGCGCGGCCATCAGCGTTCACGCCCCAGCGCACAACCGTCCGGGCTCGACCGCCGGGCGGCGGTCGCTGTCCGATCCTGTAGTCCGGGAAGCTGACGGTAAGGGGAGGCCGACCGCCCCGACGTTCACCGCCGCAGTTGGCCTCTGGGCCGGCCAATCGATTCGCGACGGCATCACGGACAGGACCCCGCGTTCGCGTGACGGCGAAGTAGCGCAGCAACTCGTTCCGATCGGCTTCCGCTAAAGGCTTTGCAGCATAGCGAATGGTCAGACTGCAGTCGCGGCGTGGGCCGTCAGAAAAGCGCCAGGCCGCAAGAGCGGCTTGCTCCTGGTCGGTTGGAGGCGTCGATGGAATGAGGATTTCGTCGGACGCGCGATGCGGGCGTGTCGATGAGGGGCGGATGTCACGCGTGCGTCCTGTTTCGTCTACGGTGAAGTTCAGAACGACGTCACTCTTTCCAGAGCCGAAACGGGTTGTCTCAATGCGTAAATCTTCGGCGTATGTTGGTCGAACTGTAGAGCCTGCACAGGTGACTTCGAACCCAGGGATTTGAAGCAGCGATTGTTCCGGAAGAGTCGGGCCTGTCCTCTCGCCGGTGCGGATCGGCGAAACCCTCAGGGGTTCGAGCGCCTGTTCAACGGACGCCAAGGCAGATGTCGTGGTCAGAGCAAGGCCGAGGCCCAACAGGATCGCGCGCATGGGTGTCTCCGTCTGCACTCCATGGGTGCATCTGGCGCAGCGGCTGTCTAGTGCGACTTCATGTCGTCGGCGCCCCAATTGAGCGAGGGGACGAAGCGTTCGGGCGGACCCGTGCTCTTCGTCCCCTCGCCAAGTCCGGGTTGGACTTGGCCGTTCGGGTCTGGACCTTGGCGTCAGCGTCGTTTCGGGCGAACCCGAAAGGGCGGTCGGCTGTATCCTGTCGCGCTCAGGGTCTTCGGCGTTCCGCGGCATTGCGTCCGCGTCGTCCGTCGATCCCGATCCGGTTCTCCTGTCTGTCGTCGATCCGAAGACCGTCGAGGACTGGAGCCTGGATCCCGCCTGTCGCACGTTACGATCCGAAGACCGCCCGAAGCGCCGGGTCGGAGAGCCGGGCCGGTTCGCTGGAGATCCAGGTCTCCCTGGATTTCCGCTGCCCCGTGTCCCTTGGCCTGTTGACGTTCGGACGAAACCGGCTATGAGGCAAGCGCCCGAACTCGCCCCCGTGTGCACGATTGGCCCGGCGGCGGTGGACAAGCCTGTGAACATCGGTGGACGGATCAAATTCGCGATTGCGGATCAGCGTCTTGCCTTGTCCACAGAAACGCGGCGATAGAAGCTTATGTCCGGTGTCGGACACATTGCGCTGCAACCCTGCGGCGCGCTTTGGGTTCTGTGATCAACGGACAAAAGTCCTTGGGGGAATTCGTTGTCCAGCACCCGGTCTGACCACGCCTTGTCTATCGGTATCAATCGCAACCAACTGGCCCAGATGTTCGCCCATGCGCCGGGGTTCATGGCGCTGGTCACGGGGCCGGACCATCGGTTCGAGCTGACCAATCCGAACTACCAGAAGGTGATCGGCCACCGCGAGGTGATCGGGCGCACGGTGGGCGAGGTGCTGACCGATGCGGTGGCGCAGGGGTATTTGGACCTGCTGGACCAGGTTTATCGCACCGGCGAAGCGCACCGGGCCGACAGCGCCCTATATGCCGTTCAGGCCGAGCCAGGCGGCGAGGTGGTGGAGCGCTACGTCGATTTCGTCTTCCAGCCGCTGAAGGAGGACGGTCAGGTCTGGGGCATTTTCATCCAGGGGATGGATGTGTCGGATCGCCACCGGGCGGACCAGGCGCTGGCGCTGAGCGAAGCGCGATACGGCGCCCTGTTCGCGGCGATGGCGACGGGCTTCTGCGTCATCGAGATGAAGTTCGACGCGGCCGACCGGCCTATCGATTACAGGATCGTCGAGGGCAACAACGCCTTCGAGGAGATGACCGGCCTGGTCGACCCTTACGGCAAATGGGTCAGCGAGATCGCACCGGGACTGGAGCAGCACTGGTTCGATCTTTATGGCGGCGTGGCGCGCACAGGCGAGCCGGTCCGGTTCGAGAACCCGGCCGACATCTTCGGTCGCTGGTATGACGTGCAGGCGTTGCGGATCGGCCAGCCGGGCGCCTGGCAGGTCGCCATCCTGTTCAACAACATCACCGAGCGAAAGCAGAGCGAGACGCGCCAGAACGCCCTGCTGGAGCTGAACGACGCGATCCGCGACCTGACCGACGCCGGCGACATCGCCCAGGCCTCGGCCGAGGTTCTGGCCCGCACGATGGGCGTCAGCCGGGCGGGTTACGGGACGGTCGACACGGTCGCGGAGACCATCACCATCGCGCGCGACTTCAACCAGCCGGGGGTGAACAGCATCGCCGGCACCTTGGCCTTCCGCGAGCACGGCTCCTACATCGAGGACATCAAGCGCGGCGAGACGGTGGCGATCGACGATGTCGCGCTGGACCCCCGCACCGCCGCCACCGCCGATGTGTTGAAGCGGATCAGCGCCGGTTCCTTCGTCAACATGCCGCTGATGGAGCAGGGGCGGGTCGTGGCGATGGTGTTCGTCAATCATGCAACGCCGCGACATTACACCGACAGCGACCTGCGGCTGATGCGGGAGGTGGCGGAGCGGGTGCGCTCGGCGACCGAACGCGCGCGAAGCGAGGCGGCCCTGCGCGAGAGCGAGGCCCAGTTCCGGGTCTTCGCCCAGGCCACGCCGATCCAGATCTGGGCCAGCTGGGCGGACGGGTCGCTGTATTGGTTCAACCCCCAGGTCTATGCCTATACGGGCGCAAAGCCCGGCGATCTGGACGGGCCGGAGGGCTGGCTGGTCAATCTGCATCCCGACGATGCGGAGCGGGCGACGGCGGAATGGTCGGCGGCGCTGGCCAGCGGTCAAATCTACGAGACCGAGTTCCGGGTTCGGCGTCACGACGGCGTCTATCGCGCCTTCCGAATTCGGGCCGAGCCGGTCCACGACGAAGAGGGTCGGATCACACGCTGGGTCGGCTCCAACACCGACATCGAGGACCTGCGCCGCCAGGCGGCCGAACTGGCGCGATTCAACGAAACCCTGGAAGAACAGGTCGCCGAACGCACCAGCGCCCTGATGCAGGCCGAGGAGGCGCTGCGTCAGAGCCAGAAGATGGAGGCGGTCGGACAGCTGACCGGCGGTATCGCCCATGACTTCAACAATCTGCTGGCCGGGATCAGCGGCAGTCTGGAACTGATCACCAACCGGATCGCGCAGGGCCGTCATGCCGAGGTGGAACGGTTCACTGTGGCGGCGCAGGGTGCGGCGAAACGGGCGGCGGCCCTGACGCACAGGCTGCTGGCCTTTTCGCGGCGTCAGACCCTGGATCCCAAACTGACCAATCCCAACCGCCTGATCCGCGGGATGGAGGATCTGGTGCGGCGCACGACAGGGCCGGGGATCGAGGTCGAGGTGGTCGCCGGCGCCGGCCTGTGGCCCGTTCTGATCGATGCGCACCAGCTGGAAAACGCGGTGCTGAACCTGTGCATCAATGCGCGCGACGCCATGCCGAGCGGCGGGCGTCTGACCATCGAGACCGGCAATCGCTGGATCGACGCGCGCACGGCCCGGGCGGCCAATCTGGAGCCAGGCCAATATGTCTCCATCTGCGTCAGCGACACCGGCACGGGTATGGCGCCCGAGGTGGCGGCGCGCGCGTTCGAACCCTTCTTCACCACCAAGCCGCTGGGCGAGGGGACGGGCCTGGGTCTGTCGATGATCTATGGCTTCGTGCGCCAATCGGGCGGGCAGGTGCGGATCTATTCCGAGGCGGGCGAGGGGGCGATGATCTGCCTTTATCTGCCGCGCCACTTCGGCGAGGTGGACGACGCCGATCTGATCCCCGAGGTCGAACAGGCCCCGCGCGCCCAGGCCGGCGAGACGGTGATGGTCGTGGACGACGAGCCGACGGTGCGGATGCTGGTCGCCGAAATCCTGCATGAGCTGGGCTATCAATGCATCGAGGCGTCGGACGGGGCGGCGGGGCTGAAGCTGCTGCAATCCGGTGCTCGGATCGACCTGTTGGTGACCGATGTGGGCCTGCCGGGCGGGATGAACGGGCGTCAGATGGCCGATGCGGCGCGGATCGATCGGCCCGATCTGAAGGTGCTGTTCATCACCGGCTATGCCGAGAATGCGGTGGTCGGCAACGGACACCTGGACCCTGGCATGCACGTCATGACCAAGCCCTTCGCCATGGAGGCGCTGGGCAGTCGGATCCGCGAACTGATCGAGGCGAGCTAGAGCCGGGCGTTCAGCCAGGTGCGGATCGCCTTGCGGGCGCCGCGCGCGGCCGGGCCGCCGAAATGCAGGAAGCCGTGCGGGGTCTCGGGCACACGGATCAAGTCCGCGTCCGACGCCTCGCCCCAGCGCGTGGCCATCAACAGACTGTCCTCGAAAAGAGGATCCTGTTCGCCGGCGAGGAACAAAGCGGGCGGCAGGCCGGTCAGGTCGGCATAAAGGGGCGAGACGTCAGGCTGGCGCAAGGCCGCCTCGTCGCGATCCGGCGCCAGGCGCGCCAGATCGGCCTGCATCGTCGAGCCATTGAACAGCAGGGTCTCTGGTCCCGCCGAGCGCACGCTTTCGGTGCCCGACAGGTCGAAAACGCCATAGGTGAAGACGCAGCCCTTCACCAGATCAATCAGCCCCTGGTCGCGCAGGGCGACGGCGGTGAGGGCGGCCAAATGCCCGCCGGCGGATTCGCCCGCCAGAAACAGGGTCGAGGCGCCCAGTCGATCGACATTCGTGACCGTCCAATAGGCGGCGGCCAGACAGTCGGCGATGGCGGCGTCGATATAGATCTGACGCCGCTCGGACAGCAGGCGATAATCCACCGAGACGACGCAGAAGCCGTGGTGCGCCAGATGGGCGTTCAGTCGGTCGTTCAGCCCGGCGCTGCCCAGCACCCAGCCGCCGCCGTGGATGTCCAGGATGACGGCGCGGGGCGTGCCCGTCGGATGCAGGATGCGCAAGGGAACGGGGTGGTCGCCGTCCGTCTGGACGATCTCGACGGTTACGCCGCGCTTCCTGAGACGCGGGGTGGTGACCCGCCCGGCGGCCGCGTCCAGCCACAGCGACAGCCGCTGGCCCGCATCGATCCGCCAGCCGTCGGTGCGCAGACGCGGCGCGCGGGCGAGGACGGCGTTGATCCGCCGCACCGCCGCCTGCTGGGGCGGGGCGAACTCGACGAGGTGGCTGCGAAGGGTCATGAAGCTTGAGTGTGCGGGCGCGGATTTGGTTTCAAGTCGGCGCTTTTGGCCGAGCCTCGTCAGCCATGACAAAGCCGGTTATCGTCCGCCCCATGAAACGGCTCACCCCCTTCGGCGTCCTGTTGATCTTCGGCCTGATCGGGCTTTTGACGGGCAAGTTCGGCCTGTGGTTCGCGTTCGGCCTGATCGCCTGCATCGCCGTCAGCGTGATGCAGAACCGGGGCGCGGCGACGACGCCGCCCGGGGATCCGGACAGTCAGGGTTAGGATCTGAAGCCGTCCTCGCCAGAGTGACGAGCGGTTCGGTATTTATCCCGCCAGGGCCGCTTTCTTCTCTTCCAGCTCCAGCCATTCCAGTTCGGCGGATTCCAACTCGGCGCGGGCTTTTTCGGCGGCCTTCATGGCGGCGTCGAAGGCCTTGGGGTCGCGGGTGTAGAGGGCGGGGTCGGCCAGGGTCGCGTCGTGTTTGGCGATGGTCGCGGGCAGCGCATCGATCAGGGTTTCGAGCTCCTTCAGGCGGTGGGCGTCCTTGAAGGAGAGTTTGGCGGTCTTCTTGACCGCAGCAGGGGCGGGGTTGGCGGCGGCGCGCTGGGCGGCGGCCTTGTCCTGGGGGCGGGGATTGGCGCCGGGTTGCAGGAAGCCGGGGTTCTGGCGGATGAAATCGGTCCAGCCGCCGGGCGTCTCGACGATGTCGCCGCGCCCGTTCAGGGCCAGGGTCGAGGTGGACAGGCGGTCGATGAAGTCGCGGTCGTGCGACACCAGGATCAGGGTGCCGTCATAGCCCTCCAGCAGCTCCTCCAGCTTGTCCAGCGTGTCCATGTCCAGGTCGTTGGTCGGTTCGTCGAGGATCAGCAGATTGGCGGGTTTCGCCAACGCCCTCGCCAGAAGCAGGCGGTTTCGCTCGCCCCCCGACAGGGTCGAGATCGGCTGACGCAACTGGGCCTCGGAGAAGAGGAATTCCTTGGCGTAGGCGGCGACGTGTTTGGAAAAGCCGCGCACGATGATGCTGTCGCCGCCGCCCGGCGTCAGGGCGTCCCACAGGGTCATGTCCGACTTCAGCCCCTCGCGCGACTGATCCAGATAGACGGGCTCCAGATTGGCGCCCATGCGGACCGTGCCCTCGTCGGGCGCCAGTTCCCCCAGCAGGGTCTTGACCAGAGTGGTCTTGCCCGCGCCGTTGGGACCGACGATGCCCAGACGGTCGCCGCGCATGATGCGGGTGGTCAGGTCCTTGAACAGGGTGCGGCCGTTGTAGCCCTTGGACACGCCCTTGATTTCGGCGACCAGTTTGCCGGACGTGGCGCCGGAATCGACGCCCAGCGACAGTTCGCGCGGCACGTCCTTCATCTTCTCGGCGCGTTCGGCGCGCAGGGCCTGAAGCGAGCGGGCGCGGCCCTCGTTGCGGCTGCGGCGGGCGGTGATGGAGGAGTAGAAGGTGGCGGTCTCGCGCTCGATGGTCTTGGTCAGACGACGCAGGGATTCGGCCTCTTCCTCCAGCACCTTGGTCGACCATTCGTCGAACTCGACGAAGCCCTTGCTGAGGGTGCGGACGCGACGGCCCTCAAGCCAGTGGACGGTGTTGGTGACGCGGTTCAGGAAGGCGCGGTCGTGGCTGACGACCAGAAGGGCGAACCGGGCCGACAGCAGCTCGTTCTCCAGCAGTTCGATGGCCAGGATGTCCAGGTGATTGGTCGGCTCGTCCAGCAGCAGCAGGTCGGGCTCTTCGGCGAAGGCCTTGGCCAGGGCGGCGCGGCGGGTTTCTCCGCCCGACAGGCCTTGGGTGGACTTGGCGGGGTCCAGGCCGAAGGTGGCCAGCCAGGCCTCGGCGGTCCAGCTCTCGGCCTCGCCGGAAGAGGCGTAGTCCAGCAGAGTCTCGCCCGTGATGACCGGCTCCTGCGGCACATAGGCGAAACGGGTGGCGGACTGGACCGAACGGTCGCCGCTGTCCGGTTCGATCAGGCCCATGACGACCTTCATCAGGGTGGACTTGCCCGCGCCGTTGCGACCTACCAGGGCGGCGCGGCTGCGCGGTTCGACCGCCAGATCGACGCCGTCGAACAGGGGGCGCTGGCCGTCCTGAAGACGGACGTCCTTGAGTGCGACGAGAGGGGGTCTGGCTGCCATGGGCGGCCATATAGAGGAGGGGAAGTCGAACCGCCACGACCTTTGAGATTTGACAGTTACCGTCCGGTTGGTATGTAGTCGAAATGGACACGATCACACGCCGCCGCGCGCCCGACGACACCCGGGCCGAAATCATCGAAAAGGCGCTGGAGGTGGCGGCTGAACTGGGGGCGTCGGGCTTTACCCTGGATGCGGTGGCGGGTCGCACGACGGTCAGCAAGGGCGCCCTGCTGCACCATTTTCCCAGCAAGATCGCGCTGCTGGAAGGAATGATCGATCATTTGGGACAGATGCACCGGGACATGATCCTGGCCGAGGCCGCGCGCGATCCCGAACCCTATGGCCGCAATGCGCGGGCCTATCTGAGGGCGACGGTGAACGAGCCGGTGACGCCGCAGAACATCAGCATCGGGCGGGTGATCCTGGCGGCCTGCGCCATCGATCCAACCTTGTCGCAACGCTGGAACGGCTGGATCGACCAGGTGAAGAACGACGATCCCAGCGATCCGGTCGGGGCCGACGACGCCCTGATGCTGAGGCTGATCGCGGACGGGCTGTGGATGTCGGATCAGTTCGGCACGCACCGGGTTTCGCCCGAGCAGAGACAGGCGCTGCTGTCGCTGCTGACGCCTGGTCATCCGATCACGGCCAATGACGCATGAGCTCCGTCACCTGGGCCGCGCTGCTGGGCGCCATCGGGCTGGAGGTGGCGGGGACCAGTTTGCTGCAGGCCTCTGACCAGTTCACGCGGGCCTGGCCCACGGCGGGAATGGCGGTCTGTTACGGCCTGGCCTTCTACCTGCTGTCCATCGCGTTGAGGCAGATGCCGGTGGGGATCGCCTATGCGATCTGGAGCGGGCTGGGGGTGGTGCTGATCTCGGTGATCGGGGCGGTGGTTTTTCGCCAGAGGCTGGACCCGCCGGCCATCGCGGGCCTGGCGATGATCGTCGGCGGGGTGGTGGTGATCAACCTGTTCTCCAGAACCGTGGGGCATTGAAACGATCCTCCCCTGCGAAGCGGGGGAGGGGGACCGCGCAGGACATCGGTCGCGGCGATTCGGACGGTGCGGACGCCGCGTTCGGCGAGATAGGCGTCGCGGCGGCTGTCGTAGGCAGGATCGTGGTGCTGTCCGTCGATCTCGATGCACAGCCGATCCCTGGCGCGATAGAAGTCCAGGATGAAGGCGTCGAAAGCGTGCTGACGGCGAAAGCCGTGGCCGCGGATACGCTGCCAAATCAAGACTTCCGGCAAAGACATCGCCCGACGGAGACTTCTGGCGCGTTTTTGGGTAAGGACCGGCGCTCTCATGGAGCGTATCACCATCACAAGCTGTGCTTTTGGCAAGGGGATGCGTCGCGCGTGGTGCGGCGTCCGCCCCCTCCACCGCTACGCGGTCCCCCTCCCCCGCAGGCGGGGGAGGATCTGATGGCGCCCTACTGGGAAACCAAGACCCTGGCCGAGATGTCGCCTTCCGAGTGGGAGGGGCTGTGCGACGGGTGCGGGCTGTGCTGCGTGATCCGGTTCGAGGACGAGGATACGGGCGAGGTCATCCCGACGCGGGTGCATTGCAAGCTGTTCGACCCCGAGGCCTGCGCCTGTTCGGACTATGCGAACCGCAAGGCCCAGGTGCCGGACTGCATCAAGCTGACGCCCGGCAATATCGAGGCGTTGGAGTGGATGCCCAAGTCGTGCGCCTATCGCCGGCTGCACGAGGGGCGGCCGCTGGCGAAATGGCATCATCTGATCTCGGGCAGTCGCGAGACGGTGCATACGGCAGGCGTGTCGGTGCGGGGGCAGACGATCTCGGAGCTGTCGCTGGCCGAACCGGAGGATGCGCTGGACTTCGAAGCGCCGGAATGGGCGGTCGAACGGGGCCGGGAGCGATAGGGTAGCACCCCCTTAGCCAGCGCAATGACGCTGGTTGAAAGGCTGCGAAAACAAGCCGTTGGCGAATTATGTGCGCGTTCTTCCGGCCTGAGGACGCTGGTCCGCTATGGTTTGGGCATGACGGGAAATCAGCACGACGAAGAGGGCGGCTGCGGCGGCGCGCGCGAGACGGCTGCGTCCTGCGCGGGGTGGATGGAGCCCCTGTTCCTGATGATGAAGGCCAAGATCGAAGAGACGGCAAAGAGCGTCTGCGAGACGGACGTCAAGGACGCCGCCGTCGCCGAAAAGGTCGCGCGCCAGATCGGGGTGATCGCGCGGTCGGCCAAGGCGGTCGAGGCGATGCGGCTGCTGTGCCTGAGCGACAACGAAGAGGACGAGATGGGTGGACGAACCTACGACCCCGCCGAGGACGAGCGAATCCGACAGGAACTGGTCGTCGAACACGCGCGGCTTGATCGAATTCTGGAAGAGAAGAACGCCGAAGCTGCTGAAAGAGCGCGGGCTAAGGCTGCATCGCAATCACTGTCGGCTGGCGAAGCATCAGTTTCCGCCGACTGACGACGACCTGAAGACCTGGCTGCTGCTGGGCGGCCGGGGATCGGGCAAGACGTTCGCCGGGTCGGTCTGGATCGACATCATGGCGCGAGAGCTGCCCGGCATCACCCTGGCCCTGGTCGGCCCCGCCCTGCACGATGTGCGCGAGGTGATGGTGGAGGGGGCGTCGGGGATCAAGGCGCTGGCGGAGCCGGGCGACCGGCCGCGTTGGGAGGCGGGACGGCGGCGGCTGGTGTGGGGCAATCAATCGGCGGCCTATGCGTTTTCGGCAGAGGATCCCGACAGTCTGAGAGGGCCGCAGTTTCATGCGGCCTGGGCCGACGAATTCTGCGCCTGGCGACGGCCGGAGATGGTGCTGTCGAACCTGAGGTTCGGACTGCGGCTGGGGGCCTGGCCGCTGCTGGCGGTGACGACGACGCCCCGGCCGATCCCGGCGCTGAGGCGGTTGATGGCCGAGGCCGGGACGGTGACGGAACGGGCGGCGACGGCGCTGAACGCGCAGAACCTGTCGCCCGGCTTTCTGGCGCATCTGAACGACGTCTATGGCGGGACGCGGCTGGCGGCGCAGGAGCTGGAAGGCGTGGTGGTCGAGGGCGAGGGCGCCCTGTTCCGCATCGCGGACCTGAAACGGGCCAGGGGCGCGCGGCCGGTCGAACTGGACCGGATCGTCGTGGCGGTCGATCCGCCGGCGACCGCGACCGGAGACGCCTGCGGCATCGTGATCGTGGGGCGAAAAGGTCGCCAGGCCTTCGTGCTGGCGGACCGGACGGTGCAGGGGCGCTCGCCCCAGAGCTGGGGTGGGGCGGTCAGCGCGGCGGCGCACGAATTCGGCGCGCACGAGGTGGTCGCCGAGAGCAATCAGGGCGGCGACATGGTGCGCTCGGTCCTGGCCATCAGCGCCTGTCCGTGCCGGATCGAGATGGTCCACGCGTCGCGGTCGAAGGCTGCACGGGCCGAGCCGGTGGCCCTGCTGTATGAACAGGGGCGGGTGGTCCACTGCGACGCCTTCCCGGCGCTGGAGGAAGAGATGCTGGCGCTGGGCAGCGAGGGCGGACCCAGCCCGGACCGGGCCGACGCCCTGGTATGGGCGATCACGCGGCTGATGCTGGGGCCGCAGTCGGCGGGACCGCGGTTGCGGGGGCTTTAGAGCCTCAAGATTTCAACGACAGGAGAGACGAATATGCCGGCCATTCCGGAGCGGGACGGATTGCTGAACCATGGGCGCGACGCGGGCGGCCCGGCGAGGCGCGCGGCGGCGGTCACGCCCAGCGACGCGGCCGATCTGACGACTTACGCCAAGGCGCTGTATATCGGCGGCGCGGGCAATATCCGTGTGCTGACGGTCGGGGCAGAGGACGGGGACGCCGTGACCTTCGCCAACCATCCGGTGGGGTGGTTGCCGGTGCAGGTGCGCCGGGTGCTGGCGACCGGGACGACGGCGACGCAGATCGTGGCGGCCTTCGACTGATGTCGGGTCTCGAGATCGGAGCGGCGACGGCGGCGCCGGGCGGGGTTCTGGGGAGGGCGCGGTTCGCCGTGCCCGACTTGCCCGTCTGGTCGGCGGCGGTCAGGACCATGCAGGCGGGCGGGCGCGAGGCGCGGCTGCTGTGCATCGGCGACAGCGTGACCCAAGGTTATGGCGCGGTCCCCGGCGGTTGGACGCCCAACGGTCGGGCGAGCGCCTGGCCCGAACGGCTGGCGGCGATGATGAGTGGTCGGGGCCTGCCGGCCTCGGCGGCCTCGGTGGCCGGGGCCGGGGCGGCGGATGGTGCCAGCGGAGGCTATCCCGCCTATGACCCGCGCGTGACGATGGGCGCCGGGTGGGGCGTAAACGCCCTGACCGGGATTGGCGGCAAGCTGTTCTCGGGCGCGGCCGCGTCGACGGGCGTCTGGAGCTTTCAGCCGGACCGGCCGGTGGATCGGTTCGATCTGTGGGCCGTAACCAATACGGCGCTGGGCGTGCTGACGATCGAGACGGACGGCGCAGTGCGGGCGACGGTGAACACCACCAAGGCGGCGTCGATGGAGGTCACGACGGTGGCCTTTCCCGAGACGACCGGGCCTGTGAGCGTGCGCTGGGCCTCGGGAGGAGCGGTGTTCATCGCGGGCGGGGTCGCGTGGCGCTCGGACGTGAAGCGGGCGCGGGTGATCAACGCCGGGTGGGGCGGGGCCAGGATCGCGGACTGGATCACGACGGATCAGCCGTACCGGGCGTATGGGTCTATCCCGGCGGCGGCGCCTGATCTGTCGGTCGTGTGTCTGACGATCAACGACTGGAACGCGGGGACGGCGGTGGCGACCTACAAGGCCGGGCTGGGGACGCTGGTGGATCGATGCCTGACGACGGGGGACGTGCTGCTGATGACCGGATGTCCGTCGGATCCGGCCCAGGGCAAGGCGAGCTATGCCGCGCAAGCCGCGTTGCGGGACGCGGTGTTCGAGGTGGCGGCGACGCGGGGGCTGGCCGCGCCCGTCGACGGGACGGCCCTGTTCGGCGGCAGCTTCGCCGGCGGGCTGATGTTCGATTCCGTCCATCCCAATGCGGCGGGCCAGGCGAGGATCGCCGAAGCGGTGCGCGCGCGGGTGATGATCTGAGGTTGTCGTGCGCGCTCGCGCGATGATAATCGTGGCGGATGGGCGAGCGGTTCTTTGGGGTGCAGGCGCTGCGGTTCGCGGCGGCGACGGCGGTGGTCGTCACGCACGCCGTGGATCTGGCCGGGACGCGGCTGGGGCTGGAGACCGCGCTGGGCGGCGGGACGCTGGAGAACTTCGGCGCCGTGGGCGTGGACGTGTTCTTTGTCATCAGCGGCTTCATCATCGCCACGACGACGCAGGGGCAGACGGGCGTGGGCGCGGCCGGGGCCTTTCTGTGGCGGCGGTTTCGGCGGGTGGCGCCGATCTACTGGCTGCTGTCGCTGCCGATCCTGGTCGGGATGGCGCGGGGCGGGACGCTGAGCCCGGAGGTGGCGGCGGCCACGTTTCTGTTCTGGCCGTTCAGCGGGCTGGAGATGACGTTTCCGGCGTTGGGGCCGGGGTGGACCCTGTGTTTCGAAATGCTGTTCTACGCCGGGTTTGGGCTGGCGATAGCGGGCGGCCGGCGGGTCGGCTGGGGGCTGGTCGCGGTCTATGCGGCGATGCTGGCGGCCGGGCTGGTCGTGGCGGCGCCGGTTCTGAGGTTCTGGGGCGCGCCGATCATTCTGGAGTTTCTGCTGGGCGTCGGGATCGCCTCGGTTTGGCGGTTCGCGCCGCCTCGGTTGGGGCTGTGGGCGGTCGGTCTGGCGATGCTCGGGTTCGGGCTGGGCCTGGTGGTCGGCTATGGCGGCATCGACGATGTGCGGGCGTTGAACGATCCGTGGAATGGGTTGAGGCGGGCAGCGGTCTGGGGTCTGCCCAGCGCCCTGCTGGTGTTCGGCGTGGTGCGGATGGAGCGGACGGACCGGGCGCCGGGGCGGTTGGGGCGGGCGGCCGCCTTCATGGGGGATGCGTCCTATTCGATCTATCTGGTCCATGTGCTGGTGATCCGGGCTTTGGGGCGGATGTTCGAGAGCGGGATGGTCGCCCTGCCGGGGGATGCGGTGGTGGTGGTGACGGTGCTCGCCAGTCTGGGGGCGGGGGCGGTCGTGCACGTGTGGATCGAGCGGCCGCTGTTGCGGCTGATGACGCCTTCAAGACACCGCCCCTTGCTTCACACGCCGTCATCCTAGGCCTTGCGCCTAGGATCCATAAACACCGGACTTGAGCGGCGAGCACCGTGAGTATGGGTCCTCGGGACAAGCCCGAGGATGACGAACTAAAAGGAAATCGACACAATGGTTTCGATCCGGTGGCCGTTCGGCCAGGCGGGGCGCGTGGGCGCGCCTGAGGGCAAGCAGAGCCGGGCGGGCGGGGTGATCGCCTTGTCGGGGGTGGGGCGGCCGCGGTGGACGCCCAACGACTACGCCAGTCTGGCGCGCGAGGGATATCAGAAGAATGCGGTGGCCTATCGCTGCATCCGCATGATCGCCGAGGCGGCGGCGGCTGCGCCGTTCGCGGTGTTCGTGGACGGGGTGCGCGACGAGGCGCATCCGCTGGCGAAACTGATCCGGCGGCCCAATCCCGAGCAGTCGGGGGCGGAGTTGATGGAGGCGGTCTATGGGGCGTTGCAGGTGTCGGGCAACGCCTATGTCGAGGCGACCGGCGATGCGGACGGGGACGGGGCGCCGGACGAGCTGTGGCCGCTGCGGTCGGACCGGGTGAAGGTGGTTCCGGGCCGGTCGGGCTGGCCCGAGGCGTGGGATTATTCCGTGGACGGACGGTCGGTGCGGATCAGGCGAGCGGCGGACGGCTGGGCGCCGGTGATGCACCTGAAGCTGTGGCACCCGCTGGACGACTGGTACGGGCTGTCGCCGCTGGAGGCGGCGGCGCAAGGGGTGGACGCGCACAATGCGGCCGGCGCCTGGAACAAGGCCCTGCTGGACAATGCCGCGCGGCCGTCGGGGGCGCTGGTCTATGGGGCGAGGAACGGCGAGCGGCTGACGGACGGCCAGTTCGAGGCGCTGAAGGATCAGCTGTCGACCGTCTATGCCGGGGCGACGAACGCCGGGCGGCCGATCCTGCTGGAGGGCGGGATGGACTGGAAGCCGCTGAGCCTGACGCCGGCCGAGATGGATTTCACCGCCGGCAAGCACGCGGCGGCGCGCGAGATCGCTCGTGGTGCAGACGGTGGGCGGCTTGGTCTGGGCCGGGGGCGCCGCGGCGCGGATCGCGACGCTGGAGCAGCGGGTCGGGGAGCAGAGGCTGGTCGCCGAACGGCTGGCGCGGCTGGAGGTCCAGGGCGAGGCCACGGCGGCGTGGAGCGGATCGAGCGTAGGTTGGAGGGTGGGACGTGAGTGGTGAATCGCGATTGGTGACTCGACAGAAGCATTCACGTGTCACGATCCACCACTCACCCCTTGAGATCGAAGGCTACGCCTCGCTGTGGGGCGTGGCGGATCTGAACGGGGACGTGGTGCAGGCGGGGGCGTTTGCGGACAGTCTGGCCAGGACGGGGGTTGAGGGGGTGCGGATGCTGAACCAGCACGATGCGCGGGCGCCGGTCGGGATCTGGGAGCAAATCGTCGAGGATGCGCGCGGCCTCTTCGTGCGCGGCCGGATCGAGGACTGGTCGGCCGAGGCGCGGTTCGCCGGGGCGCTGAGCCGGGCCGGGGCGCTGGACGGGCTGTCGATCGGCTACCGCACGGCGCGGGCCCGGCGTCAGGGACGGCTGCGCGTACTGAGCGCGGTCGAGCTGTGGGAGGTGTCGCTGGTGACGTTTCCGATGCTGCCGGGCGCGCGGTTCAGGGTCGTGACCGAATGACGGCTTTCGACCCTGACCGACGTTGTCATCCAAACGAACGGTGTTCATGATCTTGGAATGAACTGGTTCGCGATTATCGCTGGGCTAACAGCCTCGCTGACAGCCAACTCCGCACCCGGACTGTCACCCCAACCCCATCCTGCAGTGGGTGAGGAGCACGAGGTCATCATCTCCTATGTGACTTCCAAGCAGGGTAGCGATGGCTCCTCCAGTAGCTCAAGCGGACAAGACGTTCTGCTGGAGCGGGTGATCGCCGTCAGTAACGCCGGGCTTGAGTTGGAATTCGATCTACCGAGTGACGCAACCGCTGAGGATAGGGCCCGGGACTGGAAATTTCCGGCGCGGATTCTCCAGCAATCAAACGGCGCCATCCGGCTGCTGAATGGCGATAAGCTGGATGAACGCGTCGACCGCTGGCTTAAGGCGTCGGAGATGTCGCGGGACATGTGCGGACGCTGGATTTTTACCTGGAATGCGTTTCGCATCGAGTGCGATCCGGAGTCTGTGATCGCCGATATTGCAGCCATCAACCTGCTCAACGTCAATCTGCGGGAGGGTGCAACCTATCGGCATCCCCAAACTGTCGGTTCCGGGATTTTGTCTCTTACATCCAAGGGGCCGGGCGGCGCGGTCTACTCTGTGAGGTTGGCGGTCGATGCCGACGCTGTCCGCAGGGAGCGCGCCGAAAGTGACGTGGTCGTCGGCGAAATTACGCAGAATCCGGTGACGTTCGAGGCCGCCTTTAGCGAACGTTCGAAAGAGACTGTCTCTGGAACTGTTGAGGTCACGTTTGATGTTGATGCTTCGGGGAACCCGACGCGGCGAACGGTCGTAACAACGCTGGATACGGTAAAGCCTGATGGGGTGTCGGAGAAAGATCGGCGAACCGACACAGTGGAGCGGGTCGCTTCCGGAGGGACAAACCGGTCTTGAAGCAGGTTGGCGGCTGTCCGCTTTCCACCCATAACTGACGTTAGCGGCGTCCGTTGTGGGCGCTCCATCATAGCCGAGAATGGTGGTGACGTTCCGATGCCGTCGGAGGCGCGGTTCAGTTTGGCTTGAGGGCCTGGAAAGCGCCGTTGCGGTCGAGGGTTTCGGCGAGGGCGGCCATCTGGGCGCGGCCCTTCTTGCCGTGGAGATAGCGCAAGGCCCAGCCGGCGAGCACCAGGCCGAAGATCCAGCCGACGTGCAGCATGAGATGGGCGAACAGGATGAAGACGGCCGCCAGCGCATAGGCGCCCAGATAGACCAGGGCCAGCTGGCCGCCGCGCGAGGCCGTGGGGTTGGACAGGCCGGCGATGATCTCGGCCACGCTCGGCGCTGCGGCGGCGGACGGCAGGGCGTGATCGGCGGGCTTTGACGCCGGTTGGGGCGCGGGTGTGGGTTGAACTTTTGGCTTGGCCTGGGCGGCGGGCGCAGCGGCCGGTCGGGCTGCGGGTTTGGGCCTGGGCGAAATCGGATCGGGCGCGCGCCGGGCGGGGCGGAACAGGATCGATCGGCCGGCCTCGTCGACGGTGAAGACCTCTTCGAAGGCGGTGGTGGAGAAGTCGATGGCGCGGGTGTCCTGGCCATAGCTCTGGCCATGCAGGGCCGTGAGCCGGCCCTGGCGCAGCTCGATCTGGAAGCCGACGGGGTCGGGCAGGCCGGCGACCATCGCATGGACCGTGCCGAACAGGCCGGTGGCGTCCGGGTTGGCGGTCGCGCGGTCCGCATCGACGACGATCTGGGAATAGAGGCCGGCGCCGGTATTGCGACGCAGGCCCGGCGAACTGGCGGCGACCTGGGCCCGCAGGTCCGGCACGCTGTCGCCCATCTGCCAGATCATCGCGTCCATGACGGCGCTTTCGAGGGGCGTCAGGTGGGACATGGGGCGCTAGGACGACTTGGATGCAGCGTTGCGACGCAGCATCAAAACCACGATGCCGACGATCAGGACGAATATGGCGATCTGCGCCGCGCGGTAGGGCAGGCCGCTTTCGCCCTCAGCCTCGGCGCCGCGATGCAGGGCGGTCAGGACGATATCGGCAATGGTGTAGACGATCACCGGAAGGCCGATGGCCGCCGCCCATGACCAGCGGGCCACACGTCGAGGCCCTGCTGAAAGCGTGCCGGGCGGGAAGAGGACCGCGAAAAGGATCAGCGCGGCTGCATGAAGCAGCGGGCTGTAGAGATCGGCTTCGACGAAGATCGGCGCGGGCATGAGGCGAGCCTAACGTTCGCCTGAAGCCGCCGCAATCACAAGTTTCGGGCGGCCGATGACGGCCGCGCGCGAAATGGGAAGGTCGCGACGCGGCCGCCCCCTCCACCGCCTTCGGCGGTCCCCCTCCCCCGCATTGCGGGGGAGGATCGTTTCAGCAGGAGACACCATGAAAGAGACCAAACAGGCTTCCGGCTCGCCGGAGGCGCGCGA
Organism: Brevundimonas sp. KM4; assembly: GCF_000964075.1. NCBI lineage: Bacteria > Pseudomonadati > Pseudomonadota > Alphaproteobacteria > Caulobacterales > Caulobacteraceae > Brevundimonas > Brevundimonas sp. KM4. The sequence continues at coordinate 401,208 of NZ_JZRG01000008.1, read as the reverse complement.
TGTCGTGCGCGAGATGATGGCGGCGTTCGAGGCGTTCAAAGGGGCGAACGACGCCCGGCTGGGCGAGATCGAGAAGAAGGCGGCGGCCGATGTGCTGCTGGAGGAGAAGGTGGCGCGCATCGACCAGGCGGTCGCCTCGGCCCAGGCGCGGCTGGATCGGGTGATGAGCCAGAGCCGTCGTCCGGTCATTGGCGGCGAACCGGCCGAGCCGGCGTCCGCGCCCGAGGCGAAGGCGGCGTGGGACGGCTATTTGAAGACGGGCCAGTCTGGCGCGCTGGAGGTCAAGGCGGGCCTGTCGGGCGGCGCGACCTCGGGCGGCTATGTCATGCCCTATGAGACCGAGCGGGCCATCGAGCGGCGTCTGATGGCGGCCAGTCCGATGCGCGAGATCGCGACGGTCAGGACCGTGGCGGCCGGCGTGTTCAGAAAGCCGGTGTCGACGGCGGGCGTGGCCTGCGGCTGGGTGGCGGAGACGGCCGCGCGGCCCGAGACGGACCCGGCGACCCTGGCCCTGCTGGAGTTTCCGTCGGCGGATCTCTACGCCAATCCGGCGGCGACGCAGGCCCTGCTGGACGACGCCATGGTCGATCTGGACGAATGGCTGGCAGCCGAGGTCGAGGACGCCTTTGCGGCGCAGGAGACCCAGGCCTTCATCAATGGCGACGGGGTGAACAAGCCCAAGGGTCTGCTGTCCTATCCGACCACAGCGGACGCGGGCCAGGCGTGGGGCCAGATCGGTTCTGTCGCGTCTGGCGCGGCGGGCGGCTTTGCGGCGACCAGCCCGGCGGATCGCCTGATCGACCTGATCTATGCGCCCAAGGCCCAGTACCGACCGAACGGCCGGTTCGTGATGAACCGCAAGACGGTCTCGGCCGTGCGCAAGTTCAAGGATGCGGACGGCAACTACATCTGGCAGCCGGCGACGCGGCTGGGCGAGACGGCGAGCCTGCTCGGCTATCCGGTCACCGAGATCGAGACCATGCCGGACGTGGCGGCGAACAGTCTGTCGATCGCGTTCGGTGACTTCCAGCGGGGGTATCTGATCGTGGACCGGGCGGGGGTGCGGGTGCTGCGCGATCCCTATTCGGCCAAGCCCTATGTGCTGTTCTACACGACCAAGCGCGTGGGCGGCGGGGTGCAGAACTTCGACGCAATCAAGGTGATGAAGTTCAGCGCAAGCTGATCCGGTCGTCTCCTCCCTGTCGCGCAGCGACGGGGAGGTGGCGCGGCGCGTCTTCGCGCCGTGACGGAGGGGCTCTGCGGGCGTTGAAGAGCCCCTCCACCACTTCGTGGTCCCCCTCCCCATTGAATGGGGAGGAGACGGAATTTCTGACAATGGAGATTGCCATGGCGCAGCCGGTGACGGTGGCGGAGGCGAAGCTGTTTCTGAGGGTCGAGCATGAGGTCGAGGACGGCTTGATCCAGACCCTGATCGCGGCGGCGCAGACGAAGGTGGAGGGGGATGATCGTGCCGGACTTCGGCGTGCTGGAGGGGCCTTTCTTGGTCCCAGCGCAGGAGGCGGCGGACGCCATCGAAGCGGCGTTCGGGCGGGCGGGCGACAGCCTGACGCGGTCGCTGGCGCGGGCGGCGGCGGACGGGGAAGTGTCGCTGGCCGAATTGGCGCGGGCGGTGCTGAACGCGGTCAATGCGGCGGCCGGCGCGAACGGCGGCGGGCTGAGCGCGCCGATCCAGTCTGTGATGTCCAGCTTCGGCGGAGCGCGGGCGGACGGCGGGCCGGTGCTGGGCGGTGGAGCCTATCTGGTCGGCGAGCGTGGGCCGGAGGTGTTTCGGCCCGCGACGGGCGGCGAGATCGGGCCGGTCGGCGGCGGGGGCGTGACGGTCAATGTGGCGGTGGACGGCGGGGCGCCGGCCCTGCTGCGGTCCGAGGCGCAGATCGCCCAGATGCTGGCGCGGGCCGTCAGCCTGGGCGCGCGGAGGATGTGATGCGTGAGTGGCGAGTGGTTAGTGACGAGTGGCGAGGAACGACGCGGATGCGGCTTGTCTCGCCACCAACCACCCGCCACTCGCCACTTTCAGCTTATTCGCCCTTCGGGTTCGGGCCGAAGCGGTTTTCGCCCTTCTGGCTGTCGGCGATGCCGATCCACAGCAGGAAGGCCAGGCCCAGCAGGCCAGCGATCGCGAACAGGCCGAAGGCGGGTCCCATCAGGGCGAAGACGGCGGCCGGGTTGCCCTCGTAGTAGTCCTCCGTATAGCCGTTGGCGACGTGGGCGGCGATGATCATGGCGAAGCCGGCGAAGAAGGCCACGACCGAGCCGACCCAGGGAATGGCGATCAGCCAGCCGGTCTTGCCCATGTCGTGCAGGCGCTTCACCGAAATGGCCAGGTTGGGCCAGATCAGCACGATGCCGAGCAGATTGATGATCGGGATCCAACTGATGACGACGTTGACGCCTAGGAGGATCAGCCAGCCGATCCAGAAATGGCTGCGGCGGATGCGGCCCTCGAAGGACAGAAACAGCTTCTGCCAATCAAAGCCGGCGACGGCGGTCGAGGTCGAGCTGGCGTAGCCGCCGGCGACGCCGGTGGTGGTCGCGGCACCGGCCAGGATCAGGATCTGGGTGGCGGCGGCGCCTTCGGGGACGAAGTCGACGCGGACGCCGGCGGCGGGCACGGCGGGCGATTGCAGCGCGGCCGAGGTGAAGTCGTAACGGGCGCCGTCGTCGCCGCTGATCAGACCGACGCCGGTCGAGGCGTCGTAGCTGAGAATTTCACCGCGCACTGAGATCTCCATGACTGGCGCCACGTCCGGCGCGGCGGCAACATCGCCGACCCGTGCAATCCCAGCAACCCGAAAAGGTCAAGCTGGCCGATCCTGACGCGTTTGTAATGCGCGCGACCCCTTGGGCGGCGCACCGTGGACGTTCGCGTCGGGTTGCGAGGGCAGGAGGCTGATGATGAAGGTGAACAGGCCGCCGACATAGGGGACGAGGCCGATCAGGATAAGCCAGCCGCTGAGCCCGACATCGTGGAAGCGGCGGATGGTGACGCAGACGTAGGGAACGATCAGCGCGAAATAGACCAGGGCGACGATGCCGATCCAGGCGACGCCCCAGGCCTCCATATCGTAGCCGGCCTCGGCGTCGAGGACGGCCAGACCGATGATCGGCATGAAGGCGAGCATCAGGATCAGGAAGTGGAACAGGGCGAAGGACCAGTATTCCTTTCGCCGCGCCCGGCCGTGGCCCTCGATATAGAGGTCGGTGATGCAGCGGACGAAATAGCCCCATAGGCCCAGGTCCGGTTCGGGGGCGTATAGGGCCGGCCCCAGAGGGCCGTCACGCAGGACCATCAGGCTGAGCGCCTGGGCGTCCTGAACCACGAAATCGACGCGGCGGCCGGGTTCGAGACCGGCGGCGGCCGAGGTGAAGACGTAGCGCTGCAGGTCGTCGCCGCTGATCAACCCCTCGCCGGTCATCGGATCGTAGCTGAGAATTTCGCCGCGCAAGGCCGTGTCCTGCAAAGACGCGGCGTCGGCGCCGCCGCCAAGGTGTGGACCGGGCGGGCGGCATTGCACAACAGGAGAGTGTTGATGGACGCCTTTCACGAGGTGCGCCTGCCTGCGCGGCTGGCGTTCGGTTCGACCGGCGGGGTTGAGCGTCGGACGGAGATCACGATGCTAGCGTCGGGGTTCGAGCGGCGGTCCACGCCCTGGGCGCTGGGGCGCAGGCGGTATCTGATCGGGGCGAACCTGAGGTCGCTGGACGACATGGCTGAGCTGGTCGCCTTCTTCGAGGCGCGGCGGGGAGACGCTGCTGGAGGCGGCGGGGCGGTGGATGCCGCCGGTTGCGGTCGATCAGATGCGGGCGGGCGACGTGTTGCTGTTTCGGATGTCGCCGGGGGCGGCGGTGAAGCATTGCGCCATCCTGAGCGACCTCGGCGGGCCGGAGCCGAGGATGATCCACGCCTATTGGGGACGGGCGGTGGTCGAAAGCTGGATGGGCGTGTGGTGGCGAAGACGGCTGGCGGCCGTGTTCCGGTTTCCTGTCCTCCACCGCGAAGCGGGGGAGGGGGACCGGGCGCAGCGTGGTGGAGGGGGCGAAAGTCCCACGAATCTTGGTGAAGCAAGATCAGAGGCCGGAGGTGCGTCCGCGCCCTCCACCACTTCGTGGTCCCCCTCCCCCGTGAACGGGGGAGGATTTTTGGAGGCGTAGATGGCGCAAGTCGTTTTGAGCGCGGTCGGGCAGTCGGTCGGCGGGCCGGTCGGGCGGGTGATCGGCTCGACCCTCGGGCGGGCGATCGACAATCGGGTGGTGGGCTCGCTGGGTCCGGCGCGGCAGGTGGGGCCCAGGCTGTAGACACTGAAGGTTCAGGGCACGGCGGAAGGGGCGCCGATGGCCTGCGTCTTTGGACGGGCGCGGGTGACGGGTCAGGTGATCTGGGCGGCGCGGTTCCTGGAAAGCAAGTCCAAGGGCCGGGCGGGCAAGGGCGGTCCGAAGACGGTCGACTATGTCTATTCGCTGAGTTTCGCCGTGGCGCTTTGCGAGGGCGAGATCGACGGGGTCGGGCGGGTCTGGGCCGACGGGCGGCTGATGGACATGACCGGCGTGTTGATGCGGGTGCATCGCGGGGGCGAGGACCAGACGGCGGACCCGCTGATCGAGGCGGTCGAGGGGGATGCGCCGGCATACCGAGGCACGGCCTATGTGGTGTTCGAGGATTTGCCGCTGGGGCCGTTCGGGGATCGGGTTCCGCAGCTGAGCTTCGAGGTGTTTCGGCGGCCGCGCGGGCAGAAGGCGCGGCTGGAGGATATGCTGGAAGGCATGTGTCTGATCCCCGGCGCGGGGGAGTTCGCCTTGGCGACCGAGGCGGTGGTGCGCCGCGAGGGGCTGACGCGGACGATGGCGGAGAATTTGCACAATGGGGAGGGCCGGGCCGACCTGGTCGTGTCGCTGGATCAACTCCAGGCGCAACTGCCGAACCTGAAGCGGGTCAGCCTGGTGGTGGGGTGGTTCGGCAGCGACCTGAGGGCCGGGCATTGCGTCGTGCGGCCGGGGGTGGAGCGGCGCGACAAGCCGACCGAACCGCTGGTCTGGTCCGTGGCGGGCGTGGCGCGCGATGAGGCCTATCAGGTCAGTCAGATAGATGGGGCGCCGGCCTATGGCGGGACGCCTTCGGACGACAGCGTGCGTCAGGCGATCCGCGAGCTGAAGGCGCGGGGGTTGGAGGTGACCCTGTACCCGTTCGTCTTCATGGACTGCCCCGGCTATCCGTGGCGCGGACGGGTGGCGGGCGTGGATGGGGCCGGGGCGACGGCGGAGATCGCGGCGCTGTTCGGCGGGCCGGACGACTGGGGCTTGCGGCGGATGGCGCTGCACTATGCCCGGATCGCGGCGGATGAGGGGGCGGACGGCCTGTTGATCGGGTCGGAGATGCGCGGGGTGACCTGGACGCGGGATGCGGCCGGGGGCTTTCCGGCGGTCGATCAGTTTCGGGCGCTGGCGGCGGAGTGTCGGGCGGTGGTAGGGCCGGGCGTGGCCCTGTCGTATGCGGCGGACTGGAGCGAATATTTTGGGCGCCAGTCGGGCGGGGAGGTGGTGTTTCATCTCGATCCGCTGTGGGCCGATGCGAACATCGATCATGTGTCGATCGACTGGTACCCGCCGCTGACGGACTGGCGAGCGGGCGACGGCGGGGTCGATGCGGCGACGTTCGGCGGGTCGGCGGACCCGGCCTATCTGGCGGCGGGCGTCGCGGGCGGGGACGGGTTCGACTGGTATTACGCCAGCGAGGCGGATCGGGCGGGGCAAGTGAGGACGCCCATCGTCGACGGGTCGCATGGCGAGGACTGGGTGTTTCGGCCCAAGGACCTGAAAGGCTGGTGGTCGAACCCGCACCATGACCGGCCGGGCGGGGTGCGGAGTGCTGTGCCGACGGCCTGGGTTCCGGGAATGAAGCCGGTGCGGCTGTCGGAGTTCGGCTGTGCGGCGGTGGACCGGGGCGGCAATGCGCCGAACCTGTTTCAGGACGCGAAGAGTACTGAGAGCAGCCTGCCGCCGGGATCGACAGGCGCGCGCGACGACGCGGTGCAGCGGGCGGCGCTGGAAGCAGTGCTGGGGCATTATGCGACGGCTGAGAACAATCCGGTGTCCGCGGTTTATGGCGGGCGAATGCTGGAGGCGGCGGACGCCTGGTGCTGGGACGCGCGGCCCTATCCGGCGTTTCCGGCGCGGGGCGATGTCTGGGCCGACGCCGGCGCGTGGCGCGCCGGGCACTGGCTGAACGGACGGCTGGCGGGCGACGGGCGAGATCTGATCGAGGCGGTGCTGGCGCAAGGTGGGTTGTCGCCGCACGAGATGGCGATCGAGGGCGTCGAGGGCGCGGCGGCCGGCTATGTCATCGACCGGCCGATGCGGACGCGCGATGCGCTGGAGCCGCTGCTGGCGGCGTTCGACGCCGTGGCGGCCGAGCGGGACGGGAAGGTCGCCGTGTTGGGGCGGGTGGAGACGGTGGTCGAGATCGCGGGCGAGGCGCTGGCTCTGCCCGATGGCGGGGCGGCGGAAACGGCGACGCGGACGCTGGAGCCCAGGGCGGGCGAGGCGCGTGTGCGCTTTATCGACGAGACGGCGGACTATCAGACTGGGGCGGTGGTCGTGCGGTCGGACGATGCGTCTGCGACGGCAGGCGGGGTCGATCTGGAGTTGCCGCTGGTGTGCGGCGGCGGACTGGCGAAGGCGGCGGCGCAGCGGGCGCTGGACGGCGAGAGCGTGGAGGCGAGAACGCTGGCGCTGGGGCCGCTGGAAGCCTTGCGGCTGGAGCCGGGGGACGGGGTGCGGCTGGAAGGTCGACCGGACGACTGGCGTGTGATGCGGGTCACGTCGGACGAGACGCCGTCGGCGGTGCTGGAGCCGGTGACGGCCCGGCGGGCAGTCGAGGATGACGGCGTCTGGCGCGGGGGCGACACTCCGGTCGTGGTCGCGGCGCCGTTCCTGAAAGTGTTGGACCTGCCGCCCTTGATCGGGAGCGAGGCGGACGCGCGGCCCTTGATCGCCGTGGCGGCCGAACCGTGGCGGACGATGCGGCTGCATGCGGGGCCGACGGCTGAGACTCTGACGGCGAGGGGCGATGTGGAGACGCCGGCGACGGTCGGGGTGCTGGTCGAGGCGCTGGGGCCGGGCGTGCGGCACCGTTGGGACGAGGCCAACGCCGTGGTGGTGCGGGTCGAGGGCGAGGCGCCGGAAAGCGCGGTCGAGGCGGCGGTGCTGGGCGGCGGCAATGCGCTGGCGGTTGAGACGGCTATGGGGTGGGAGATCGTGCAGTATCGGTCGGCGCTTCTGGTCGGGCCGGGGACGTGGCGGCTGACGGGTTTGTTGCGCGGGCAGCAGGGGACTGAGGTCGAGATGCGGGCGGGCGCGATGACGGGGTCCGTCGTGGTGTTTCTGGACGACCGGCTGGCGCGCGCGGAGATGGGGCGGGGCGAGCGAGGACTGCCGTTGCTTTGTCGCGCGGGACCGGCTGGCGCAGCGCCGGGCGGTGCGGGGTTCAGCGAGACTCTGTTCGTGGCGAGGGGCGTACATGATCGGCCGTGGTCGCCGTCTGGTCTGATGGTCGAGACGTCGGCCGAGGGTCTGGCGATCCGATGGATGCCGCGCGTGCGGCTGTTCGGCGACAGTTGGGACGGGGAACCGACAACGGTTGATCCTATGCGGTTCCGGCTGCGCGTCGTTGATCATGACGTCGTGGTTCGAACGATGGAGGTCGAGGGGCTGTCGGCATCCTATTCTGCGGCCGACTTGGCGGCGGACTTCCCGCAAGGCATGATATCGACGGCGCGGATCGCCGTGGCGCAGTGGGGGGAGGGGTTTGGCTGGGGCCCAGAAGCTGAAGTCGAGGCGGAAATCCGGCGGGTCTGACGAAATAGGGCGGGTCCAGCCCTTTGCGCGGGGCGGGGCATGGCTTAACTGACGGCCTCTCGACGTTTTTCAGCTGGAGTGACAACGGACGTGGCAGGCGACCCCTACAAGGAACTGGGCGTTTCGAAGGGCGCGAGCGCGGACGAGGTCAAGAAGGCGTATCGCAAGCTCGCCAAGGAGTTGCATCCCGACAAGAACCCCGGCGACAAGATCACCGAGGACAAGTTCAAACGGGTGACGGCGGCCTTCGACATCCTGGGCGACAAGGAAAAGCGCGCCAAATACGACGCCGGCCAGATCGACGGCGACGGCAACGAACAGTATCGCGGCTTCGGCGGGGGCGGTCGCGCCGGCGGCAGCCCGTTCGGCCAGGGCGGCAATCCGTTCGGACAAGGCGGCGGGCCGGGCGGCCGGGCCAACTTCGAAGGCGTTGATCTGGACGAGCTGTTCGGCATGTTCGGCGGGGCCGGGCGTCAGCGCGGCGCGAGGGACTTCACCTCACGCGGTCAGGACGTGAAGGCGACGCTGGACATCAGTCTGGAAGACGCCATCGCCGGGGCGACGCGGCGGATTCAGTTCTCGGACGGGCGCACTCTGGACGTGACCATTCCAAAGGGGGCGTCGGAAGGCCAGACGATCCGCCTGCGCGGCCAGGGATCGCCGGGGCGCGGGGCCGAGAACGGCGACGCCCTGATCGAACTGAGGATCGAACCGCACCCGATCTACAAGCGTGACGGGGCGGACCTGACGATGGATCTGCCGGTGTCGGTGCCCGACGCGGTGCTGGGCGCCAAGGTGAGGGTGCCGACGCCGGAGGGCGTGGTGCAGATGACGCTGCCGGCCGGCTCGAACTCGGGCAAGGTGCTGAGGCTGAAGGGGCGCGGCGCGTTCGCGCAAGGCAGGCGCGGCGATCTGCTGGCGCGGGTGATGGTGACGCTGCCGGATGCGCCGGACGCCGAACTGACCGCCTTCGCAGAGGATTGGCGGGCCAAGCGGCCTTATACGCCGGGGCGGTGAGCGCGCTCAAGCAGCGTGAAGCGCGGTTGCGCCAAAGGAAGAGAGCATGAGCACGAAGCCTGATGTGAAGCCCGCGCGGCCGTGGTTTTCGGCAGGGCCGACGGCGAAGCGGCCGGGCTATGCGCTGGGCGGATTGCCGTCCGACCTGCTGGGACGCGGTATTCGCGCGCCGGAAGTGGTGGAGCGGTTCGCGCATGGCCTGCGGCTGACGCGCGAAGTGCTGGAAGTGCCTGACAGCCATGTGATGCTGTATACGCCGGGGTCTGACACAGGCGCGGTCGAGGCGGCGCTGTGGGGGATGCTGGGCGCGCGGCCGGTGCAGGTCGTGGCGTTCGAGAACTTCGGGCTGACCTGGCTGGCCGACGTGAAGGATCATCTGGGGCTGGAGCCCGAGGCCCTGACGGCGCCGTGGGGCGAGCTGCCGGATCTGAGCCGTGCCGACTGGTCCAAGGACGTGGTGTTCCCGTGGAACGGCACGACCTCGGGCGTGCGGGTGCCGGACGCCGACTGGATCGCCGACGATCGCGGTGGGCTGGCGATCTGCGACGCGACCTCCGCCGCCTTCGCCATGCCGCTGCCGTTCGACAAGCTGGATGTCGTGACCTTCAGCTTCCAGAAAGCGCTGGGCGGCGAGGCGGGGATCGGGGTGATGGTGCTGTCGCCGCGCGCGGTCGAGCGGCTGGATACCTTCCGACCGGATCGGGCGATTCCGAAACTGCTGCGGCTGACCGACGGCAAGGGATGGTTCGATCGGGCGCTGGCGGACGGGGTGGTGATCAACACCTTCTCGATCCTGACCCTCGAAGACTGGATCGACGCCCTGGACTGGGCGAAGGACATCGGCGGATTGAGCGAACTGATCCGGCGGACAGACGCCAACTATGCCGCATTGGCGCAATGGGTGGAGCGCACCGACTGGATCGCCTTCCTGCCGGATCGACCGGAGATCCGGTCGACGACCTCGGTCTGCCTGAAGTTCACCGATGCGCGGATCGCGGCCTTGGACGACAAGGCGCAGAAGGCCTTTGTCATGCGGTTCAAGGCCCTGCTGGAAGGCGAGGCGGCCGTGTTCGACATGGAGCCGCACCGCAATGCGCCGCCGGGCCTCAGGCTATGGTGCGGCTGCACGGTCGAGACGGCCGATGTGGTTGCGGCGACGCCCTGGCTGGAATGGGCGTTCGAGACGGCGGTTGGCGAAGTCGGATAAATCCGCCTGACGGGACGACATCGGACGATTCCCTCGCTATAGGCTGCGCCCGCATTCCAGTGCGGAGAGACGGTTTTGGCGAACGTAGCGGTGGTCGGCGCCCAGTGGGGCGACGAGGGCAAGGGCAAGATCGTGGACTGGCTGTCCAACCGCGCCGACATGGTCGTGCGGTTCCAGGGCGGACATAACGCCGGTCATACGCTAGTCGTGGACGGCAAGGTCTACAAGCTGGCGCTGCTGCCTTCGGGTGTCGTGCAGGGCAAGCCGTCGATCATCGGTAATGGCGTGGTCGTCGATCCGTGGCATCTGGTCGGCGAGATCGAAAAGATCGCCGCCCAAGGCGTGGCGATCAGCCCTGAAATCCTGACCATCGCAGACAACGCCTGCCTGATCCTGCCCATCCACCCTGCGCTGGACGTCGCGCGCGAGGCGGCGGCCAGCGCGCCGGGCGCGAAGATCGGCACGACCGGGCGGGGCATCGGTCCGGCCTATGAAGACAAGGTGGGGCGTCGCGCCATTCGGGTCTGCGATCTGGCCAATGAAGACGATCTGAAGGTCAAGATCGATCGTTTGCGCTCGCACCACGATCCGCTGCGCGCCGGTCTGGGGCTGGAGCCGATCGATCCCGACGCGCTGCTGGCCCAGTTGCTGGAGATCGCGCCGAAGATCCTGCCCTATGTGAAACCGGCCTGGCGCGTGCTGGACCAGGCGCAGAAGGACGGCAAGCGCGTGCTGTTCGAGGGCGCGCAGGGCGCTTTCCTGGACGTGGATCACGGCACCTATCCCTATGTCACCAGTTCCAACACAGTCGCCGGCCAGGCGGCGGCGGGGTCGGGCATCGGTCCGCGGGGCGTCGGTTATGTGCTGGGCATCGTGAAAGCCTATACGACGCGCGTCGGAGAAGGCCCCTTCGCCTGCGAACTGAATGATGAGGTCGGCGCGCATCTGGCGACCGTGGGGCGTGAGGTGGGCGTGAACACCGGCCGCGCGCGCCGCTGCGGCTGGTTCGACGCCGTGTTGGTGCGCCAGTCCGTGGCGATCAACGGCATCGACGGGATCGCCCTGACCAAGCTGGACGTGCTGGACGGGTTGAAGACGCTGAAGATCTGCGTCGGCTATAAAGTCGACGGCGAGGTGTTGGACTATCTGCCCTCAAGCCTGAAGGCCCAGGGCGCGGCCGAGCCGGTGTTCGAGGAGTTGGAAGGCTGGAGCGAAAGCACGGCCGGTGTCCGCAGCTTCAAGGACATCAACGCCAACGCCATCAAATATGTGCGCCGGATCGAGGAGTTGATCGGCGCGCCGGTGGCCCTGCTGTCCACCAGCCCCGAACGCGACGACACCATTCTGATGCGCGATCCGTTCCAGGGCTGAGGCTTTGGAAGGGGCGGCGTGAGGCGGCGGACTACGCAGAAAGACCTATTCAACAGGTCTTAACCCGTCGGCGGTAAGGATAACGGCTCCAAACTCGGAGTCTGATGTGTTCGCCGCAAACGCCAGAACCATAAGCCGCATGGAGCCGTCGCTTCGTCGGGTGGTCATCGTGGACGCCAATCTGTCGTCGGCGCGACTGCTGACGGACATCGTGAAGGGCATGGGTGCGCGCGAGGTCTATTCCGAGGGCGACGAGGAGCGGGCGCTGGAGCTGCTGCGCGACGTCGAGCCGGGCGTGATCTTTACAGAACGGTCCGGAGACAGGCTGAACGGCGAGACGCTGGCGCGGCGCATTCGGCGCTCCAGCATGTCGTGCCGCATGTCGCCGATCATCATGGTGACGGGCGAGGCGACCGCCGCGGCGATCAAGGGCGCGCGCGACGCCGGCATCCACGAGTTCTTGAGAAAGCCGTTCACGACGGGCGACCTGTTCAAGCGGGTCGAGAATGTGACGTTGAAGCCCCGGCCCTGGATCGAGGCGGTCGGCTATGTCGGACCGGATCGTCGCCGGTTTAACTCAGGTGAATATTCAGGCGCCCGCAAGCGCCGCAGCGATGGTGCAGCCGGAGGCGGCGCCGCTGAAATCCGCGATCAGGCGTCGCGGATCCTGGTTTCGGCCATGTCGCAGTTCGAGCAGGATCCGTCGCAGGCGACGCGCGCCATTCGCCAGCAGGCCGAGACGCTGAACGGTCTGGCCATCAAGACGGCGGACGCGCGACTGGCGATGGCCGTGGCGACCCTGCAGGCCTATGTGGCCAGCGGTCAGGTGACGAAGGCGGGGTTGGCCCAGCCGATCGGCACGGTGGTGGCGGCTGCGAGAGCGGCCAATGAAGCGGCGCCGGTGGCGCGCGCGTCATGATGGATCGTCCGCCGCGCCGTTGAAGGCGCAGCGGACCGAGTTACTCAGGCGTCGACCAGGTTCCGCTCTTCGGCGGCGGCGCGCATGGCCTTTTGCAGCTTCTCGAAGGCGCGGACTTCGATCTGACGTACGCGCTCGCGCGAGACGCCGTACTGGCCGGCGAGTTCTTCCAGCGTGACCGGATCGTCCTTGAGGCGACGTTCCGTGAGGATGTGCTTCTCACGATCGGTCAGCTCTTCCATGGCCTCTTGCAGGAGGCTCATGCGGATGCCCCTTTCCTCGTCGTCGGCGAGCTGGGTTTCCTGGGACACGGCCGTGTCGTCGGCCAGCCAGTCCTGCCACTCGCTTTCGCCGTCGGCCCGCAGAGGGGCGTTCAGCGAGGCATCGCCGCCGAGACGGCGGTTCATGTTGGTGACCTCTTCCTCCGTCACGCCCAGTTTGGTGGCGATGGCGGCGAGGTGTTCAGGATGCAGATCGCCTTCCTCGAAGGCCGAGATCTGGCTCTTGGCCTTGCGCAGGTTGAAGAACAGCTTCTTCTGCGCCGCGGTGGTGCCCATCTTCACGAGCGACCAGCTGCGCAGGATGTATTCCTGGATCGAGGCGCGAATCCACCACATGGCGTAGGTCGCCAGGCGGAAACCCTTGTCGGCGTCGAATTTCTTGACGGCCTGCATCAGGCCGACGTTGCCCTCGGAGATGACTTCGCCGATCGGCAGGCCGTAGCCGCGATACCCCATGGCGATCTTGGCCACGAGACGAAGGTGCGAGGTGACGAGACGGTGGGCGGCTTCGGGGTCCTGGTGCTCGGACCAACGCTTGGCGAGCATGAACTCCTCGTCTTTGCTCAGCATCGGAAACTTGCGGATTTCCGTCAGATAACGCGACAGGCCTTGTTCAGGCGACATCACCGCGAGCGTACTATTGGCAGCCATATACAGGTCCCTCCGACCGTCTTGAACGAGCGGGCTCTTCGTCATCGGCCACGGTGTGTGCGCCGACGTCTCACCCCTCAACCGGTAAAGTAGCGATGGGTTGCCGCCATTTTTAGAGGCGGATCGTCACACGAAAGCGTGACCGTGGCCTTGGCGCCACTCGCGCCGATCGACGTCGTATATAGAACTTCGTCAGTTGCTATTCAAGACCTGCCTAGACGGGCGGCTGTTCAGAGCTCGGCGAGGCGCGTTTCGAGACGCTGCATGTCAGACGGGGGCGCGGTCTCAAAGCGAAGCGCCTCACCCGTGACAGGATGGACAAAGCCCAGGACGGCGGCGTGGAGGGCCTGACGCTCAAGGCCCGCTTCGGCGATGGCGGTGCGGACGGGTATGGCGGGGCTGCCTGAGCCGTAGGTCGCGTCGCCGAGGATCGGCGCGCCTTTGGACGACAGGTGGACGCGGATCTGATGGGTGCGGCCGGTATGCAGGGTGCAGGCGACACGCGCGGCCATGGGGGCGCCGCCAGCTTTCGCGGGCTGCCCGAAGGTCGCCTGGACGACATAGTCGGTGATGGCTTCGCGACCGCCGGCCTTGAGGACCGCCATTTTCTTGCGGTCGCCGGTGGAGCGGCCGATGCGGGTGTGGATGCGGCCGGTCGCGGGCGACGGCGCGCCGCGCGTCAGGGCGATGTAGGTGCGCTCGATGTCGTGCGCAGCGAACAGGGCGGACAGGCCGGCGTGGGCGCGGTCGGTCTTGGCGGCGACCATGACGCCGGAGGTGTCCTTGTCCAGCCGGTGAACGATTCCGGGGCGGGCGACGCCCCCGATGCCCGAGAGGCTGTCGCCGCAATGGGCCAGCAGCGCGTGGACCAGGGTGCCGTCGGGCGTGCCGGGCGCGGGGTGGGCGGCCATGCCTGCAGGCTTGTCGATGACGATCAGGTCGGCGTCCTCGTAGAGAACGATCAGGGGAATGGCCTGGGGCTGAGGCATGGCCGGCGCGACGGGCGGCAGGGCGACGGCGTAGAGGCCGGGCTGGGCCTTGGCGGAACCGCCGGTCAGGACCGCGCCATCGCGACTGACAGCGCCCTCGGCCAGCAGGGCCTGGAGCCGGGCGCGCGACAGGGTGGGGAAGGCGCCGGCCAGGGCCTTGTCCAGGCGAACGCCGGCCGCGTCGATGCGAGCCTCCAGCACCTCGGCGGGGGCGCCGGTTGCAGGGTCTTCGTCGTCATCGATCAGATCTTGGGCGGACACGTCGTCTCCCTAGCACGACCGGCCGCTTGCGCGAGGGGCGGGGGTGAGGTGATAGTCAAGCTTGGGGGCGTAGGGGACATCCGATGAAGCGGTTGATGATCGCCGGGAGCGCGTTCGCCGCGGCGGCGCTGCTGAGCAGTTGCACGACCATGAGCAAGGACGAATGCCTCGCCGGCGCCTGGGGCGAGAAGGGCTATGCGGACGGGGCGTCGGGCTATCCGATGACGCGACTGGACGACCACGCCAAAGCCTGCGCCAAGTTTCAGATCGCACCCAACCCGGCCGCCTACGGCTCGGCGCGTGAGGATGGCTTGCGGACCTATTGCACCTTCCAGCGCGGCTGGGAGGAAGGGAGGGCGGGCAATGCCTATTACGGCGTTTGTCGGCCGGAGGAGGAGCAGGCGTTCCTGCCGGCCTATCGTGACGGCCGTCTGCTGCATGAGGTCGAGGACGCCTACGAGACGGCGCAAGGCGCGCTGAGCAGCGCAGAGGCCCGGATCGAGAACCGCGAAGACAAGCTGGAGGCCAAGCAGCGTGAGTTGCGCGGCGAGGACCTGACGGACGAGGAGCGGGAGCGTATTCGTGACCGCATCGAAGAAGTAAGAGGCGAAATCCGCGATGCGCGTCGCAATGCCCGAGAGGCCCGCGACGCTCTGGATCGGGCGGAATGGGACGTTCGCCGGGTGCGGCGCGAACTGAGCGGCCGCTACCCGGTCTAGACGACGGTCCTAGGCGGCCTTGACGGATGCGCCGCGGAAGGACGGATCCAGGTCGCCCGAGGCGTAGCGCTTCGCCATTTGGGCGGTGGAAAGCGGGCGGATCTTGGAGGCCTGGCCCTCGCAGCCGAACTGCTGGTAGCGCTCCATGCAGAGCTTCTTCATCGCCTCCTTGGCGGGCTTCAGATAATAGCGCGGGTCGAACTCGCCCGGCTTCTCCATCAGGGCCTTACGGATGGCGCCGGTGATGGCCATGCGGTTGTCGGTATCGATGTTGACCTTGCGCACGCCGTGCTTGATGCCGCGCTGGATTTCCTCGACCGGCACGCCCCAGGTCTGGGGCATTTCGCCGCCGTACTGGTTGATGATGTCCTGCAGGTCCTGCGGCACGGAAGACGAGCCGTGCATCACCAGGTGGGTGTTGGGCAGCCGGCGGTGGATTTCCTCGATCACGTTCATGGCCAGGATCTCGCCGTCCGGCTGGCGAGTGAACTTGTAGGCGCCGTGGCTGGTGCCCATGGCGATGGCGAGGGCGTCGACCTTGGTGGCGGCGACGAAATCGACGGCCTGATCCGGGTCGGTCAGCAGTTGCGAGTGGTCCAGCTTGCCCTCGAAGCCGTGGCCGTCCTCGGCCTCGCCCATGCCGGTTTCCAGCGAGCCCAGCACGCCCAGTTCGCCCTCGACCGAGACTCCGCAGGCGTGGGCCATTTCGGTGACGCGACGGGTGACGTCGACGTTGTATTCGTAGGAGGCGGGGGTCTTGGCGTCCTCCTCCAGCGAGCCGTCCATCATCACGCTGGTGAAGCCGTACTGGATGGCGGTGGCGCAGGTCGCCGGGCCATTGCCGTGGTCCTGGTGCATGCAGACCGGGATGTGCGGATAGAGCTCGGCCAGGGCGTCGATGAGCTTGGCCAGGACGATGTCGTTGGCGTAGTTTCGGGCGCCGCGCGAGGCCTGAATGATGACCGGGGCATTGACCTCGTGGGCCGCCTCCATGATCGCCAGACCCTGTTCCATATTGTTGATGTTGTAGGCGGGCAGGCCGTAATCGTTCTCCGCCGCGTGGTCGAGCAGCTGTCGCAGCGTGATGCGCGCCATGGGTAGTCTCCTGAGCCGAATAGTCTTTTTGGCTGGGCGAGAGATTAGACGCGGGACAGCGCGAAGTCACGCCGTGTTACAACCGTTTCAGCGCCGATTTCGAAGACAGGATGCAGGCGTGATCCGCCTGCATCGCTGAGCCATCAGGCGCGCAGGGCCTCGACGCCGGGCAGGGGCTTGCCCTCCATCCATTCCAGGAAGGCGCCGCCGGCGGTGGAGACGAAGGTCAGGTCCGCCGCAACGCCGGCATGACCGACGGCCGCCACCGTGTCGCCGCCGCCCGCCACCGCGATCAGGGCGCCGGCCTTGGTGCGCTCGGCGACGTGCCTGGCGGCCGCGGCCGTGGCGGCGTCGAAAGGCGGGACCTCGAACACGCCCAGCGGGCCGTTCCAGATCAGGGTCTTGGACGCATCGACGGCGGCGTTCAGGCGGGCGACGGTGTCAGGACCGGCGTCCAGGATCTTGTCGTCAGCCGACAGAGCCTCGCCGGTCTTGACCGTGCGGGCGTCGGCGCCGGGCTTGACCTCGGTCGCCACGACGACATCGACGGGCAGCAGGATGTCGCAGCCCTTGGCCTGTGCTTCCGCCAGGATCTCGCGCGCGGTGTCGGCCATATCCTTCTCGGCCAGCGAGCCGCCGATATCGATGCCTTGAGCATAGAGGAAGGTGTTGGCCATGCCGCCGCCGATAGCCAGCGTGTCCAGCTTGCCGACCAGGTTCTTCAGCAGGTCCAGCTTGGTCGAGACCTTGGAGCCGCCGACGATGCCGACGACCGGCTTCTGCGGATTGCCGAGCGCGGCGTCGAGCGCATCGAGTTCGCGGCGCATGGACTCGCCGGCATAGGCCGGGATGTGGTGGGCGACGCCTTCGGTCGAGGCGTGGGCGCGGTGCGCGGCCGAGAAGGCGTCGTTGACATAGAGATCGCCGAGATCCGCCAGCTTCTGGGCGAAGACCGGATCATTGGCCTCTTCCGCCGCATGGAAGCGCACGTTTTCCAGCAGGACAACGCCGCCCGCATCCAGGTCGCGAATGGCCTCCACGGCGTCAGGGCCGATGCAGTCGTCGGCGAAGCGGACGGGGGCGCCGAGCAGCGCTTCCAGCGGCTGGACGATCGGCTTCAGGCTCATCGACGGAACGCGCTGGCCCTTGGGACGGTCGAAGTGGGCCAGCAGGGCGACCTTGGCGCCGGCGTCGCGCAGGCGCTGGATCGTCGGCAGGGCGACCCGCAAACGGGTGTCGTCGGTGACCTTGCCGCCCTCCATCGGGACGTTGAAGTCCACGCGGACCAGCGCGGTCTTGCCGGCGAGATCCTTGGCGTCGTCGAGGGTGCGGAAGGTCATTGGTCGGCTCCAGTTAGGAGTTGATTGCGCTGAAAAGAACTCTCGAAGTTTCGGCATTGGTCGGACCGACATGCAGAGAACTCGACGCCTGAGGTGCCCACATGCGGCTCCCACATCTCATTCGCACGCACGACAGTTGACCCAGACCGACACTCCCAGTGATGAAACAGGTTGGAGTCAGAATAAGCTTTGACGTTCGTCCCTAGGTGACGCCAGCGCCTGAACTCACACTGTCCAAGCGCTGTGCTGGCGGTCTGCAAGCTAACACCAGCTAGGCGAAAATCCGGATCGCGCCCGAAGGGGGCTAACTGTGGGTTCGTTTGGTAGGTCTCAAGCGACATACGAAACAAGCCAGCAGGCGTCAGCAATTGCGTAGTAGATCTAACGAACACAACCAAAGCGATGGCGGCCCCGATCAGTGCGATCCAAGCCCAAAAATTGAGGCGCACCGATTCATCGCGATCTAGAGGAACTTCGCCATCTGCAACGCCGTGTCGCTCATGCGCGTCGCGAAGCCCCATTCGTTGTCGTACCAGCTCAGAACGCGGGCCAGCTTGCCATCGACGACCTGGGTCTGGGGCAGGGCGGCGGTGGAGGAGGCGGCGATGTGGTTCAGGTCGTGCGAGACCAGCGGGTCGGTGGTCGTAAACAGGACGCCCTTCATCGGGCCGTCGGCGGCGGCCTGAAGCGCCGCGTTGATTTCCTCGACCGTGACCTCCCGACCGGCGACGACCTTGAGGTCCACGACCGAGACGTTCGGCGTCGGGACGCGGATCGAAGAGCCGTCCAGCTTGCCCTTCAGCTCCGGCAGGACCAGGCCCAAGGCCTTGGCGGCGCCGGTCGAAGTCGGGATCATCGACAGGGCCGCGGCGCGGGCGCGGTACAGGTCCTTGTGCATCGTATCCAGCGTCGGCTGGTCGCCGGTGTAGGAGTGGATGGTGGTCATATAGCCGCGCTCGATGCCGAACAGGTCGTTCAGCACCTTGGCGACGGGGGCAAGGGCGTTGGTGGTGCACGAGCCGTTCGACACGACGATGTCGTCGGCGGTCAGGGTCTCGTGGTTGACCTTATAGACGATGGTCTTGTCGGCGTTGTCGGCCGGGGCCGAGACCAGGACGCGCTTGGCGCCGGCCTTCAGGTGGGCGCTGGCCTTGTCCTTGGAGGTGAAGATGCCTGTGCATTCGAAGGCGATGTCCACCTTCAGCTCGGCGTGCGGCAGATTGGCGGGGTCGCGCTCGGCCGTAACCTTGATCTTGCCGGTGCCGACGTCGATCCAGTCCTCGCCCGACGTCACCGTGCCGGGGAAGCGGCCATGGACCGAATCGTAGCGGAACAGGTGGGCGTTGGTCTCGACCGGACCCAGATCGTTGATCGCCACCACCTCGATGTCCGTGCGGCCATGCTCGATGATCGAGCGAAGGACCAGACGGCCGATGCGGCCGAAACCATTGATGGCGACGCGAACGGTCATGGGAAGCTCCTCTGAACGGTAGGGTGTTGTGCGCTACATATAGGTTGGCGTCTCAATGGAGCGGTCGGGGGCGGGTTTCAACCCCGCGCACGTAACATGATGTGATGGACGGTTACGCTTCGAAAATCGTCTGCGTCAGCTTGAGGTAAGAAACACCCCGGGCGAGGTTCTTTACCAGCTGTTGCGCAAAATTATTGCGACAGGGGTTGTGCGTCTCCAGCGGCTATGGTTTCTTGGCGTCAGAACAGGGAGCCACCCGTGGCCACGATGACGCGCGACATGACGAAGGGACGCACCGCCAAGGCGGTCGCCGCCGTTCGCTCGCCTGTCGGCCTGGAAAGCCCCGTATTCCTCATTACCCTCGTACTTTTCGGCCTGCTTACGCAAGCGGCGTGGATGCACGCGACCTGACCTTAGACACACTCAGGATCGCCTCGCACCACCCCGCCTCCGAAAGGAAGCGGGGTTTTTAGTGCGCGGCGGTTCGGAACGAACCGGACTGATGACGCAAAATTCTACCTCACAACCCAGAAAGCCCAATGCGCGCAGCGCGGCGGTGACGGCTGGCCCGAACCGGGCGGCCGCCCGCTCTTATCTGCGCGCCGCCGGCATGCAGGACGCCGACTTCGACAAGCCGATGATCGGCATCGTCAACACCTGGTCGACGGTCACGCCGTGCAACATGCATCTGGACCGACTGGCCAAGGACGTGCGCGCCGGCATCGTCGCGGCGGGCGGCTATCCGGTCGATTTCAACACGATCGTCGTCACCGACGGCATCTCGATGGGCACGGCGGGCATGAAGGCCTCGCTGATCAGCCGCGAGGTCGTCGCCGACTCGATCGAGCTGGCCATCGAAGGCCACCAGCTGGACGGCGTGGTCTGCATCGTCGGCTGCGACAAGACGATCCCAGCGGCGGCCATGGCCCTGGCGCGGATGGATATCCCCGGCCTGGTCTATTACGGCGGCACCATCATGCCGGGCGTGATTGGGACGAAAGAGGTCTCGGTCCAAGAGGTGTTCGAGGCCATCGGCGCCCATTCGGCCGGCGCCATGGACGACGCGGGCCTGAAGGCGGTCGAACAGGCCGTCTGCCCCGGCGCGGGGGCCTGCGGCGGTCAATTTACGGCCAACACCATGGCCATGGCCCTGTCGGTTATGGGTATCTCGCCCATGGGCGCCAACGACGTTCCTGCCGTCGATCCGAACAAGGCCGCCGAGGGCGAACGCTGCGGTCGACTGATTGTCGAGCGCGTCTTCTCCGGCGACACGGCCCGCAAGTACATCACCCGCGCCAGCCTGAAGAACGCCGCTGTCGCCGTCTCGGCCTCGGGCGGATCGACCAATGCGGTCATGCACCTGACGGCCATCGCGGCGGAGGCCGGGGTCGAGTTCGGGGTCGAGGACTGCCATCAGGCCTGCGTCGAGGCGCCGGTTATCTGTGACCTGAAGCCGGGCGGCCGCTTCCTGGCCTCGCACCTGTTCGCCGCCGGCGGCACCCGTCTGGTCACCCAGCGGATGGCCGAGGCGGGCAAGATCGTGAACACCCCCACCGTCAGCGGCCGCAGCCTGTTCGCCGAGGCGGCCGAGGCCGAGGAGACGCCGGGTCAGGTGGTCGTGACCACCTTCGACGCCCCTGTGATGGATCGCGGCAGCTTCGCCGTCATCTATGGCGACGTCGCCCCGGAAGGCGCAGTCATCAAGCTGACGGGTCACAAGGTCGATACGTTCGAAGGTCCGGCCTGCGTCTTCGATTCAGAGGAAGACGCCTTCCACGCCGTTCAGGACGGATCGGTCGGCGAAGGCGACGTGATCATCATCCGCTACGAAGGGCCCAAGGGCGGTCCCGGAATGCGCGAGATGCTGCAGGTCACCGCCGCCCTGAAGGGTCGCAAGATCGACAATGTCGCCCTGCTGACCGACGGTCGTTTCTCGGGCGCCAGCTATGGCTTCGTCGCCGGACACGTCTCTCCGGAAGCCGCCGTGGGTGGCCCGATCGCCCTCATTCGCGATGGTGACCGCATCACCATCGACGTCACCAACCGCCGCATCGACGTCAACGTCGATCTGGCGACGCGCCGGGCGGGCTTTACGCCCCACGTAGTCCGTCCGGCGCGAGGTGTCTTCGCCAAATACCGCGCCTCGGTCGCCTCGGCCGCCCAGGGCGCCGTCACTATTCCCAACCCGCCGCCGGCCCAAGTCCCGGCAAGCCACAAAACCAACGCTGCTCAGGACGCCTGACCCATGGCCATCACCATCTACACCAACGAAGACATCAAGCCGGGCGCCATCGCCGGCCAGCGCATCGCCATCATCGGCTATGGCTCGCAGGGTCGCGCCCATGCTCAAAATCTGAAGGACAGCGGCCATGACGTGGTCGCCGGCGTTCGTCACGGCGGCACGGGCTGGAAGCACGCCACCGCCGACGGCGTCCCAACCGCAGAGCCGGCCGAGGCGGTCAGGGGCGCCGACATCATCGCCATCCTGACGCCCGACATGGTCCAAGGCGACGTCTATCGCGACATCATTGAGCCGAACGCCAAGGAGGGCTCGGCCCTGCTGTTCGCCCACGGCTTCTCCATCATCTACGAGCGCATAACCCCGCGCGCCGACATGGACGTGATCCTGGTCGCGCCGAAGGGACCGGGCGATCTGGTCCGCCGCGAGTTTCAGCGTGGGCGCGGCGTGCCCAGCCTGTTCGCCGTCGAGAAGGACGTCACCGGCAAGGCCCGCGACCGGGCCATGGGTTACGCCAAGGGCAATGGCGGCGCGACCGGCGGCCTGCTGGAAACCACCTTCCGCGAAGAGACCGAGACCGATCTGTTCGGCGAACAGGCAGTCCTGTGCGGCGGCGCCAAGGAGCTGGTCATCCAGGGCTTCAACACCCTGGTCGAGGCCGGTTACCAGCCCGAGATCGCCTATTTCGAATGCCTGCACGAGCTGAAGCTGATCGTGGACCTGTTCTACGAGGGCGGCATCTCGAAGATGCACCACTTCATCTCCGAGACGGCCAAGTACGGCGCGGTCGCCAGCGGCCCGCGCGTCGTGACCGAAGAGACCAAGGCCCGAATGAAGACCATTCTGGACGAGATCCAGGACGGCACTTTCGCTCGCAACTGGATCGCCGAGAACGAGGCCGGCAAGCCGCAATACGAGGCCTGGCTGAAGGCGGACCGCGAAAGCCAGATCGAACAGGTTGGCGCCCGTCTGCGCGAGCGGATGGCCTGGCTAAACACGCCCAAGGCCGAAGCGGCCTGATCGCCGCCTGAACGACCGGATGACCCTGATGACCGCCGCCGCATTCAAACCCTCAGCCGAGACCTCACCCCAGTCAGGTGCGCGTCTGCTGGTCTCCACCCTGGAGCGGCTGGGTGTGGAGGTGGTGTTCGGCTATCCGGGCGGCGCCATCATGCCGGTCTATGACGCCCTGGCTGGCTCGAAGCTGAAACACATCCTGGTCCGCCACGAGCAGGGCGCGGCCTTCTCGGCCGACGCCTATGCCAGGAAGAAAGGCAAGGTCGGGGTCTGCATGGCGACGTCAGGCCCCGGCGCCACCAATCTGGTCACCGGCATCGCCAATGCGATGATGGATTCGGTGCCGATCGTGTGCATCACCGGCAATGTCGCCCAAGGCCTGATGGGCACCGACGCCTTCCAGGAGATCGATATCCTAGGCGTCACCCTGCCCATCGTGAAACATTCGATCCTGGTCCGCTCGGCCGCCGAGGTGCCCGCCGCGATCGAGGAAGCCTTCCATATTGCTAGGTCTGGCCGCCCCGGCCCGGTTCTGGTCGACCTGCCCAAGGATGTGCAGTTCGAGACGACCGCGGACGATTACGGTTTTTCGATTCCCAACGAGACGCCGCGCGTCGATCACGACGCCATCGCCGCCGCAGAGGCTGCGATCCGCACGGCGAAGAAGCCGCTGGTCTATATCGGCGGCGGGGTGAAGATCGGCGGCGCGACCGAGGCCCTGCGCGCCTTCGTCGCCGCGACCGGCATCCCCCAGGTCTCGACCCTGAACGCCTTAGGCACCATCCCGACCGATGCGCCGGGCATGCTGGGCATGCTGGGCATGCACGGCACGCGCGCCGCCAACCATGCGGTACAGGACAGCGATCTGCTGATCGTCGTCGGCGCCCGGTTCGACGACCGCGCGACCGGCAAGCTGGCCGAGTTCGCGCCGAACGCCCGCATCGTCCATTTCGACATCGACGCTTCGGAAGTCGGCAAGCTGCGCAGCGCCAATGTCGCCGTCGTCGGCGAGCTGCGCGAAGGGGTCGAGGCGCTGACGGCGCGGATGCGGTCGGGCGCGGCGCTGGACATCCAGGCCTGGGCCGACGACTGCGCCGATGCGGCCAAAGCGGGCGCTCACCGCTATGACGCGCCGGGCGAGGGAGTCTATGCGCCCGCCCTGCTGAAGGAAATCTCGGAAGCGGCCGGCGATGACTTCGTCGCCGCCTGCGACGTGGGCCAGCATCAGATGTGGGCGGCCATGCACTGCCGCTTCGCCAGGCCGGAAGCTCACATCACCTCGGGCGGTCTGGGCGCGATGGGCTTTGGCCTGCCCGCCGGCATCGGCGCCAAGCTGGCCGATCCGTCCGCGACGGTCGTCACCATCGCGGGCGACGGCGGCTTCATGATGAACATCCAGGAGCTGGCGACGCTGAAGCGTTACGGCATCCCGTTGAAGATCGTGCTGATCGACAACTCCTCGCTGGGCCTGGTGCGCCAATGGCAGGAGCTGTTCTTCGCCGAGAACTATTCCGAGATCGACCTGTCCGACAACCCGGACTTCGTGAAGGTCGCCGAAGCCTTCGGCATCGAGGCCTTCCGCATCGATCGCCGCGATCAGGTGTCTGACGGCATCCAGCGCCTGCTGGCCGCCGACGGTCCCTGCCTGGCCCATGTGGTCATCGACCCCCGAGACAATGTCTGGCCGCTGGTTCCGCCGGGCAAGAACAACGCTGAAATGATGGAGGGCTCCTGAGATGAGCAACACGATCCACATCCAGATCGACCGTGCGGACGGTTCGCTTCAGCGTCTCATCGGCCTGGTGGAGCGCCGCGGCTTCCACATCGACGGCATGGCCCTGGCTGACGAGGGCGCCTTCCGCCGCATCGCCCTGACGGTGCGCGGCCGCGACGCCGGCCGCTGCATGGACAATCTGGGTCGCCAGATCGACCGGCTGTTCGGCGTGCGCCGCATCAGCAACGACATTATTCAATCCGAGGCCGCGTAATGATTACCCCCGAACACGTACGCGTATCGGGCGTATCCCGCACCGAGGAGATCGCCTCCGACCCCAACCGCGTCATCGTCTTCGACACGACGATGCGGGACGGGGAACAGGCTCCGGGCTTCTCCATGTCCGCCCAGGCCAAGGTGAAGATGGCCCAGGTTCTGCGGGACCTGGGCGTCGACGTCATTGAGGCCGGCTTCGCCGCCGCCTCGCCCGGCGACGAGGACTGCATCCGCCGGGTGGCGGGCGAGGTCGAGGGGCCGGTCTTCTGCTCCCTGTCGCGCGCCAACGAAAAGGACATCGACGCCACCTTCCGCGCCCTGGCGCCGGCGCCGAAGTCGCACCGTCGTTGTCACACCTTCATCGGCACCAGCCCGATCCATCGCTCCGCCAAGCTGAAGATGTCCACCAATGAGGTGCTGTCGACGGCGGTGCGGTCGGTGGAATACGCCCGCAGCCTGTTCGACGATGTCGAATTCTCGGCCGAGGACGCCTTCCGAACCGAGCCGGAGTTTCTGGCTGATGTGCTGGAGGCCGCCGCCGACGCTGGCGCCCGCACCCTGAACGTGCCCGACACCGTCGGCTATGCGACCCCGGAAGAGGTGCGCGAAACCTATCGCGCCCTGGCCGCGCGCATCAAGAAGCGGCATCCGCACGTGATCTTCTCGGCCCACTGCCACGACGACCTGGGCATGGCGGTCGCCAACTCCCTGGCGGCCGTCGAGGGCGGCGCGCGTCAGATCGAGGGCGCGATCAACGGCATCGGCGAACGCGCCGGCAACTGCTCGATCGAAGAGGTCATCATGGCGCTGAAGGTCCGCGAGGACCGCTATGGCGTCACGACCGGCGCCGACAGCCGCCATCTGGTGCGCGCCTCCAAGATCCTGTGCGAGATCACCGAGACGGTCATCGCTCGAAACAAGTCGGTGGTGGGCATCAACGCCTTCGCCCACGAGGCGGGAATCCACCAGCACGGCATGCTGGCGGACAGCCGCACCTATGAGATCATGCGGCCGCAGGATGTGGGCTTCGAGGGTAGCTGGTTCGTGCTGGGCAAACACTCTGGCCGTCACGCCATCGCCAAGCGCGCCGAGACTATCGGCCGTCCCATCGAGGGCGAGCGTCTGGCGGCGGTGGTCGCCGGCTTCAAGTCGCGCGCCGATCAGATCGGCGAGATCAACGACGCCGAACTGATCGCCATCATCGACCGCGTCGACGGCGTGTCCGAGATCGTGGCCCAATATGCCTGATCCCAAGACCCTGTTCGACAAGGTGTGGGACGCCCACGTGGTGCGGTCGGAAACGGCCGACACGCCGGGCGTGCTGTATATCGACCTGCATCTGGTCCACGAAGTCACCAGCCCCCAGGCCTTCAGCGAGATCGAGGCGCGCGGGCTGAAGGTGCGTCGTCCCGACCGGACCTATGCGACCCTGGACCATTCCACCCCGACCCTGCCGGCGGGTCTGAACGGGCTGAAGCCCTATGTCACAGCCCAGGCCGAGGCTCAGGTCCATACGCTGGAGCGGAACTGCGCCGCCCACGGCGTGCCGCTGGCGGGATGGGGATCGGAGGATCGCGGCGTGGTTCACGTCATGGGGCCGGAACTGGGCCTGACCCAGCCGGGCATGACCGTGGTCTGCGGCGACAGCCACACGGCGACCCACGGCGCCTTCGGCGCTCTGGCCTTCGGCATCGGCACGTCGGAAGTCGGCCATGTTTTGGCGACCCAGTGTCTGCTGCAACGCAAGGCCAAGGCCATGCGGGTGACGGTGGACGGAAAGCTGCAGCCCGGCGTCTCGGGCAAGGATGTCGCCCTGGCCGTCATCGCCGCCATCGGTTTCGGCGGCGGCACCGGCTATGTCATCGAATACGCGGGCGAGGCGGTGCGGTCGCTGGACATGGAAGGGCGGATGACCCTGTGCAACATGTCCATCGAGGCCGGCGCGCGGGCGGGCATGATCGCCCCGGATCAGACGACCATCGATTGGCTGCGCGGTCGCAAGCACGTGCCCGTCGACTATGAGACGGCGACGGCCGAATGGCTGAAACTGGCGACGGATGCAGGCGCGGTCTTCGACAAGGAAGTCACCCTCGACGGCGCCGCCATCCGACCCATGGCGACCTGGGGCACGACGCCGGATGCGGGCGCGCCCATCGGTTCGCCTGTGCCGCAGCCTCAGTCGGACAGCGACCGCAAGGCCATCGCCTATATGGGCTTTACGGCCGGGGAGGCGACGACCAGCCAGCCGGTGGATGTGGTCTTCATCGGCTCCTGCACCAACGGGCGCCTGCCCGATCTGCGCGCCGCCGCCGACGTTCTGCGCGGCCGCAAGGTCAAGCCGGGCCTGCGCATGCTTGTGGTGCCAGGGTCCGAGGCGGTGCGTCGCGACGCAGAGGCGGAAGGCCTGGATCAGGTCTTCATCGCCGCCGGGGCCGAATGGCGCATTCCCGGCTGTTCGATGTGCATCGCCATGAACGGCGATTTCGTCGCGCCGGGCCAACTGGCCGTATCCACATCGAACCGCAATTTCGAAGGCCGTCAGGGCAAGGACGCCCGCACTATCCTGGCCAGCCCGGCCACGGCGGCGGCGACGGCGGTTGCTGGCGTGCTGACCGATCCGCGCGTGTATCTGAAGGAGGCGGCCGCCCTCAAGCAGTCGAGCGCCGCGCGCGAGATGGTAGGAGCGCAAAATGTCTGAACCCTTCCAGGTGCTGACCTCCAAGACCGTGACCCTGAGTCAGGCCAATATCGACACCGACCAGATCATTCCGGCGCGGTTTCTGACCACGACCACGCGCGAAGGGCTGGGCAAGGCCGCCTTCTATGACTGGCGTTACAAAGACGACGGCTCGGAAAAACCCGAGGCCATTCTGAATCGCATCGATCCGGCCGAACATCGCATCCTGCTGGCGGGCCGGAATTTCGCCTGCGGTTCGTCGCGCGAACATGCCCCTTGGGCGCTGCTGGACTACGGGTTCCGGGCGGTGATTTCGACCGAAATCGCTGACATTTTTACATCGAATGCGCTGAAAAACGGCCTGCTGCCCATCGTCGTCAGCCAGGCGGTTTGGGACGATCTGGCGTCGCAGCCGGACCAGCCGGTCACGATCGACCTCCAGGCCAATCAGATCCAGCGCGGCAATGCCGAACCCGTGCCGTTCGGGGTCGAATCCTTCGCCCGCCAATGCCTGCTGGACGGGGTGGACACCCTGGGCTGGCTGCAATCAAACATGGCTGAAATCGAAGCCTACGAGCGATCGAAAGAGACCGTAAAATGAGCACCGCCGCCACCAAGACCTACAACATCGTCCTGCTGCCCGGCGATGGCGTCGGACCGGAGGTCACACGGGCCGCGCGCGACGTCCTGCGGGTCATCGGCGACTTCTATGGTCATCATTTCGAGTTCGCCGAGCATCTGATCGGCGGCGCGGCCATCGACGAAACGGGCGAGCCATTGCCCGAGGCCACGCGCGCCGCCTGCGTCGCGTCCGACGCCGTGCTGCTGGGCGCCGTCGGCGGGCCGAAATGGGATGGCGGCAAGGCGCGTCCGGAACAGGGGCTGCTGGCGATCCGCAAGGCGATGGGCCTGTTCGCCAATCTGCGGCCGTTGCAGGTGTCGCCGGTGCTGGCGCACCGCTCGCCGCTGAAGAAGGAGATCGTCGAGGGCGTCGATCTGATCGTCTTCCGCGAACTGACCGGCGGCGTCTATTTCGGCGAGAAGACCCGCACCGCCGATCGCGCCACCGACCTGTGCGAATACACCGTGCCGGAGATCGAGCGGGTGACCCGCGCCGCCTTCCAGACCGCCCAACAGCGTCGCGGCAAGGTGACCTCGGTCGACAAGGCCAACGTTATGGAGACCAGCCGCCTGTGGCGCGAGGTCGTGACCCGCATCCATGCCGAGGAGTTCCCCGACATCACGCTGGAGCACGCCCTGGTGGACTCCATGGCCATGCACCTGATCCGCAAGCCGCGCGACTACGATGTCATCCTGACTGAAAACATGTTCGGCGACATCCTGTCGGACGAGATTTCGGTGCTGGGCGGCTCCATCGGCCTATTGCCGTCGGCGTCGCTGGGCGCGGGCGGGCCGGGCCTGTTCGAACCGATCCACGGTTCGGCGCCGGACATCGCCGGTCAGGACCTGGCCAATCCGGTCGGGACCATCCTGTCGGCCGCCCTGCTGCTGCGTCACAGTCTGAAGCTGGAGGACGAGGCCGATTCGATCGAGGCCGCCGTCGCCGCCGTGCTGGCGGCCGGCGCCGTGACGGCCGATCTGGGCGGGGCGCTGGGGACGCGAGCGGCGACCGAGGCCGTCATCGACGCCATCCGCGCCATCCACTGGGCTGCGGCGCATCGGGTGCAGATGCATTGGGCCTGACGGCTTGAACTGAAGCTGAAAATCCTGCCGCTGAGCTTGGCTTTGACGGCATGGAGAATCCGGTAACGGGCCGCACGATCGAAGGATCGTGCGGCCCTCATCTTTTTGTTCGTGACCGTTGCAAGAAAGTTGCGCCGTTCACGGTCCAGCCCCTTGCGCCTATCGCAAATGCGGTAAAATCTTCGCAACTGCGAGATTGCATAGGGGGTACTAGCTCATGTCGCAGACCACGAAACGACTTACGGGAGCGGCTGCGCTCCTTCTTCCCACACTCTGTCTCATGGTCGCCGGCGTGGCCAATGCACAGGACGCCGCGCCCGCCTTGCTCGGCCACCAGGCTGCGCTTGAGTTGGACAGCGCCGGCGCCTCATGGCTCGGCACCTCGACCGCCCTGGTTCTGCTGATGACCCTCCCCGGTCTAGCGCTGTTCTATGGCGGCATGGTGCGCAAGAAGAACGTCATCGCCACCATCACCCAGTCCGTCGGCGTCTTCGCCGTGGTGTCGCTGGTTTGGTTCATCGCCGGCTACAGCCTGGCCTTCGGCAAGAACGCGAGCGCCGGCCTTCAGCCTTTCATCGGCAGTCTGGATATGCTGTTCCTGAACGGCGTGTCGCTGAAGACGGCCAACGCCCTGCTGCCCGGCATTCCCGAGTTCCTGTTCATCTCCTTCCAGATGACCTTCGCCATCATCACCCCGGCGCTGATCACCGGCGCCTTCGCCGAGCGGTTCAAATACTCGGCGCTCTTGCTGTTCACCGCCCTGTGGTCGCTGCTGGTCTATGCGCCGATCTGCCACTGGGTCTGGGGCGGCGGCTTCCTGGGTTCGGCGGGCGTGCTGGACTTCGCGGGCGGCGCCGTCGTTCACGTCAACTCGGGCGTCGCGGGCCTGGTCTGCGCCTTCTTCCTGGGTCGCCGTAAGGGTTACGGCACAGAGGTTATCACCGCCCACAACCCCGTCCTGACCATGATCGGCGCCTCGCTGCTGCTGGTCGGCTGGATCGGCTTCAACGCCGGCTCGGCGGGCGCCGCCAACGACCTGATGGGCGTGGCGCTGCTGAACACCATCCTGGCCGCCGCCGCCGCCGCCCTGACCTGGAAGATCGTCGAATATATTGAGAAGAAGAAGGTCTCGCTGATCGGCATGCTGTCGGGTGTCGTCGCCGGTCTGGTCGCCATCACCCCGGCGGCCGGCTTCGTCGATCCCAAGGGCGCGGTCATCATCGGCCTGATCGCCGGCCCGGCCTGCTACGCCTCGTCGGTGTGGATCAAGAAGCTGCTGCGCTACGACGACAGCCTGGACGCCTTCGGCATCCACGGCGCGGGCGGCCTGATCGGCGCCCTGCTGACCGGCGTGTTCGCCACGACCGCGATCAACAGCCTGTCGGAAGGCGCCAACGTCGGCGCCCAGGCGCTGGGCCTGTTGTGGACCATCGTCTACAGCGCCGTCGGCACCCTGATCATCCTGTTCATCTGCAAGTTCACCACGGGACTGCGCGTGAGCGAGGCTGAAGAAGCCGCCGGTCTGGACACCTCGCTGCATGGCGAGGCGCTGGAACACTGAGCTGAGATCGGGCTCGGCTCCCAAACCCGCGCCCGGCCTCGAATAACGACAACAAGGGGATAGACTATGAAGAAGACCATCATCCGCGCGGCCGCCGTCGCGACCCTCGCCGCAGGACTGATCGGCCTCGCCGCGCCGGCCTCGGCCCAGAGCACCGTCGATGTCGCCTGGAACGTGGGCGTCGTCAGCGACTATGTGTTCCGCGGTTTCAGCCAGACCGGTGAAGATCCCGCCATTCAGGGCGGCGTCGACCTGACCTCGGGCAGCTTCTATGCAGGCGCCTGGGCCTCCAACGTCGACTTTGGCGACGACACCGATGCGGAGGTCGATCTCTACGGCGGCTATCGCACCGAGGCGGGGGGCTTCGCGCTCGACTTCGGCGCGATCGGCTATCTGTATGTCGGAGAGCCGAACGGCGCGGACTACAACTATGCCGAGTTCAAGGCTGCGGCCTCGCGCGCGGTCGGTCCCGCCACCTTTGGCGCGGCCGTCTATTACTCGCCCGACTTCTTCGGCATCGACGACGAGGCGACTTATGCCGAGGTCAACGCCGCCTTCTCGCCGGCGCCCAAGTGGACGGTGTCGGGCGCGCTCGGCAAGCAATGGCTCGACGTCAGCGACGACTACACCACCTGGAACGTCGGCGTTGGCTATGCCCTGACCGACAAGGTAGGCCTTGATGTCCGCTATCATGACACCGATGTGGACGGCGTGCCCGGCGCGGAAGACCGCATCGTCGGGGCGGTGAAACTCACCTTCTGACCCGCGTCAGCCCGAGATGAGTACGGCCCCGGAGAGCGATCTCCGGGGCCGTTTTCGTATCAGCGGGCGTAGCGGTCGTGGACCGGATCGTAGCTGTCCCAGACCTTGCCGTCGGCCAGCGACCGCAGCAGCTTCAGATATTCCGCGTGGGTCCAGGCCAGGGGCGTCGCCGAGTCCGTATTCTGACCCACAGCGTAGTCCTTGGCCGTCGGGTTGCCGACGCCGTCCCACACTTGTTCGGCCAGCATCAGCCCGCCGTTGGCGAACCGCTCCATGCCGCGCACATAGGTCTGGCGGATGGCGGCGATGTCGGCGGCCGAGGGGGCGCCGTTCACGCTGACGCGAGCCAGCTCATAGTGACCGCGCTCGCCGGTGAAGAAGGGCCAGACCCGGCCGCGCTGACCGGGGCTCATCTCGCCGCCGACGCCATAGTTGGCGCCCGTGACGTGATCCTCGCCATAGCCATCGACGCCATAACGGCGCCAGCCCGGCGTCTTGTCGCCCTCGGGACCGAAGTCGTAGCGAACGCGATAAAGCGGCTCCAGCGACTGATCGTCATAGACTGGCAGGGTGGCCAGGATGTGCGGATCGTCGGCCTTGCGCACGCCATAGCGCACCAGTTCCAGGAAGCCGCCGTCAACGACCCGGTCTTCGGCCGGCGCGATCTGGCCATTGGCGGCGCCGATGGGGGCCTTGTCGTTCGGGTTCTCGTTCTGGGTGATGCGGATGAAGTAGCGACCGTCGCCGAAGTCGCCGTTGGTGGTGAACATCCGCTCTTCGATTTTGGACGCATAGCTGTCGGCCGCGATCTGATAGCGCGTCGCGCCGGCGGCGTCGCCTGAGGCGCGCGCCATTTCGGCGGCGACCGTCAGGCCCGCGACCACGGCGGCGGTGCTGGAAGGCGAATAGCCCTGCTGCTCTTCCCAGCGTTCCTGCTGGGTGAAGGGCGGCTTGATCTCCGCGTCGTTCCACATCAGCCCAATTTTGCCGCCGTCGACCAGGAAGTCGGCCGCCGGTTTCAGCATGGACCGATAGTGTTCGGTCATCTGGGCGTCCGACAGCCAGCCCATCTTCCACAGGCGATAGCCCAGCATGATCGGCATAGCGGTCTGATCCAACTGGACCGCGACCCACTCCAGTTCGCCGTCCACGTGCGTCTTCTGCAGGAACCAGCCGCCGACGCCGGTGTTGCCGGGCGTGTTCGGACCGACCTGAACCTGGGGCAGATAGTTGAAGGCCGCCAGCGGCGTGTCCTTGTCGCCCAGAGCCGCCAGAGCCATCGCCACCTGATAGAAGTCGCGCGGCCAGACGGCCTTGTAGCCGGTCGAGGATTTCGACGCGTCCACCGTATCGCCCCACGGGTTCGAGAGTGACGCGATCAGGGCGCCGGCGTGGGTGCGATCCTCCTGCACCTTCAGCATTAGAGCCGAGGCGTAGGCCAGCTTGCCCCCGTCGGTCGCCTGTTCGGCGATGCGCGGCAGTTCGGTCAGGGAGCCGACATAGTCTTCCCAGCCGACGCGCTCGCCCTCGCCGTTGAAGCGGGCCAGCACCTCGTCCAGACCAGTCGCGAAAGAACCGTCCGCAGCTGCGCGCGCCTCAGCTTCGCTGGCGCCGAAGCCGATGACGAAGTCGCGCGTGATCCGGCTGCTTTGGCGCAGACGCGGCAGGGCGCCGGTCATCATGGTGTTGCCGGCCTGATCGCCGGTCGAGGCGTAGGTCCAGTCCAGCTTGCCGTCCTTCAGATCCGTCAGACCGTCCGAGGCGCCGACGAAGCCGACGCTGGCCTTTTCGAAGGCTTCGCTTGGCTTCAGGAACAGGTGAGTATCGCCTTCCCAGGCGTGGAAGCCGTCACGTGTGACCTGACCGCGATCGTCGACGCCGGTATTCGCGATGTGCGGCTCCAGCATCAGATAGGGCGTCACATCGCCCTTCAGCGCCGTAATGGTGACGCGCAGCACCAGGGCGTTGCGGTCGGGATCGCTGAAGATCTGCTTTTCGATCTGGAAGCGGCCGTTCTTGTCCTGGGTCGTGACGCGATAGGCCGGCGAGAGCGGACGCCCCTGGGCGTCGACGTGCAGATATTCGGTGCGGCTGGTGGTGTCGTCGCCTTCGACGACCAGACCGTCCTGGGTCACGCCGGCGAAGCGCAGCGCCTTGATCTGGGCCTCATGGATCAGGCCGTACATGGTTTCGGTCAGGACGCCGTCGGCGATGGAATACCAGACCTTGGACACCGCGCCGGTCGGGCCGCCGTCGCGATACTGGCCATCGACGTAGGCCTCGTATGAGGCGCCGGCGCCGGTCTTAGCCGCGCTGGACCAGACGGGCGGGGCGCCGGGCGCGCCGGGGGCGACGCCCGATTGGGCGCTTGCGGCGGAAGCGAGGGCCAGGCCGGCGGCTCCGGCGAGGCAGAAGGTACGGAAGTGACGCATTGTGGTCCTCACGGGTTGCGCGTGGGGGCGGGGGAAAGAAGGAAGGTCAAAGGCACGTCCAGCCGCTGGTTCCAGGACGCTTCATTGTGCTGGGCGCCGGGGAAGACCAGGCTGCGGAAATCGCCGGCGCCATAGCCGCGACGGCGGAAGGTCTGGTCCACCTGGGTCTGGAAGATGGCGTAGAACTGATCCAGCGTCTCGTCGCCCCGGTCGAAATAGAAGCGGTGGTGGCCCGGCGCTGGCAGGCCGCGTTCGATCACGCCGGTCCAGGCGGCGACTAGCCGCGTGCGCCAGGCGTCCAGCGCCGCGCCGGGCTCAAGCCCTTCGACCTTCAGCGGCCAATGGGTGGACAGGCAGGCGGCGGCGGAAAAAACCTGCGGCTGTTTCATCACCGCATACATGGAGATCAGGCCGCCCATGCTGGAGCCGGCGATCATCGTGTCCTGCGGTCCGCTCAGGGTGCGGTAGGCGCTGTCGATGAAGGGCTTCAACTCCTCGACCAGGAACCGCAGATAGGCGTCGGACAAGGACGGGCCGCCGTAGATGGCCTGGACCTCGTCTCGCATGTCGGCGGGCAGGGCGGCGATCAGGTCGGCGGGGACATATTCCCTCAGCCGCAGGTTGGTGTTCCAGACCCCGACGACGATTGGAGCCCGCACCTGGCCGCTCGCGATTAGCCGCGTCAGGTGCTCGTCCACGCCCCATTCGCCGAAGTTGGCCGTGGCCGGATCGAACAGGTTCTGGCCGTCGTGCATGTAGAGGACGGGATAGGTATCATCGGACGCCTCGTAGCCGGGCGGCAGCCAGACCGAGACGTTGCGCGCCTTCACATGGGCCGACGCGACCGCCTCATGCAGCACCAACCGCCCGCCTGCGAGGGCGCCGTCGGCGCGCGCCGCGCCGGCGAAGGGCAGGGCGGCCATGAGGGCCAGAAGACTCCGACGGTTCATCCGCGATGCTCCTTGACCATCAGCGCGCTGGCGGCTGCCAGGACGAAGGAGAGGGCGCCCAGCACCAGGGCCCAGATCGCCTGACCATCGAACAGGGTCTTCAGGATCAGGCCCAGAACAGTCGCGGCCAGCAGCTGGGGCACGACGATGAAGATGTTGAAGACGCCCATATAGACGCCCATTTTTCGGTCCGGCACCGCCGCCGACAGGATGGCGTAGGGCATGGAGACGATCGACGCCCAGGCGAAGCCGACGCCGATCATCGGCAGCCACAAGAGGCCCGGCTCGCGGATGGCGAAGACGCCGAACAGGCCGGCCGCGCCCAGCATCAGCATCAGCGCATGGGTCGCCTTTCGCCCGATGCGTTTGGCGATGACCGGCAGGGTGAAGGCCGCCAGGGCCGCCACGCCGTTGTAGACGCCGAACAGAACCCCCACCCAGTCTGCGCCCGTGGCGTAGGCTGCCGAGGTGGTGTCGGTGGCTCCGTAATGGACGCGGGTCACGGCCGCGGTGGTGTAGATCCACATGGCGAACAGGGCGAACCAGCTGAAGAACTGAACCACGGCCAGGCCGCGCATCGTCTCGGGCATGCGGAAGATGTCGTTCAGGATTTCGGTCGCGGCGTTGGTGATGCGGCGACGTTGCATCATGCCCACGGCGATCTGCAGCAGGCCGAACCCGGCGAAGAAGCCCGCAAGGATCAGCAGCTCCTTCTCCAGATCGAGCGCGCCGATCAGCACGAAACCCAGCCCGCCGAGGACGGCGCAGACCAGGCCCGACGTCATCCAGCCCTGGACGCTGCGGGCCGGCGCTTCGGCCTCGACGGGCGCGGTCGGCGCGTCGTCTCGGGCGCGTTCGAAGGCCGCGATCTGTTCGGGGCTGTATTCCCTGGTCGACAGCACGGTCCACAGCACGGCCGAGAACAGGCCGGCGGCGCCGACGTAGAAGGCGATCTTGACCGACAGGGGCACCATGCCCGCCTCGGCGGTCGAGGCGATGTCGAAGACGTTGGACAACAGCCACGGCAGGACTGAGGCGAAGACTGCGCCGGCGCCGATGAAGAAGCTTTGCATCGCATAGCCGGCGGTGCGCTGCTCCTCCGGCAGGTTGTCGCCGACGAAGGCGCGGAACGGCTCCATGGTGATGTTGATCGAGGCGTCCATGATCCACAGCATGGCTGCGGCGAACCACAGGCTGGGGCTGTTGGGCATGGCGATCAGGGCCAGGGTGGTGGCGATGGCCCCGACCAGGAAATAGGGCCGCCGCCGGCCGAAGCGGGTCCAGGTCTTGTCGCTGAAATGGCCGATGATCGGCTGGACCAGCAAGCCCGTCAGCGGAGCGGCGATCCACAGGATCGCCAGGCTGTCGACCTCGGCGCCCAGCGTCTGGAAGATCCGGCTGGTGTTGGCGTTCTGCAGGCCGAAGCCGATCTGGATGCCGAAGAAGCCGACGCACATGTTCCAGATCGCCAGGCCGGACAGGCGCGGGCGGTGCGAGAGCAGGCTCATCCGCGTCGCGCCCGGCCGACCGGCACGAACCGGATCGCCTGACCGCCGCCGGGGGCCAGCGCCAGGGTCAGGGTGTCAGACGACGTCACCTCGCGCTGCTCGATGACGATGTCCTCGCGCTTGCCGCGATAGTCGGCGTCCGGCCCGTCGCGATAGATTTCGGCGCGGTAGCGGCGCCCGGCGTCCAGGAAGTCGAGCGGGGCCTGCAGCACGCGCGGATGCTCGTCGGTGACGGCGCCCAGGACCCAGACATCCGTGCCGCGCTGTTTGCGAACCGTGACGACGTAGTCGCCCATGGCGGCGTCCAGCGTACGGCTCTCGCTCCAGTCGACCGGCACATCCTTGATGAACTGGAACGGGCCGGGGTTGGCCTCGTAGTTGACCAGCAGGTCGGCCGCCATCTGGATAGGGCTGTAGATCACGACATAGAGCGCCAGCTGCTTGGCCCAGGTCGTCTGCACGCCGCCGGGGCTGCGTGTCTCCATGCCGAAGATGCCGGGCGTATAGTCCATCGGCCCGGCCAAGAGGCGGGTGAAGACCAGATTCGGCTCATGCTCGGGCGGATTGCCGGGATTGCCCCAGGCCGAATATTCCATGCCGCGCTGACCCTCGCGGCTGATGATGTTTGGATAGGTGCGGCGAAGGCCGGTGTCCTTGAACGGCTCGTGAGCGTTGACGGCGACCTTGTGGCGATAGCCGGCCTCGACCACGCGCATGTGGTGCTGCGCCATCGCCTGGCTTTCGTGCCAGGCCATGACCATCTGTCCGTCCGGCCCGGCGACGCGTGCGCCTTGCGCATCAGCGACATAGCCGGTCTTTACTAAATGGACGCCGAGGCGCTCATAAAGCGCCATGGCCGGCTCGAGCTGCTGCTCATAGTGGAAGGCGTTGCCGCCGGTCTCGTGGTGGCCGATCAGCTGCACGCCCTTTGACCGCGCGTGGGCGCAGACGGCCTCAATGTCGAAATCGGGATAGGCCTCGGTGAAGCTGAAGTCCGCGCCGTTGGCGAACCACTGGCCGTCCCAGCCCTTGTTCCAGCCTTCGACCAGAACGCCACCCAGGCCGTGTTTGGCGGCGAAGTCGATGTGTTTGATCGCATTCTCGGTCGTCGCGCCGTGTTTGGGCCCGGAGTTCCAGGTCTTCAGGTCCAGGTGCATCTCCCACCAGACGCCGACGTATTTCATCGGCTTGAACCAGCTGACATCGCCCAGCGTGTTGGGCTCGTTCAGGTTCAGGATCAGGCTGGAATCCAGCAGGCCCGCGGCGCTGTCGGAGATTTGCAGGGTCCGCCAGGGCGTGTTGAACGGCGCCTCGCGCACTACCGCCGCATTGGTCAAGCCCGGCGTCAGCTGAGCGCGGAACTTCGTTTCCTCCGACCGGCGCAGGTTCATCCCCGCATAGTCGATGCAGGCCGCCTCGTGGATGGAGACATGCAAGCCCGACTGGCCCCGAACCGTCATCGGCGTCTGGGCGCTGCCGACCGCATCGATCGGCGTGCGGCTGTAGAGATATTCCTCTCGGTTCCATTCCCAGGCCGGGCACCACAGGGCCTCGCCGTTTTCGGCCAGGTTGAACTCGGTGATCTCCGAACCGATGCGGACGGTGGTCAGGCCGGCCTGCTGCGGGAACTCATACCGGAAGCCCAGACCGTCGTCGTACAGGCGGAAGACCACGTCGACGCGGCGTTGCAGACCGCCGGTCTCGGCATAGGCGACGCGCCATTCGTTGTAGTGGTTGCGGATGAACTGCCGCTCGCCCCAAGGCTGCTCCCAGGTGTCGTCGACCGCGATCGGCTGGCCTGCGGTCAGGGTCAGGCCGCGCTCGATGGCCGGGGCGTCGGTCAAGAGGAAGCCTAGCTTGGACGGCGCCACGACGACCCGGCCCTGACGCAGCACCGAATACATCGGCCGCCCGTCATTGTCGGTGAAGGCCTCGACGGTCAGCACGCCGCCGGGCGAGGACGCCCGGGCATGGTTCGGCGCGGTCTGGGCGCGCACGCCCGTCGCCCCCAGAGCCAGGATCGATACGCCGCCAAGGGCCAGGAAGGATCTGCGCTGCATCATGGGAACTCCGTTACGCCGCCTCTTGCCAACCGCCGCGAACGGTGGCTGAAATATTTGCAGAAAATTTTGCAGCTTCACCATGCTGCTGTGAGGACCCGCGACCTTGAGCCGCAAGACAACCCGTCTGGAAGACATCGCCCGCCTGGCTGGCGTGTCCATCGCCACCGCCTCGCGCGCCCTGAACGACAGCCCCGCCGTCAACGACCGGACCAAACAGACGATCTGGAAGCTGGCCAAGGAACACGACTACCCGTTCCGCCGCCACATGCCCGCCGGTCCGATCGGCGCCCAGGGCACCATCGCCCTGGTGGTGCCGCGCCCGCAGGGGCGCGAAGGGCGCCTCAGCGACCCCTTCTTCCTGGAGCTTCTGGCCGGGGTGGGCGAGGCGGCGCGCGAACGCGGCTGCGACCTGCTGATGAGCCATATTTCGCCCGCCAACTATGACGAGCTGTCGGCGGCGCTGAACACCAGCCGGGCGGACGGCGTGATCTTCCTGGGTCAATCCAGCCTGCATTCGGCCTTCAACCGTCTGGTCGACGCCGACCATCGTTTCGTCGTCTGGGGCGCCGAACTGCCCGACCAGGACTATTGCTCGATCGGCTCGGACAACATCTCGGGCGGGCGCCGCGCGACGCTGCATCTGGCGCGGCTGGGGCGCAAGCGCATCGTCTTCTTGGGCGATCTGGATCCGCCCGAGGCCATGCAGCGGCATCGCGGCTATCTGGACGCCATGAGCCAGAGCGGGCTGGACGTGGACGCCGACCTGATCGTGCCTGCGCATTTCGAGGTCGAATCCGCCGAGGCCGCCGTGGACGCCCTGATCCGACGCGGCCTGGATTTCGATGGCGTCGTGGCTGCGTCCGACCAGATCGCGCTCGGCGCCGTGCGTGCCCTGTTGCACGCCGGCGTCGAGGTGCCGGGGCAGGTCTCGGTCATCGGTTTCGACAATGTGCCGTTCAGCCGCTACTCGCGCCCGGCACTCAGCACCATCGCCCAGGACACGATGAAGGCCGGCCGTTTGATGGTGTCCAAACTGCTGGATCACGGCGGCGCCGCAGCAGGCCGTTCCGAGCGCGTTCCGACCGAGTTGATCGTTCGCGAGACCTGCGGCGGCTGACCCCGTCATCCGGCGTCGGCGAAGATCAGGCCGGCCAGCGGCCTCAGCGTCGACCCGTCCGTCTCTGTCCAGTTGACCGCCGCGATCCGGCGCGCGCCGGCAGGCGCAAACCAGTCCACGGCTTCGAAGCCCAGGTTGAACACGCACAGCAGACGCTCGCCGCCCTCGGCCCGTTCGAACCGGCGGAAGACCACCAGATCGCCCGCGCTCTCGATCTCCAACCCGCCGATCCGCAGCGCCGGATGGGCCTGACGCAGGGCGATGATGCGGCGCGCGGCGTGCAGGATCGATGTCGGATCCGCCTCCTGCGCATCCACGGCCAGCGCCAGATGGCGCGGATCGACCGGCAGCCAGGGCTCCACCGTCGAGAAGCCGGCGTTGGGCGCCGAGGCCACCCAGGGAATCGGCGTGCGGGCGCCGTCGCGGCCCAGGGTCTCAGGCCAGTTGGCGATGGCCTC
This sequence comes from Brevundimonas sp. KM4, assembly GCF_000964075.1. Lineage (NCBI taxonomy): Bacteria > Pseudomonadati > Pseudomonadota > Alphaproteobacteria > Caulobacterales > Caulobacteraceae > Brevundimonas > Brevundimonas sp. KM4. The sequence goes on along the minus strand of NZ_JZRG01000008.1, from coordinate 361,537 downwards.
GGGATCGACCAGCCGATCGAACGGCACCTCGGCCTGAGGCAGCCCCAGCTCTTCGCCCTGATAGACGAAGACATTGCCGCGCAGGCACATCAGCAACAGCAGGGCCATTTCCGAGAAGGCCTTCTCGTCCCGGCCCTGGGCCCAACGCGACACCGCGCGCGGCGCATCGTGGTTGGAGAAGGTCCAGGACGGCCAGCCCTCGCCCTGCTGATCCGGCCACATTCCATCGCCCACGCCGATCAGTTCGCTCTTCAGCGTATCGGCATACAGATAGAGGAAGCCGTAGGCCGAGTGCAGACGGTCGTTGCCGGCGGTGAATTCCTTCATCTCGCGATCGGCATGATCACCGCCGACCTCCGCCACCGTGAACCGGCCTTCATAGCTGTCGGTCAGGGCGCGGATGCGGTTCAAGAATCCGATGATGTCCGGGTGGGACTGGTTGTAGATCTTGTCCTGGAAGTCGAACGGCCGCGTGCGCTTCTTGCCGTCCTGGATCGGCGGATTGTCGCGCAGGGACGGATCGTGGATCGCGAAGTTGATCGCGTCCAGACGGAAGCCGTCCACCCCCCGATCCAGCCAGAACCGCGCCGCTGCGATCAGGGCGTCTTGAACCGCCGGGTTCCTGACATTCAGCTGAGGCTGCGAGGCCAGGAAGTTGTGCATGTAGTACTGGCCGCGCCGCGCGTCCCAGGTCCAGGCCGGGCCGCCGAACACCGACTGCCAGTTCGAGGGCGGCGAGCCGTCCGGCTTGGCGTCGGCCCAGACGTACCAGTCGGCGTGCTCACCGTTTCGGCTGGCGCGGCTGTCGGTGAACCAGGGATGTTCGTCCGAGGTGTGGGAGAAGACCTGATCGATGACGACCTTCAGCCCCAGGGCATGGGCGCGCGCGATCAGGGCGTCGAAGTCGGCCAATGTGCCGAAGATCGGATCGACGTCGCAATAGTCCGACACGTCATAGCCGAAGTCCTTCATCGGCGACGTGAAGAAGGGCGACAGCCAGATGCCATCCACGCCTAGAGAGGCGACGTGGTCGAGGTGCTGGGTGATCCCCTTCAGATCGCCGACGCCGTCGTCGTTGGAGTCGGCGAAGCTGCGCGGATAGATCTGATACAGCACCGCGCCGCGCCACCAGTCGTGCGCCAATGCGGGGGCGGCGTCAGCCGTGGAAAGATCGAGGGGCAGGGCAGTCACGGCACGCTCTTGCAGACGAGGTAATCGAGGGGGGGCACGCGAACGGCGACGCTGGCGGGCGCGGAGGATTCGGGTGTGCAATCGCCGCGCAGAGCTTGCCACCGCAGCGAGCCGGGCTCCACTTCGACTTGAGCGGCGACGGGCGCGGTGGAGGAGTTGAACAAGGCCAGGATCTCCGATCCATCCTCGCCGATGCGAGACATTGCGAACAGACCAGGCTTGTCGCCATAGGCGCGCACGACCTGACGACCGCGTCGCAGGGCCGGCTCTTGGGCGCGGATGCGGGTCATCTCTGCGATCGCTTGATACAGGGGCGCGTCGGTGGAATAGGCCGGCTGGCGACCGCCGACGGGCGTCTCGTTCGCATAGACCGGCGTGCGGCTGGGCCACATGTCTTGGCGCGAATTTCCATAACCGCCCGCGCCTGCGAAACCCTGCTCGTCGCCGTAGTACAGTGTCGGCACGCCCCGGCTGAACATCATCAGGGCATGGGCCAGTTTGATGCGCGCCAGCACCTCGGCGTCGTCGGCGTTCGGATTGGCCTGTTTCACGAAGAAGCCGACCCGGCCCATGTCATGGTTGCCCAGGAAGGTCGGCAGGATGGCGGCGGTCTCAGCGCCCTTGTCATAGATGGTGTCGGCGTCGAACAGCTTGGCCAAGGCGTCGGTTCCGACCTTGCCGGCCGCCACATCGGTCGCCTGCTTCTGGAACGGAAAGTCCAGCACCGCCGGATAGCCGTCGACCCGCGTGAACCGCGCCGTCACTGCCGGATCAGGGTCATAGACCTCGCCGAAGATGTGGAAGTTCGGGATGCCGTTGGCCTCGGCGCGGGCGATCATGGCGGGGATGAAGGCCTGCCAGAAGCCCGGGTTCACATGGCGGGCGGTGTCGATGCGGAAGCCGTCGATCCCGTATTTGTCGATCCAGCCGCCGAAGATGTCGATCATGCCCTGGATGACCACCGGGTCCTCGGTCAGCAGGTCGTCCAGCCCGGCGAAGTCGCCGTCCAGGCTGCTTTCGCCGGTGAAGGTGCTCTCGCCCCGGTTATGATAGTGGATCGGGTCGTTCAGCCAGGCCGGAACCTTGGCGTTCTCCTCGCCCGCCGGGACATAGGGCGTGTAGGCGTAGTCGGGCCGGGTCAGGCGCGAGAAGTCCCGACCGTCGAAGCCCTCATTGATCGGCGCGCCGTCAACGCCGCCGCGACGGGTGTAGGGATAGTCGGCGCGGCTGCGATAGGCGCAGCGACCCTCCGGGCATTCGCGATACTGGATGACGTCGGCGGTGTGATTAGCGACGATGTCCAGATAGACCTTCATGCCGCGCGCGTGGGCCGCCTCGACCAGGGCGCGCATCGCAGCCTCGTCGCCGAGATGCGGATCGACGGCAGTGAAGTCGGTGATCCAGTAGCCGTGGTGCGCCGCGCCGGTATAGCCGCCATGGCTCTGCACGGGCTTGTTCTTGAACACGGGCGCCAGCCAGACCGCCGTCGCGCCCAGCCCCTGGATATAGTCCAGCTGTTGGGTCACGCCGGCCAAGTCGCCGCCGTGATAGAAATCGGTATCGGCCGGATCAAACCCGCTTTTCAGCCGGTCGGCGGCGTAACCGCCGTGGTCGTTCGATGCATCGCCATTGGCGAAGCGATCCGGCAGCAGGAAGTAGATCACCTCGTCCTGAGGCAGACGTTGACGCAGGGCCGACAGGGCGTCTGCGGCCTGGCGGGTTTGCGCCGTCGTCGGCGTTGCAAAGCCGCTAAGCAGAGCCGCCGCCGCCATTGCTGCGTGCAGTCTGGCCCTTCTGGGGGTTCCCCTTGCCATGACGCTCACTCCCTTGCGTCTGGAAAGTGCAAAGCCTTCCAGATCGATTTGCAAGATTTTGCAGCAATGGGCGGGGCTGTCAACGCGTCGCTGAAATGCTGCAATGCGCCATGAGAATAGCGCGAAACCGCACATCCCCGCGCCTTGGCGGGCCATGAACGGGCGCGAAGTGCGACGGAAATCAGACGTCCGCATTAACTGCTTGCAACATTCCAAAAGATTTGCATATTTTTGCGACGGCTTCAGATCGCGACGTTCAGAATCGCGGTCAGCCCCAGGGAGGATGACCATGTTCCAACGTCTCAACCGGCGCGCGCGCCTGCTATCCGGCGTCGCCTTCGGCGCAGCCGCCCTGATGGCGGTCGGCTCGGCCCACGCACAAACCGCGCCCGCCACGACGGCGCAGGCCGACGACCAAGCCACCGAAGTCGGTGAAATCGTCGTAACCGGCATTCGTCGTTCGATCGAAGCCGCGATCTCGGCCAAGGCCAACAACACCTCGATCGTCGAAGTCATCTCGGCTGAAGACATCGGCAAGCTGCCGGACGTCTCGATCGCCGAATCCCTGGCGCGCCTGCCGGGCGTGACGATGCAGCGCCTCGACGGCCGCAGCCAGGCGATCTCCATCCGGGGCCTGGGCCCTGACTTCACCACCGCCCTGCTGAACGGGCGCGAACTGGTCACGACCGGCGACAACCGCGGCGTCGAGTTCGACCAGTTCCCCGCCGAACTGCTGAACAGCGTCGTCGTCTACAAGACCCCGGACGCGGCCCTGATCGGTCAAGGACTGGGCGGCACCGTCGACCTGCGCACCGTTCGCCCGCTGGCCTACGGCCGTCAGGCCATCGCCATGAACTATCGCCACGAGTGGAACGAGCTGGGCGCCCTGAACTCGGGCACGACCGACAACGGCGACCGTTACACCATCTCCTACATCGACCAGTTCCTGGACGGCACGCTGGGCGTGGCCCTGGGCTACGCCCACATGAGCTCGCCCTATCAGTCCGAGCGTTTCAACGCCTGGGGCTATCCCAACTACACGGACGGCAATCTGCTGACCGGCGGCGTGAAGCCCTATGTGATGTCGTCGGAGCTGGAGCGCGACGGCTATATGGGCGTGCTGGAATGGCGCCCGAACGATCGCATCCACTCCACGATCGACGCCTTCTATTCCGAATTCAAGAACACCCAGGTTCTGCGCGGCATCGAGTTCCCGCTGGCTTGGGGTGGTTCCTCTGGTGATTGCACCGTGAACGTCCCGTCGGCGGTCTGCCGTCCGGCGCCGTCGCTGCGTCCCGGCTACACTGTCGAAGACGGCCTCATCGTCGCCGGCACCTGGGACAACATCAAGGGCGTGGTTCGCAACGACCTGAACAAGCGCGACAGCAACATCACCGCCTTGGGCTGGAACACCGAGTTCACGCTCAGCGACGACTGGTCGGCGAACCTGGACCTCAGCTATTCGAAGGTCGAGCGTAACGACATCATCCTGGAAACCAACGCCGGCACCGGCCGCAACGTCAACGGCGCGTTGGACACTCTGGGCTTTGAACTGACCGACGACGGCGTGACCCGCTTCACCAGCCGTCTGAACTACGCCGATCCAAACCTGATCCGTATCACCAGCCCGCAAGGCTGGGGCGGCGACGTCATTCCGGGCGGTCAGGCCGGCTATATGAACACGCCCTCCATCGAGGACGAGATCAAAGCGGCTCGCTTCTCCGTGACGCGCCAACTGCACCAGAGCCCGTTCAAGTCGATCGACTTCGGCGCCAACTATACCGAGCGTCAGAAGAGCTTCGTCAACGATCAGTTCTATCTCGGCGTCCCCGGCGGCGGCGATTTGACCGTGCCTTCGGCCTTCCTGCTGGACCCGACCGACCTCGGCTATCTCGGCATCAGCGCCGTGCTGAGCTACGACGCTCTCGGCCTGGTCAACAGCGGCGCGTTGAACCGCGTCCGCAACCCGAACGCCGACGTCACCGCAGGCAACTGGGAAGTGACGGAAAAGGTCTCGACCGCCTACGTCCGCGCCAACATCGATCACAACCTGTTCGGCCGAGCCCTGACCGGCAACGTCGGCATGCAGTTCGTCTATACCGACCAAAGCTCCAGCGGCTTCTCGGCGCGGCAGGTCGGACCGGGCGTCTCCGAGACCATCGCGGTGACGGGCGGCGACGAGTATCTGGAGATTTTGCCTAGCGCGAACTTCATCCTGGAAACCGGCGAGGACATGTTCGCGCGTCTGGCGGTTTCGCGCACCCTGGCCCGTCCGCGCATGGACGATATGCGCGCCTCGCGAAACTACAGCTATAACCCCAGCTTGGCCCAATCGACCGACATCAACCGTTCCCCCTGGGGCGGCGGCGGCGGCAACCCGGAACTGCGGCCGTATATCGCCGACGTGATCGACGTGTCGTTCGAGAAGTATTTCGCCAACCGCAAGGGCTACATCTCGTTGGCGGCTTTCTACAAGAACCTGGAAAGCTACGTCTTTAATCGCAATCAGATTTTCGACTTCACCGGCTATCCGATCGGCGTAATTTCGCCGACAAACCCCGAGCCGGCGTTGCGCCAAGGCCTGGTCGGCGCGCCTGACAACGGCGAAGGCGGCTGGATCAAGGGTCTCGAGCTTTCGATCTCGGCGCCGTTCGACATCTTCCATCCGGCCCTGGAAGGTTTCGGCGCCCAGTTCAGCGCTTCGACCACGGACAGCGAAGTCCAGCCCGATCCGACCCAGGCCCCGACCGCTCTGCCGGGTCTGTCGGAAAACGTGATCAACGGCTCGCTCTACTACGAGCGCTATGGCTTCCAGTCGCGGATTTCGGCCCGCTATCGCTCGGATTACCTGGGCGAGGTCGCCGGCTTCGGCAACGGCCGCACCCTGCGTTCGGTGGCCGCTGAAACGGTTGTCGACGCCCAGGTCGGCTATGAGTTCCAGTCCGGTCCGCTGGAAGGCCTGTCGGTTCTGGCTCAGGTCAACAACCTGACCGACGAGCCGTTCAAGACCTTCGAGAACGGCGATGAGCGCCGGACCATCGACTATCAGCACTACGGCCGCACCTTCGCGGTCGGGCTGAACTACAAGTTCTGATTTCCCCTCTCTTCTGAGCAAACTTGGGCCGCCGCGTTCGCGAGGCGGCCCTTTTCTTTGCCTGCACCACGGGGCGAGGGAAAAGTTTCGTTACAGAGGGCGCTTTTCGGCTGGACGCGCCTTTCGCGATGTCCGAACCAAGCAGGATGAGAACCGCGCGACCACAGCGCGGCCGTTCGATTTTACTGGGGGATCATTCATGACCGTTCCGGACGCCGGAAAACGCCAGGGTGCAGGCCTGGCCTTCGCCTATGTCACCACGCTGTTCTTCGCCTGGGGCTTCGCCACCTCGCTGATCGATCCGCTGATCGCGGCGGTGAAGCGGGTGTTCGACCTGAACAACGCCGAGGCCTTCCTGACCACCTTCGCCTGGTTCATCGCCTACGGGCTGATGTCTCTGCCGGCGGCCTCAGTGCTCAGCAAGCTGGGTTACAGCCGCTCGATCATCGGCGCCTTGATCGTCATGGTCGCAGGCTGTTTGATCGTGCCGGCCGCCACCGCCGCCGACTGGTATCCTGGCGTGCTGATCGCCCTGTTCGTCATCGCCTCGGGCGTGACCCTGCTGCAGGTCGCGGCCAACCCGCTGGTCGCCGAACTGGGCAGCCCCAAGGGCGCCTCCAGCCGACTGAACCTGTCGCAGGCCTTCAACTCGCTGGGCACGACTGTCGGTCCCTGGCTGGGCTCGCACGTCCTGCTGACGGGCGGCGTCTTCGCCGCCGGCGCCGTGGTGACCGCCGCGACCCGCACCCAGTCGCTGCGCAGCATCGACATGGCCTTCCTGGGCATGGGCGCCTTCTTCGCCTTGATCGCCGTCTTCATCTTCACCGCGCGCAAGAAGATCAATGCGGCGGCGCCGGAGTTTCACAACGCGGTCTCGCCGCTGAAGGCGCTGTCGTCGCCGTGGGCCGTGTTCGGCGCCCTGGCCATCTTCCTCTACGTCGGTTCCGAAGTCGCCATCGGCGGCATGCTGACCAACTTCCTGGAAAGCCCCGACATCCTAAACGCCCCCATCGAGACGGCGGGCAAGATGGTCGCCTTGTACTGGGGCGGCGCAATGGTCGGCCGCTTCATCGGCTCGCTCGTCCTGACCAAGGTGCGCCCCGGCGTCGTCCTGGCCTTCTGCACCGTCGCGGCGGCCGTCCTGTGCCTGACCGTCAGCCAGATCGGCGGCCCGACGGCAGCCTATGCCGTCCTGTCGATCGGCCTGTTCAACTCGATCATGTTCCCGACCATCTTCACCCTGACCCTGGAACGCTCGACCGCTCCGACGTCGGCGACGTCGGGCCTGCTGGTGTTCGGCATCATCGGCGGCGCCCTGCTGCCCCAGGTCGCGGCGCATATCGCCGATGCGGCCGGCAAGCTTCAGCCCGCCTTCATCGTGCCGATGCTGGGCTACGTCGGCCTGACGATCTTCGCCATCGGTTGCATCCGCACCAAGGCGCGGACCGAAGTGACCTCGACCGCCTCGCACTGAGCCGGTCGTCAGACAAGACAAAGGGCGCGGAGGTCAGCCTCCGCGCCCTTTTTCGTTTCGGCGATGGGATCAGCCGTCGATCAGGGACTGAAGAATGGGCGCCAGTCGGTCGCGCATTTCCTCACATTGGGCGGGTTCGATGTTGAAGCTGCCGCCGCCCAGCTCACGACTGACCGACATGCCCATGATGAAGCCTGCCAAGAGCCGCGCGCGGACGGTGGCGTCCGGCCCGCTCAGCCATTCCTCCAGCGGACCGAAGAAGCGCTGAGTGCAGGTGTTCTGAACCATCTCCGACGCCGTTGCCGAGCCGATGGAGCGCAGCATGATCGACATGCCCTTCAGCTTTTCGGCCTTCTTGGGTTCAAAGACGATCTCATGCGCCACGCGCCGTCCGAAGTCGGCCTTTTCGCCCTGCATCAGCGCGCTGCCGTCGCCGCAACTGTCCAGCGCGGCCAGGAACAGGTCGTCCTTGGAGCCGAAGTAGCGGCTGATCAGGGCCGCATCGACACCGACGTCGCGGGCGATGTCGCGCATGCCCACGTCGTCATAGCTCTCGGCCGCGAATCTCTCGCGCGCAGCATCGAGAATGGCCGTGCGCGTGGCGGCGGCGTTTCTCGGGCGTGGGCCGGGACATAACAAGGTGATGACACTCCACAGACAATAACCGTAGATCACATATGGCTTTGTCAACGCCTGTTGACAAGCGCCACGGCTCCGACCATTAAGTCACAACCGTTGACAAGGCCGACTCCCCATCGGCCTATGTCCGCACGACAGGGATTTACCTCCGACAGGGAGATGCGCAGATGCGCGGGCTGAAGATTGCGGCGGTATCCGTCATGGTGACGGGTGCGCTTTACGGTTGTTCCCCAAAGGCAGAGGCGCCGGCGCAAGGCGCGCCGCCCGTGACGGTGGCCGTGCCGCTGAAGCAGCAGGTGCGGGACTGGGACGAGTTCACCGGGCGCTTCGAAGCGGTCGAAAGCGTGGATGTGCGCGCCCGCGTCGGCGGCTATATTCAGGCGGTTCACTTCCGCGACGGACAGATGGTTCAGAAGGGCCAGCTGCTGTTCACCCTGGATCCGCGCCCGGCCCAGGCCGCGCTGGCCCAGGCTCAGGCCCAGGTCGCTCAGGCCCAGTCGCAGCTGTCGCTGGCCCGCGCCAACCTGGCCCGCAGCGAGGCTCTGTTGGCCTCGCAAGCTGTGTCCAAGGCCGAATATGATTCCAACAAGGCGGCCGTCGATGCGGCCCAGGCCAATCTGGCGGCTGGCAACGCCGCTGTTCGCAATGCGCGTCTGAACCTGGAATACACCCGCGTCACCGCGCCGACCTCGGGTCGCGTATCCGACCGTCGCGTCGATCCGGGCAATCTCGTCGCCGGCGGCTCGTCGGCTGGAGACATCCTGACCACCATCATTTCCGGCGGCCCGATCCACTTCGTCTTCGACGGTTCGGAAGCGGTTCTGCTGAAGTATCTACGTCAGGGCGGCGCCAATCAGGGTGCGGTCGTCAACGTGCGCCTGCAGGACGAAAGCACCTACAAGCATACCGGCCGTCTCGACTTCGCTGACAATGCCGTGGACACCGCTTCGGGCGTGATCCGTCTGCGCGCCATCCTGCCCAACGCCGACGGCTTCCTGCGCCCCGGCATGTTCGGCAGCGCCCAGGTCGCGGGCGCCGGCGCCTATGACGCCCTGCTGGTGCCGGATTCGGCCATCGGCACCGATCAGGCCCGCCGCACCGTCGCTGTGGTCAACGCCGACGGCACCGTGACCAACAAGGCCGTCCAGCTCGGCCCGATCGTCCAGGGCCTGCGCGTCGTTCGTTCCGGCCTGGCTCCGACTGACCGCGTCATCATCGCGGGTCTGCAACGCGCCGCCCAGCCGGGCTCCAAGGTCACGCCAAAGAACGGCAAGATCGAACCCGTCGCAGGCAACGCCTCCCAGGCGCCGGTGACGCAGGCGGCTCCGGCATCCAGCGCCTCCTTCGCCAACAGCCTGCCGGCCGGCTAAGTCATGAATATCTCCCGCTTCTTCATCGACCGGCCGATCTTCGCGGCCGTGATTTCGGTGGTGATCACGATCATCGGGATCGCCGCCTATCCCTTGCTGCCCCTGTCGCAGTATCCCGAGATCGCGCCCCCGACGATCACGATTAACGCCGCCTACCCCGGCGCCTCGGCCGAGACCCTGGCCGAAACCGTCGCCGCCCCCATCGAGCAGGAGGTGAACGGCGTCGAGAACATGCTCTACATCTCCTCCTCGTCCACGTCGGACGGGACGGTGGCCATCACTGTGACCTTCCAGCCGGGAACGGATCTGGATGCTGCTCAGGTGCTGGTCCAGAACCGGGTCGCCTTGGCCGAGCCTCGACTCCCGGAAGCGGTTCGCCAGACGGGCGTCGTGGTCAACAAGGCCGAGAGCGGCTTCCTGATGATCCTGGGTTTGACGTCGCCTGACGGCACGTTGGACAACGACTATGTCGGCAACTACGCCAACTCCACGCTTCGGGATCGTCTGCTGCGGATCGAGGGCGTCGGCGCAGTTCAGCTCTTCGGCGGCGGCAACTATTCGATGCGCGTATGGATCGACCCGGCCAAGGCCGCCGAGCGCGGTCTGACGGGCCCTGAGATCGTCTCGGCCCTCCGCGCCCAGAACGTGCAGGCCGCCGCCGGCTCCATCGGCCAACCTCCCTTCCCGAACAACGCCGCTGCGTTCCAATTGCCTGTTCAGGTTCAGGGGCGTCTGAGCGATCCCAATGAGTTCGCCAACGTCGTGCTGAAGACGGACGCCGAGGGTCGCGTCACCTACCTGCGCGACGTCGCGCGGATCGAACTGGGCGCCCAGGATTACGGCATCCGCGGCTTCTTCGACGGCCAACGCGGCGTCGGCGTCGCGATCGTTCAGCAGCCGGGGGCGAACGCCTTGGGCACGGCTGATCGGGTCCTCAAGGAAGTCGAGGCCGTCAAGGGCGAACTGCCGGCCGGCATGGCCATCTCGGTGCCTTACAATCCGACCGAGTTCGTCGCCGCCTCGGTGGAGTCGGTTCAGCACACCCTGGTCGAGGCCGTCATCCTGGTCATCATCGTGGTCATGGTCTTTCTTCAGACCTGGCGCGCGGCCATCATTCCCATCGTCGCCATCCCCGTCGCTCTGGTCGGCACCTTCGCGGTGCAGCTGGCGCTGGGCTATTCGATCAACTCCCTGTCCCTGTTCGCCCTGGTCCTTGCGGTCGGCATCGTGGTCGATGACGCCATCGTCGTGGTCGAGAACGTGGAGCGCGCGATCAGCGAAGGCCTCAGTCCCAAGGAGGCCGCTTATCGATCGATGCAGGAGGTCTCCGGCGCCCTGATCGCCATCGGCCTGGTGCTGGTGTCGGTGTTCGTGCCGACGATGTTCGTGCCCGGCATCCCCGGCATCTTCTATCGCCAGTTCGCGGTCGTCATCGCATCGGCCTCGGTCATCTCGCTGTTCGTGTCGCTGACGCTGTCGCCGGCCATGGCCGCCCTACTGCTGAAGCCGCACAAGAAGGATCATGAACATGCCCGCAAGCCGGGCGTCCTGGGTGCGGTGGTCTACTACGGCGGCTGGGCCGGGCGGAAGTTCAACGACGGCTTCGACTGGCTGTCGGATCGCTACGGTCGTTTGACGGCACGTCTGATCCGTACGGTCGGCCTGGTGCTGATCATCTATGCCGGTCTGCTGGGCCTCACCGCCTGGCGGTTGATCGATACTCCTTCGGGCTTCATTCCTGAACAGGATCAGGGCTTCCTGATCGGCGTTATCCAACTGCCCGCCGGTGCGTCGCTGGATCGTACGGAAGCGGTGATGACGCGTGCTACAGACATCATCCGCAAGACCGACGGTGTCGACGGCGCCATCGCCTTTGCGGGTCTGGACGGATCAAGCTTCTCCTTCGGCTCGAACGCCGCGACCATCTTCGTGCGTCTGAACCCGTTCGAGGATCGCACCAAGGAGCAGGCCGCCACGGCTCTGGCCGGCGCCATCACCCAGGCGACCGGACAGATCGAGGACGCGCAGATCTTCGTCATCGCCCCCCCGGCGGTCCAGGGTCTGGGCACCGGCAACGGCTTCTCGATGATGATCCAGGACCGCGAAGGCGCCGGCTATCGTCCGCTGGAAGGCGCCACCTTCGCCATGATGGGCGCCGCCGCCCAGAAGCCGACCGAGGTCAGCCAGGTCTTCTCGACCTACAACACGGCCTCGCCGCGCGTGACCGCCGATGTCGATCGCGACAAGGCGCTGATGCTGGGCGTCCAGCCCAGCTCGGTGTTTGACACCTTGGGCGTCTATCTGGGTTCGTCCTACGTCAACGACTTCAACATGCTGGGCCGAACCTTCCGGGTGACGGCGCAGGCGGAGCCGACGGCGCGCGACGACATCGCCGACATCGCCAATCTGAAGACCAAGTCGTCCTCCGGCGCCATGGTGCCGATCGGATCGGTGGCTAATCTGATCGACGACTCCGGTCCGGCGCGGATCGTCCGCTACAACCTGTTCCCGGCGGCCGAGCTTCAGGGCAACGCTGCAGCAGGGGTCTCCTCCGGCGAGGCGCTGCAGGTCATGGAAACCATGGCCGCCCAGACCCTGCCGCAGGGCTTCTCCTACGAATGGACGGGTCTGGCCTATCAGCAGAAGGCGGCGGGTTCCGGCGCGACGGTCATCTTCCTGATGGCGGTGGTGTTCGTCTTCCTGGTGCTGGCGGCTCAGTACGAAGCGTTCACGCTTCCGCTGGCGGTCATTCTGATCGTGCCGATGTGTCTGCTGGCGGCCATCATCGGGGTGAACCTGCGCGGCCTGGACAATAACATCCTGGTCCAGATCGGACTTGTCGTTCTGATCGCGCTTGCGGCCAAGAACGCCATCCTGATCGTCGAGTTCGCCAAACAGGCCGAGGAAGAGCAGGGCATGAACCGGTTCGAGGCTGCGGTCGCCGCCGCCAAGACCCGTCTGCGTCCGATCCTGATGACCTCGTTCGCCTTCATCCTCGGCGTCGTGCCGCTGATGCTGGCCTCGGGGCCGGGCGCGGAGATGCGTCAGTCGCTGGGCACGTCCGTCTTCTCGGGCATGCTGGGCGTGACCTTCTTCGGCCTGATCTTCACGCCGGTCTTCTATGTGGTCTGCCGCTGGCTGTCCTCGAAACTGCCGCAAGGCAAGAAACCGACCCCGACGCCTGACCGTCCTTCGGACCGGCCCGTGCGTTATGACGAAACCAGCGACCTGACCGATCCGAACGCGCCTGCGCCCGCGACCGGCCGGGGAGGGGACATCTGATGACCCGCAACAAGACCCTCAGCTTCCTGACCGCCGCAGCCCAATTGACGGCTTCTGGCGCCCTGCTGACCGCCTGCGCGGTCGGGCCCAAGGCGCCGCCTGCCGACCTGCCCGTCGCCGGGACGGGAGGCTTCATCGGCTCGGCCAGCCCCACCGTCTCGACCGCTTCGGCGCGCGACGACTGGTGGCGGCTGTATGAAGACCCGACGCTGGACGCCTTGATCCAGCAGGCCTTCGCCGAGAACAACCAGCTCGAGGCCGCCTTCGCCAATCTGCGCGCGGTCCGGGCGTCGCTGTCGGAGGCCCGCGTCGGCCGTTTCCCGACCACGACGACCAGCGCCCAGGCCCAGCGCAGCCGCGCCTCGGCCGCTACGGTCCAGGGCCTGCCCGCAGGGCAAGATGCGCCCGAGATCGACACCTATGACGTCGGCATTCAGGCGGCCTATGAGGTCGATCTGTTCGGACGGGTGGGATCCACCATCCGCGCCGCCCGCGCCGACGCCCGCGCCGCCGAGGCTGCGCTTGCCACGGTCCAGGTGACGGTCGCGGCCGAGACGACCCGCGCCTATGCCGACACCTGCTCGGCCAATGCGCAGATCGCGGTGGCCGAACGAACGCTGGAGCTGCAGCGCAATACGGCCAACCTTACCCAGACCCTGCTCGACGGCGGGGCCGGCACCGGGCTGGACGTCGCCAGCGCCCGCGCGGCCCTGGCCCAGACGGCCTCAACCTTGCCGACCCTTCGCGCGGCCCGTAACGAGGCGCTGTTCCGTCTTGCGACCCTGACCGGCCGCACCCCGGCCGAGGCCAGCCAGGCCGCCGCCGCCTGCGTGCGTCCGCCCCAGCTCAACCAGCCGATCCCGGTCGGCGATGGCGCGGCGCTTCTGGCCCGCCGTCCCGACGTGCGCCAAGCCGAGGCTGAACTGGCCGCAGCCGCCGCGCGCGTGAACGTGGCCACCGCCAACCTGTTTCCGCAGATCAGCCTGGGCGGCTCCTTCGGCTCCACCGCGCTGGACGCTGGGGAACTGGGCGACGACCAGAACTTCCGCTTCAGCTTCGGTCCGCTGATCAGCTGGTCCTTCCCCAACGTCTTCGCCGTCCGCGCTCAGATCAAGGCCGCCGGCGCCCGTTCGGATGCGGCGCTGGCGACCTTCGACCAGACCGTGCTGACGGCGCTTCAGGAAACCGAGACGGCGCTCAGCAACTACGCCAACGAACTGGACCGCCGTGCGGCCCTGACCGAAGCCAGGGACCAGGCGGCCCGCGCCGCCGACCTGTCGCGTCTGCGCTTCAACGCCGGCGCCGATAGCTTCTTGCTGGTGCTGGACGCCGAACGCACTCAAGCGGCGGCCGACGCGGCTCTCGCCCAGTCCGACGCCTTGGTCACCACCTACCAGATCGCCCTGTTCCGCGCCTTGGCCGGCGGCTGGCAAGCCGACAGTTGATCGCGTCGCGATGCTGAAAGAAGAGGGCCGGGCGATGCATCGCCCGGCCCTTTGTCGTTTTGATCAAGTTTCCTGCAGTCAGGCCAGCATTCGCACCTTGGGCTCGCGGTCCCACTGGCGGGTGCGGGCGGGGGCGAGGAAGGCCTCGGCGTCCTCGGACAGATCAATCACGCCGGCGTCGGGCTCGACGCCTGCCTTATCGAGCAGGGGCTGGGCTTCAGGCGTGTGGCCGATGGCCTTGAGGTGGCCGAAGGCGTCTTTGGCGAAGTCGACTACGGCGCCTTCCTTCAGCAACTGGGCGCAGCCGTCGTCGGACAGGACGATGGCGACGGCGTCGAACAGGACCGACGGGCTGCCGGCCAGTTGCCCGTCTGCGGCCAGGGCCTTGCCGCCCTTCAGCTTGGCCCCGCCGATCTTGGGCGCGACGATGAAGACCGAGCCGCCGTCGCCTTCAACCGACGCCTTTACGGCGTCGACGACCGCGCCGTCCGAACCGTCGGCGACGAGGATGGCGACCTTTCGGCCCTTCAAAGTATCGGGATATTTGCCGACGATGCGCAAGGCGGGCGAGGCTTCGAGATCAATGGGCACCACGCCGGGGTCGGACGCCTTGGGCAGGGACAGGTTCAGGCCGTCGGCGACCCGCTGAGCCAAGGTCTCATCGACGTTTTGCAGATTGGCCAAAACGCGCTCGCGAACGTGGGCAAGCGACACCTTGGACAGTTCGAAGACGATGGCGCTGGCCAGGTGGGCCTGCTCGATCTCGGTCTGGGAGCGGAAGAACAGCCGCGCCTGGCTGTAGTGATCGGCGAAGCTTTCGGCGCGCAGCCGGACCTTTTCGCCCTCGACCGGGATGGGCGCGGTGCGGAAGCCGCCCTTGGGATCTTCACGCGGGCCGCCGTCCTCGCCTGCCTCGGACAAGCTGTTGGGTTCGTAGTTGGCGCGGCCCTTGGGCACGGCCATCTGCATATGGCCGTCGCGCTGGAAGTTATGGAAGGGGCAGCCCTTGGCCTGGTTGATCGGGATCTGGTGGAAGTTGACCGTGCCCAGTCGCGACAGCTGGGTGTCCTGATAGGAGAACAGCCGCCCCTGCAGCAGCGGGTCTTCCGAAAAGTCGATGCCCGGCACGATGTTCGTCGGCAGGAAGGCGACCTGTTCGGTTTCCGCGAAGAAGTTGTCCGGGTTGCGGTCCAGGACCATGCGGCCGATCACGCGGATCGGATGGTCTTCTTCCGGCACCAGCTTGGTCGCGTCCAGAATGTCGAAGGGCAGGGCGTCGGCCTGTTCCTGGGTGAAGAGTTGCACGCCGAACTCCCATTCGGGGAAGTCGCCCTGATCGATGGCTTCATACAGGTCACGGCGATGATAGTCGGGATCGGCGCCGGCGATCTTGACCGCCTCGTCCCAGCAGGTGGATTGCGTGCCCAGCTTGGGCCGCCAGTGGAACTTGACCAGGGTCGCCTCGCCTTCGGCATTGATCAGCCGGAAGGTGTTGACGCCAAAGCCTTCCATCATGCGCAGGCTGCGCGGGATGCCGCGATCCGACATGGCCCACATGACCATATGCATGCTCTCGGGCATCAGGCCGATGAAGTCCCAGAAGGTGTCGTGGGCGCTGGCCGCCTGGGGATAGCCCTTGTCGGCCTCCATCTTCACCGAATGGATCAGGTCCGGGAACTTGATCGCGTCCTGGATGAAGAAGACGGGGATGTTGTTGCCGACCAGATCCCAGTTGCCTTCGGTCGTGTAGAATTTGACCGCAAAGCCGCGCACGTCGCGCGGCGTATCGACCGAGCCCGCGCCGCCGGCGACGGTCGAGAAGCGGGTGAACAGTTCGGTCTTCTTGCCGACTTCGGTCAGAATCTTCGCGGTGGTGAACTCCGACAGACTGTCGGTCAGTTCGAAGAAGCCGTGGGCGGCCGAGCCGCGGGCATGGACGATCCGCTCAGGGATACGCTCGTGGTCGAAATGCTGAATCTTCTCGCGAAGGATGAAGTCTTCCAGCAGGGTCGAGCCGCGCGGGCCGGCCTTCAGCGAGTTCTGGTTGTCGCTGATCGGCGTGCCGTGATTGGTGGTCAGGCGGGTCTCGGGCGTCGAGGCGGTCTGGTGCACCTTTCCGGCGTTGCCGATTATCGGCGCGCCGGCCGGCTTTGCGTTCTTGGCCATCTTGGGAGTCCTTTGGAGCAGCGGCGCAAGCGGAAGCCACGCGCGTTCCCGAAGACAACTCGGTGGAGGCGCAATAGTTCTGTGCGAGTTCGCGCACAGGCATGCCCGATCGTCCCTAGAAAAGTTCGCTCCGTATGCGGCGCGCCCTTCGCAGGAGGCGAGGCGGCGTTTATGAGGCGAAAATGATCGCACGCCTTCGCCCCGTCCCGTTCGACCTCGGTCCCGTTCATTTCGTCGGCATCGGCGGCATCGGCATGAGCGGCATCGCCGAGATCATGCTGAGGATCGGCTATTCGGTGCAGGGCTCTGACGCCAAGGCGAGCGCCAACACCGAGCGACTGGAACAGCTTGGCGCCAAGATCTTCATCGGCCACGACGCCGCCCATGTGGGCGAGGGCGTTTCAGCGGTGGTCTATTCGACGGCGGTCAAGGCCGACAATCCCGAGATGAAGGCGGCCCGCGAGCGCCGCATCCCGCTGGTGCGTCGGGCCGAGATGCTGGCCGAGCTGATGCGGCTGCAGTTCTCGATCGCGGTGGGCGGCACGCACGGCAAGACGACGACGACCTCTATGGTGGCGGCCCTGCTGGATGCGGCGGGCCTGGATCCCACTGTGGTCAACGGCGGCATCATCAACGCCTATGGCACCAACGCGAAGGTCGGGGACGGCGACTGGATTGTGGTGGAGGCGGACGAGTCGGACGGCAGCTTCCTGCGCCTTAAGTCGACGGTGGCCATCGTCACCAATATCGACCCAGAACATCTGGACCACTACGGCGACTTCGACGGGGTGCGGAAGGCGTTCGTAGATTTCGTCGAGAACATCCCTTTTTACGGGTTCGCCGCTGTCTGTATGGATCATCCCGAAGTGCAGAAGCTGGTCGCGGCCATCGATAACCGGCGGCTGGTGACCTACGGCGTCAATCCGCAGGCCATGGTGCGGGCCGACAATGTCGAGATGGGGCCGGACGGCTGCCGCTTCGACGTGGTCATCCAGAATGGCGAAACTCATACGATCTCAGGCGTCCATCTGCCGATGGCCGGCTGGCACAATGTGTCGAACGCCCTGGCCGCGATCGCCGTGGCGCGCGAGCTGGATGTGTCGGACGACGCGATCCGAGCGGGCCTTGCCGGCTTCGGCGGGGTCAAGCGCCGCTTCACCACCACGGGCGTCGTGGGCGGCGTTCGCATCGTCGACGACTACGGCCACCACCCTGTCGAGATCGCCGCCGTGCTGAAGGCCGCGCGCCAGGTGACGGAGGGTCGCGTCATCGCCGTGGTTCAGCCGCACCGCTACACGCGCCTGCGCGACCTGATGGACGAGTTCTCGACCTGCTTCTCGGACGCCGACAGCGTGATCGTCGCCGACGTCTATCCCGCCGGCGAACAGCCGATCGAAGGCGTGGACAAGCATGCTCTGGCCGACGGGGTGCGCCGCTACGGCCACCGTCACGTCCAGGCCTTGGAGAACGCCGCCGTCCTGCCCCGCCTGATCAAGGATGAGGCCAAATCCGGCGACGTCGTCGTGCTGCTGGGCGCCGGCGACATCACCAGTTGGGCCTATGGCCTGCCCGCTCAGCTGGAGGCTCTGGCGTGAAGGGTCTGCCCGAGGTGCGCGGCAAGCTGCTGCTGAACGAACCGTTGGCGCCCTATACCTGGTTCCGCGTCGGTGGGGCGGCCGAGGCCCTGTTCATTCCGGCGGACGCCGAGGATCTGGCGGATTTCCTCAAGGCGCTGGACCCGGTCGTGCCGGTGACGGTTCTGGGCGTCGGATCGAACGTCATCGTCCGTGATGGCGGGGTCGAGGGCGTGGTGATCCGCCTGGCGGGCCGCCCGTGGGCGCAGATCACGACGAACGGCGACACAGTTACGGCCGGCGCGGGCGCGCTGGACTCCATGGTCGCCAAGGCCAGCGCCAAGGCGGGAATCGCCGGGCTGGAATTCTACGCCGGCATTCCGGGCACGATTGGCGGCGCCCTGACCATGAACGCTGGCTGCTACGGCTCCGAGACCAAGGATGTGCTGGTCTCGGCTTGGGGGCTGACGCGAACAGGCGAGCGGGTCGATTACGCTCTGGCCGACTTCGGCTACACCTATCGCCATTCCGAGGCGCCGGCCGACATCATCTGGATCGAGGCGACCTATCGCGGCACGGCCGACGAACCCAAGGCCGTTGCCGCCCGGATCACCGAGATCACCAGCCGGCGCGAGACGACCCAGCCGATCCGCGAGAAGACGGGCGGCTCGACGTTCCAGAACCCCGAGGGCCATTCGTCGTGGAAGCTGGTGGATGAGGCCGGCTGGCGCGGCAAGCTGCACGCCAAAACCGGGGGTGGGGCCAAGTTCAGCGAACTGCACTCCAACTTTATGATCAATCCCGGCGAGGCAACAGCCGCCGACATCGAAGGCCTGGGCGAGGCGGTTCGCGCTGATGTGCTGGCCAAGACCGGCGTTCTGCTGGAGTGGGAAATCAAGCGGATCGGCCGGGCGGGATAAAAAATCGCGCGCAAAAATGGCCGGCGGACGCGAATGGTTGACGGCCTGTTAAACATGTAGGCCCCAATCCAAGGCGTCATGTCCCGCGCTTTCAAAGATCTTCATGTCGCCGTCCTGATGGGCGGCGTTTCCGCAGAGCGGGAGGTGTCCCTCTCGTCGGGCGAGCAGTGTGCGCGCGCGCTGGAGCGGCAGGGCGTGCGCGTCAGCCGCGTGGATGCCGGGCGGGATCTGGCCAATGTGCTTTCGGGTCTGATCAAGCCGGACGTGGTCCTGAACTGTCTGCACGGCGCCTGGGGCGAGGACGGCTGCGTCCAGGGCGTGCTGGAAACCCTGCGTATTCCCTACACCCATTCCGGCGTGCTGGCCTCGGCCCTGGCGATGGACAAGGACAAGTCCAAGGCCGTGTTGCGGGCGGCGGGCATCAAGGTGCCGGGCGGTGGCCTTTACGATCGTCACGAGGTCGCCAGCCGCCACGTCATCGACCCGCCCTATGTGGTCAAGCCGAATGCCGAGGGCTCGTCCGTCGGCGTCTTCCTGGTGCGCGAGGGCGCCAACCGTCCGGTCTCCGAAGTGGGCGAGCCGGGGTGGACTTACGGCGAGCAGGTCGTCGTCGAGCCCTATATCGCCGGCAAGGAGTTGTGCGTCACCGTGCTGGGCGAACCGGCCGGGCCGCGCGCCCTGACCGTCACGGACATCACCCCGACCAAGGGGTTCTATGACTATGAGGCCAAGTATGCGCCGGGCGGGTCGGTGCACGTCCTGCCGGCCGTCCTGCCGCCGCACGTGTTCGAGAAGGCGCTGCGTCAGGCCGAGGCGGCGCACGTGGCCATGGGGTGTCGGGGCGTGTCGCGATCCGACTTCCGTTATGATGATGTTAAGGACGATCTGGTCCTGTTGGAGGTCAATACGCAGCCCGGCATGACCCCGACTTCGCTCGCGCCCGAGCAGGCCGCCCATACCGGGATGAGCTATGACGATCTGGTTCGGTGGATGGTGGAGGACGCCTCATGCCCGCGGTAGTTCGCGGCGGCCGGCGACAGGGTTCTAATCAGGCTCCACAACGCGGTTCGGCTTCCAAGGGCGGAGGCCGGTCGCGCGGCGGGGCCCAGAACGCGTCCGCCGTTCCCGGCAAGATGGCCGCCATCGGCCGTGTCGATATTTCGCCCCGCACCGCCGTGATCGCCTTGGGCGCCGGCGCCCTGCTGCTGGTCGGGGTTCTGGCCACAGGCGCTCGCGCTGAGCGGATCGGCGCCTCGGTGTCGCATGGCCTGGACAATGTGACGGCCGGCATGGGCCTGACGCTGAAGCGGGTGCACATCACCGGCGCCTCGCCGGAGGCCGAGCCGACGATCCAGCGCGCGCTGGGCCTGTATGCCGGTCAGCCGATCACCAGTCTGGATCTGGACGCCATTCGCATGCGGGTTCAGGGCGTGGGTTGGGTCAAGGAGGCGCGCGTGGTTCGCCTGTTGCCCGACACCCTGATCGTCGAGGTCAAGGAACACGATCGCCTCGCCGTCTGGCAGCAAGCCGGTCAGATCAAGGTCATCGACAACCGGGGCCAGGTCATCGACGGCGCCGATGCGCGTCGCTATCCGACCTTGCCGCTGGTCGTGGGCAAGGGCGCCGATGTGGCGGCGGGCGAAATCCTGCCTCTGCTGGCCCAGCGCCCGCGACTGATGGGGATGGTGGACGCCCTGGTGCGCGTGGACGAGCGCCGCTGGGACCTGCGTCTGAAGGACGGCAGCCTGATCCAGCTTCCCGCCACCGAACAGGAGGCGGCCTTGATCCGCCTCGATGCGCTGGACCAGCGCGAACGCCTGCTCGACCTGGGCTTCGCCCGGGTCGATCTCAGAACCCCGGACGAGGTCGCGGTGCGACCCGCCGGCGACGCCTAAGGACCGTAAAGACATGACCAAGCAACGCGGCGCGGCGAATGATCACGGTCGGGGCATGGATCCTCGCGCCGGACGTGCGCCCGTGGTCGCCGCGCTGGATATCGGTCAATCCAAGGTATCGTGCTTCATCATGAAGCCGGACGGCGTCCGTCACGCCGACCGCACCATCCGCGTCGCGGGCGCCAGCCATGTCCAGTCCAAGGGCGTCAGGGGCGGGGCCATCATCAATATGGATGAGGCGGCCCAGGCCATCGGCCACGCCGTCGAACGCGCCGAGCGCGCCGCCCAGAGCCCGGTATCCGGCGTCGTCGTCACCACGGCCATCGGCCAGATGGCCAGCCACCGGGTCCAGGCCCGCGTGTCCCTGGGCGCCAATCCGGTCGGGGACGCCGATCTGGCGCGCGCCATCGGCATGGCCCTGGCCCAGATTCGCCTGCCCAACCGTCGCCCAATCCACGTCCTGCCCATCGCCTGGTCGGTCGACGGTGCGCGCGGCGTGCATGATCCGCGTTCGATGCGGGGCGGCTCGCTGGGGCTGGACCTGCTCGTGGTCTCGATGGCCGAGAACGTATTCACGACCCTCAGCCACTGCCTGGAGCTGGCCCACCTCGACTTGCAGGGCGTCGCCGCTGCACCCGTCGTCTCGTCCCTGGCCGCGCTGGAAGAAGACGAGATGGATCTGGGCGCCGTCTGCATCGACATGGGCGGCGGCTCGACCAGCGCCGCGGTCTGGGGCGGCCGCTCCCTGCTGCATATTGAAAGCCTGAACGTCGGCGGCGATCATGTCACCTCCGACATCGCGCGCGGCCTTTCGACGTCAAAGGCGGGCGCCGAACGGCTCAAGACCCTGCACGGCTCGGCCATGGCCAGCGCCAACGAAGACCGCGAGATGCTGGAGGCCCCGCCGCGCGGCGAGGACGCCTCGGCCGGCCCCGTCATCGTCCCGCGCGCCATGCTGAAGACCGTCATCGCGCCCCGCGTCGAGGAAACCCTCGAACTGCTTCGTGACCGGCTGAAAAACGCAGGCGTGGGGCTCGAGCCCGGCGCCGGCTTGGTCCTGACCGGCGGGGCCAGCCAGCTGAATGGCGTGCGCGAACTGGCGGTGCGCGTCTTCGACCGTCCTGTCCGCCTCGGAAAACCCCAACGGGCGCCACATTTGGCCGACGCCGCCTCCGGCCCCGCCTTCTGCGCCACCGCCGGCGTCCTCCTCCGCGCCGCCTACGGCCCGCGTGAGGCGGTGTCGGCCAGGAAGCTGATGGCGCGGCAGATCACGGCTGCAGACGCGCCGCGTATTCACCGTGGCAACGTTGTCGGACGCGTGGCGGGCTGGCTCCGTGACAATCTCTAACGCACCATTCCAAACTGTGATGCAATTGTAACATAAGCGTCCCGGATTGGCCTCAATGAAGTCGCATTGCTTGCGTGGTTCTCATTTTGGGCTAATCGAAGACACGATCAGAGGGGGCGGTTTGTCCGCATCCGCGTGTTTCGTTCTCGCAGGGGCCATTTTCATATGCTTTCGAAGCGTAAATATCTCTTCAGCACCACAATCATCGCCGGCGTAATGGCCGCTGCTGCGCCTGTTTGGGCTCAGGCGACATCGACCACTACAAGCACAAGCACCTCGTCCAACGATCAGGACCAGGAAGACGCGACGCGCGTCCAGGACGTCGTGGTGACCGGTTCGCGTATTCGCGGCGTGTACAACTCGCCGTCGCCGGTTCAAGTCGTGACCAAGGACGATTCGACCCTGCAGGGTCTGGCGTCGACCAGCGAACTTCTCCAGAGCAATGCTGTTACCGGTGGCACCTCGCAGATCAATAACCTTTACACCGGCTTCGTCACCAACGGCGGCCCGGGCGCGAATACCATCGGTCTGCGCGGCTTGGGTCCGACCCGCACCCTGCTGTTGCTGAATGGCCGTCGTGTTGCGCCGGCCGGTTCGCGTGGCTCGGTCGGCTCGGCTGACCTGAACGTTCTTCCGTCCGCTCTGATCTCGCGTATCGAGGTCCTGAAAGACGGTGCTTCGTCGATCTACGGCTCTGATGCTGTCGCCGGCGTTATCAACATTGTCACCCAGAACGATCTGGAAGGCGTTGTCGTCGAAGGCCAGTATAACGCCACGACCGACGCCAATGGCGGCGGTGATCGTTCGCGGTTCTCGATTTCTGCGGGCCACCAAGCTGAAAACTACAGCATCATCGGTTCGGTTGAGCGCTACGACCAAGAGGCGCTGCTGGTTGGTGACCGTGACTTCGCGCGTTGCCCGACGCAAGGTTTCCTGAACACAAACCCCAGCTACCAGAACTACATCGACCCGCTGACCGGTCAGCCGAAGTGCTTCTCTCTGGATAATGGCGGCGTCACGATCAATACGCTTGGCCTGAGCAGCCGCGCCGGCATCGGCGCTGCGGGCAGCCTGACGCCGGGAGCGCTTGGCACCTTCAACCGTTTCCGTCCTAACTCGGCGATCACGACGGGCGTCGTGGGCTTCG
The DNA here is from genome assembly GCF_000964075.1 of Brevundimonas sp. KM4. Classification (NCBI taxonomy): domain Bacteria; kingdom Pseudomonadati; phylum Pseudomonadota; class Alphaproteobacteria; order Caulobacterales; family Caulobacteraceae; genus Brevundimonas; species Brevundimonas sp. KM4. Next base: position 338,178 of record NZ_JZRG01000008.1, on the reverse strand, counting down.
AGGGCGTCGGCGGTACGTCGTCGCCGAATACCAACGTGCGTGACACCTACGATCCACGCATGCTGGAAGCCACGCTGTTCTCGCCAGTCACGACGACGACGGCCTTCCTCGGCGTCAATGCCAAGCTTGGCGGAATTGAGCTGTATTCTGAATCGCTGGTGAACCGTCGCGAATCCTCGCAACTGGATTTCCGCCAACTGTCGCTCGACTATGCTGTCGGCAGCCTACTGTTGCCGGCCAATATTTCGGGCGGTTCGGCGTTTTCCGTCGACCAAGGTCTGAACGGCGGCCGTAACGTCCAAGCTCGTGCCTTCATTGGTTTCGGTCTCTACGAGGCGAAGCAACAGGTTGATTTCGCCAAGCAGACCATCGGCGCACGCGGCAATCTGCCGTTCCGCGACTGGCGCTGGGACACCTATGCCAGCTACACGCGCTCTAAGTCCGAATACACCTATGAGCAGTTCCTGACCTCCGAACTGATTAAGTCGCTCAACGTTGTGGTCGCTCCTGCCGGCACGCCGGCGTCGCTAACCCGCACGGGCATTGGGCCGACCGGCTCAGTCACAGTCACCTGCGCCGTCAACCTCACCGATCCGACCGCAGGGTGCATTCCGGCTCCGTTCTTGACGAACGACACTCTGGCGGGCCGCCTGCCGGCCAACTGGATCAGCAAGGTCGTGCGTCCGGTGACGGGAACCACCGAGTACAATGAGACTGTGTTCAGCGCGGGTATCGACGGTTCGCTTCTTACTCTGCCGGCCGGTCCGCTGAGCTTCTTCCTGGGCGCAGAGTTCCGTAAAGCCGACATCGACGACACGCCTGGCTTGGATTCGCAAACCGGCAACACCTACAACTTCTCGACCGCCGCCATCACCCGCGGTAAGGATGCGGTGCGTGAAGTCTTCGGTGAAATCGAAGCGCCGCTGCTGCGAGATGTGCCGTTCGCCCACGAACTGTCGCTGTCGGCTTCGGCGCGCTGGACGGACTATGACTCGTACGGTGACGACACGACCTACAAGATCGGCCTGAACTATGCGCCGGTTGAGGGTGTCCTGTTCCGGGCCACTTACGGCACTTCGTACCGTGCGCCTGCGCTGTTCGAGCAGTTCCTGGGCGCCACGGCCGGCTTCATCGCCAGCACCAACGACGTCTGCAACAACTACGACGCCACGACGACCAACCCGAACCGCGCAGCCAACTGCGCATCGCAAGGTCTGCCAGCTGGCTTCACTGCAACCAGCAGCGTCCGCGTGCTTCAAGCGGGTGGCGCGGCTGCGGGTCTATCGGCTGAAACCTCGACCAACTTCACGGGCGGCATCGTTCTGACGCCGACCTTGCCTGAATCCTTCGGGCGCCTCGCGTTTGCGGTGGACTACTACAAGATCGAGCTCGACAACTCGGTCTCTCAAGTCGGCGCGGCTTACATTCTGTCCCAGTGCTACAACTCCTCGCAGGCCGAGTTTGCGGCCCGCAGCGGTTACTGTGCATTCGTCTCGCGTGACACGGCTACCCGCGCGCTGACGGTGACCAATGGTTACGTCAACATCGCGACCAACTATGTGGAGGGTATCGATTACAACGCCCGCTACACTAGGGAGGAAGTGTTCGGTGGTCGTATCTCTGCCAACCTGGCAGTTACGCAGTACCTTTCGCGCTATTCGCAGCTGTTCCCGACCGATCCCATCTATGACGCGATCGGTACGACCAGCGATCCGGAATATACGGCTCAGTTCGATCTGACCTTTGCCAAGGATCAATGGCGCGTCCGTTACGGTATCGACTGGACTGCGGCGACCTCGGACGAGGAAGATCAACAGGCTCGCAACGGGTACAGCCTGCTGAACGACTTTGGCATCGATACGCGTCTGAACGACTACTTCCTGCATAACGTGTCGGCGCAGTGGGCGGCCAAGGACTTCTCCGTGACTGTTGGCGTCCGTAACCTGTTCAACGCGGAGCCGCCTTCGGCTTCGGGCTACTGGTTCGCCGGCGTCGGCAACGCGCCGATCTACTCCGGCTACGATTACTATGGCCGTACGGCGTTCGTGAACCTCTCCAAGAGCTTCTAAAACTCGTAATATCCAAGACTGCGATGAGGGTTGGCGACGAAAGTCGCCAACCCTTTTCGCATTTTGCGGACGAACTCAGCCCCGGAGCCTCCCCGCCGCCGAGGTCATCTTTTTCCCAGCAACGCTTTCGGTTTGGGGTGTTCTTCGGTCCGACTCACATTATCGCCGTAACCTTCTCTTAACCTTCATGGGCGCAATCCTTAACGCGCTCATAACCAAAGCGATTCGGCGGGGCGGTCGGTTGGTTTGAAGGGGCGGGTCAGCAGGTCGGAAACAGAAAATGTCGCTTTCATTGGTCAAGCCGCAACACACTGAACTGAAGCCCCGCATCGTCGTGTTCGGCGTCGGCGGCGCCGGCGGCAACGCCGTGAACAATATGATCGACGCCGGCCTCGAAGGGGTCGAGTTCGTCGTGGCCAACACCGACGCGCAGCACCTCAGCTTCGCCAAGACCGATCGCCGCATCCAACTGGGCGAGACCATCACCCAAGGCCTGGGCGCCGGCGCCCACCCCGAAGTCGGCATGAACGCCGCCGAGGAATCCGCCGACGAGATCCATCAGCACCTGGAAGGTGCGCACATGGTCTTCATCACCTGCGGCATGGGCGGCGGCACCGGCACCGGCGCGGCGCCGGTTATCGCCAAATGCGCGCGTGATCGCGGCATCCTGACCGTCGGCGTGGTGACCAAGCCCTTCACCTTCGAAGGGCGTCACCGCATGCGTCTGGCCGATGCGGGCGTCGCCGAGCTGCAACGCTATGTCGATACCCTCATCGTCATCCCCAACCAGAACCTGTTCCGCGTCGCCAATGAGCGCACGACCTTCGCCGACGCCTTCGGCATGGCGGACCAAGTGCTGCACTCGGGCGTCCGCTCGATCACCGACCTGATGATCCTGCCGGGCCTGATCAACCTGGACTTCGCCGACGTGCGCGCCGTCATGTCCGAGATGGGCAAGGCGATGATGGGCACGGGCGAGGCCACGGGCGACGACCGCGCCCTGTTGGCGGCCCAGAACGCCATCGCCAACCCGCTGCTGGACGAGACCAGCCTGAAGGGCGCCAAGGCCGTGCTGGTGAACATCACCGGCGGTCTGGACATGACCCTGCTGGAAGTCGACGAGGCCGCCAACGCCATCAGCGCAGAAGTGGACGGCGACGCCAACATCATCTTCGGCGCGGCCTTCGACCCGGCTCTGGACGGCAAGATCCGCGTCTCGGTCGTCGCGACCGGCATGGACGAAGGCGAGGTGCGTCGCATCGAACCCATCGCCCCGCCGGCCGCCAGCGCGCCGCTGGCCAGCCATGACGCGCGCCGCTCGGCCGGCGGCCTGTATGGCACGCAAGCCTCGCGCGCCCCGGAACCGACCCGCGACACCTATCGCGAGCCGGTCCGCGCAGAAGCTCCCCGCGCGCCCGAGCCCCGCATCGAGCCGGCGCCGGTCGTACCGACCTTTCAGGCCCCTGCCGCTCGCGAACCGGAACCGCGCCCCGAGCCGGTGATCCGCGTCGCCGAGCCGCAGCCGCGCACTCTGGACCCCATCGTCGATCCGTGGGTCGAGGAATATGAAACCCGCGCACCGGCTCCGCGCGTCGCGCCGCAAGGTGATCTCTACGAGCGCGCCGCGCCTGCGGCCCAGCAACCCCAAGCTGACGACGGTTACGACGACCGTGACCACCGCCGGAGCGGCTGGAGCCTGTTCGGGCGCGGCAAACGCACCCAGCCTCAGCACGATATGTCCTATGCGCCGCAATCGTCGCATTCGGCGCGCTCATCGGCTCAACCGGTCCAACAGCCAGAACCGGAGGCGGGACAGGCCGATGACGACCTGGAAATCCCATCCTTTCTCCGCCGTCTGGCCAACTAAACGTCCCAAATGACGATGAAACGCCCCGGAGCCCGCCTCCGGGGCGTTTCTCGTTCTCGGATGTGTCTCAGACCGAAACAATCCGAAACTGGACTTTGATTTCGCGCTTGCGGCATGACCGCTAAATGAAACCCAGGGCGCAATCCGCACGGCGTGCGGCGCGCAAAGGAAAGAGCGAGTTCAGGTTTGTCGGTCAGAAACGACCATCACGAACGCACCATCGTCGCCCCGGCTATCATCGCCGGAGTCGGGGTGCACACCGGCCGCCGGGTGCGGCTGGTGGTTCGGCCTGCGCCGTCGGGCACGGGCATCGTCTTCATGCGCACCGACATCACCGACCGCGACAACCGCATTCCGGTGTCGGGCGATGCGGTCGTTGACGCCCGCCTGAACACCATGATCGAGAACGGCGCGGGCGTTCGCCTGTCGACGATCGAGCATCTGATGGCCGCCTTCGCCGCCTTGGGCGTGTCGAACGCCGTGGTCGAGGTGGATGGACCGGAGCTGCCGATCCTGGACGGTTCTGCGCTGGAGTTCGTGAAGCTGCTGGATCGGGCCGGTTTCCGACCGCAGCCGACGCCGCAGCGCTATATCGAGATCCTGGAAACGGTCCATGTCGTCGAGGGCGACAAGCATGCGGCCCTGATACCGTGCGACCGCTACGAGATGCGGTTCGAGATCGACTTCCCGTCGGCCGTGATCGGCAATCAGGTGATCGATTTCGTCGTGGACGAACCGACCTTCCGCAAGGAGATCATGGCCTGCCGCACCTTCGGCTTCGCCCATGAGGTCGAGGCGCTGCGCAAGGCGGGCCTGGCGCGCGGCGGATCGCTGGAGAACGCCGTGGTCATCGACGGCGACGAGATTCTGAATCCCGGCGGCCTGCGCGTGGAACGCGAGTTCGTGCGTCACAAGGCGCTGGACGCCATCGGCGACCTGTATGTGCTGGGCGCGCCCCTGCTGGGTCGTTACGAAGGCTACAAGGCCGGCCACGCCCTGAACAACAAGCTGGTCCGCGCCCTGCTGGCCGCCCCGCACGCCTGGCGTGAAGTGACCCGCGTGCCGGAACTGGCGCGCGCGGGCTAGGCCCCGATCACCGCAATCAATCGACCGAAGTCCGGCTCGCCGTGCTGGAAAGCGCGGCGGTTCGAATAGAACCGCTCTGCGTCCGCGCAGGTGTCGTGGCCGGTCCAGACGGCCTGGCCGACCCCCGCCTGCTGCAGCCGCCACAGGACAAAGCCGGGCAGGTCGAACTGGCGTTTGTCGTCGGACTCTCTGGGGTGGAAGAAGCGGTCGCTGCCAGGATCGTGGTGGGTGAAGCGATCTTCGAAATCGACGCCGACCTCATAGCTGGCGGGCGCGATGCAGGGGCCGACGACGGCGACCACACGCCGAGGCTCGGCGCCCAGGGCCTGCATGGCGGAAACGGCGGAGTGGATGACGCCGCCCAGCGCGCCCTTCCAGCCGGCGTGGACGGCGGCGACGATGCGGGTCTCGGGATCGGCCATCAGGATCGGCGCGCAGTCGGCGGTCAGGACGGAACACAGCAGGCCCGGCTCGGCCGAGACGACGGCGTCGCCCTCCGGACGATCGCCATGCCAGGGACCTTCGGCCACACGCGCCACGGCGGAATGGATTTGATAGCAGCCGTTCAGATGGTCCGGGTCGGCGTTGAAATGGCCCGCGACACGCCGGCGGTTTTCGGCGACGGCGGCCGGGTCGTCCTTGGAGCCGACGCCAGCGTTCAACCCTTCATAGAGGCCGGTCGAGACGCCGCCCGCGCGGGTGAAGAAGCAGTGGGCGATGCCGGCGGCGGTCAGAAGCGGGTGGGTGATAGGGGCCAGGTCGCTCATGCCCCCACCTATATCAGGCGTCCCAGCCGGGCACGACTAGGGATCGGGGGGCGAAGATGGCGGCGGCCTTGAACAGGGCGCCCATCTGGTCGTCGCCGGTCAGCCGGTCCAGCTGGCGGTCGATGACGCCCGAGGCGGCAGGCCGGCCAGCTTTCAGCGCCTCGGCGCGGGCCTCGATGCCCAGCCGGCGCAGGAACTCGCTCTGGGGCAGGCTGCCGGTGACGTCGGCGCCCGTGCGAACGGCCGCTTCCAGCACCAGGGGGAAATCGGCCCATTGGGTCAGGTCGGCTTCGCCGGGCGTGGCGAGGGGATCGACCTTCTGGTGACGACGCAAGGCCTGGAGCGTGTCGCCGGCTTCGGGCCGGGCGCGGCCATAGTCGATCAGCAGGGCGGCGCCCGAGGCGGCCTTCATCAGCAGGCCGAGGTGGCGGCCGAAGACCGCCTGCTGGTCCGAAATTTCCAGAATGCCGCCCGGCGCGATCTCGAAGTCCGGCTTTGGAAAGCCGCCGGATATGGCGGTCAGGCCGAACATCAGGTCGCCATCGTCTGTGACGCCGATGCGGCGCTCGGCCCAGCCGCCGTCGGTGCGGACGAACTGACGGGCGGGCATGCAGTCCAGCACTTCGTTGGCGATCAGGATGACCGGCGCGTCGGTCTCGATCGCCGTCAGGCTGCGGACCCAGCGCGGCGACAGGTCGGCGTCGGCCAGGGCCTTGGCCTGCAGATCGCGCAATGGCGCGCTGGGTTCGATCAGGATCAGATCGCAGGCTTCGAGAAAGCCGGGGACCAGGCGGGCGGCGCGCAAGGCGTCGCTCATCAATGTGCCGTCGCCGGGGCCGACCTCGACCAGCCGGAACCGCTCGGGCGCGCCCAGCCGGTTCCAGGTTTCGATCGCCCACAGGCCGATCAGTTCGCCAAACATCTGGCTGACCAGGGGGGCGGTGATGAAGTCGCCGCGCGCGCCCAGATCCGGACGCGACGCATAGTAGCCGCCCTTGGGATCGTGCAGGCAACGGGTCACATAGTCGGCGACCGTCATCGGGCCCGTCAGGGCGATCTCGCGCGCCAGACGGGCCTTTAAGCTTTCAGCCTGGCTCATGCCTCAGCGGAGACCGGCGGACGCTTCCACGCGCGCCAGATCAGCCAGGCGCCGACCAGGATCATCGGGATCGACAGCATCATTCCCATGGTCAGGCCGAACGGGAAATCCGGCATGCCGATATCCGGCTCGCGCACATTCTCCAGCGCCGCGCGGCAGACGCCATAGCCGACCAGGAACAGGCCGGTGATATAGCCGGGCTTCTTCAGCAGGCCGAACTTCCAGATCGCAATGGAAAGGACGGAGAAGAGGACGATCCCCTCAAGACCCGCCTCATAGAGCTGGCTGGGGTGGCGGGGCGCATCGCCGGCGGGGCAGAAGCCGTACATCTGTTCGATGCGGGCGTTGCAGAAGCGCACGGCCCAGGGAACGGTCGTCTCGCGGCCCCACAGCTCGCCATTGATGAAGTTGGCCAGGCGGCCGAACATCAGGCCGATGGGCACGACGGGCGCCACCAGATCACCAAGGCGCAGCATGTCGATCTTCTGCGACCGGGCATAGAGGACGATGGCCAGGCAGACGCCCAGGAAACCGCCGTGGAAGCTCATGCCGCCGGTCCACAGCTGGAACAGTTCGAACCGCTCGCCCAGCGTCTGGCCGGTGAACAGCTGGCCGTACATGGCCGGCTTGTAGAAGAGGGCGTAGCCGAGGCGCCCGCCGAGGATGATGCCCAGCACGATCCACAGCACCAGGTCGTCCAGTTGCGTCGTGGTGACGGGCGGCTTGCCCGGCGCCCACAGGCGCTGGGTCTTGGCCAGACGCGCGGCGTACCACCAGCCCAGCACGATGCCGGCGACATAGGCCAGGGCGTACCATCGGATCGGAAGCGGTCCGAGGTGGATCAGGACCGGATCGAATTCGGGAAAGGGCAAGGGGCGTTCCTGTGCGGGACTGTCTTTGACAGCGGTTTAGCAAGCGTCGCCGCCGTCGTCGCCTGTGAAGACGCATCACGACGCCTTGATGGCGCCCGCGAAGCAGCAGAAAGAAAGGTTTCGTTCACCATAGTCGGTGAACCTTCGTTAACGACGTTGAGGTCGGAGCCGCCATGCAGACCCGCAATCCCATTCTGGACGAGTTCGCCAAGCTGACGACCGGCGCCATGGGCCTGGCCCAGGCCGCAGGCGAAGAGGCCAAGACCGCCTGGCGCGCCCAGGCCGACCGGATCGCCGCCGAAATGGACCTGGTCCGTCGCGACGAGTTCGATGTTCTGAAGGACGAGATCGCCGCTCTGCGCGCCGAGCTCGCAGAGCTGAAGGCCGTTCAAAAGCCGGCTGCAAAGCCCGTGAAGGGAACGTCCACAGATGGGACTCAACCCGGGGACGCAGCCGGTTGAGCCGAATCTGCGAACAGGCTTACCGTTCTGTTAACGCCCGCGATTCTCGCGGACGCAGCGTGAAAGACACTTGATGGACATCGCCCGGCCCGAGGAAGTGGACGTGCCCTTCGACCCGCTTGAGGTCGTCGAGCATGTGCTCACGGCCGAGAACCTTCCCTTTGACCGCACCGACGACGGCGACCTCGCCTTTGCGCTGGCCGGCGACTGGAAGGACTATGAGCTGTGGTTCGCCTGGCGTCCCGAGGGCGACTGTCTTCAGCTGTGCTGCGCGCTGGATCTGAAGGTGGCCAAGAGCCGCAAGACGGCCGCCTATGAACTGGTCGGCCTGATCAACCAGCGCACCTGGATGGGCCATTTCGAGGTCTGGGCCGAGGATGGCGAGATCGTCTTCCGCCATTCGCTGGCCTTGCCGATGGGCGAGCGCCCGACCCTGGCCCAGGCGGCGTCGATGATCGACGCGGCCATCGAGGCTTCGGATCGCTACTACCCCGCCTTCGACTTCATGGTGCGCGGGAACAAGAAGCCGCAGGAGGCGATCGATGCCTGCCTGTTCGAGACCGTCGGCACCGCTTGATGCCAAGCGCGGCATCTGTGCCGGGTGCCGTCGTCCTGGTCGGCTGCGGCCGACTGGGCTCCGCCATTCTGGAAGGCTGGCTGCTAACCGGGACGGTGGCGGCGTCTGACCTGATTATTCTCACCCCCTCTGAAAAGCCGGCGGCCGAAGTGGCGCGGGCCAAGGGCGCGCGGATCAATCCGCCGCTGGAGGCTCTGACCCAGGCGGCGGCCATTGTGCTGGCGGTGAAGCCGGCGCTGTGGCGCGAGGTCATGGCTCCGCTGGCGCCGTTCCTGAACGACCGGGCCGTCATCCTGTCGGTCATGGCGGGCGTGACGGAGCCGACCCTGGCGGAAGGCCTGGGAGGCTGGCCGATCGTGCGAGTGATGCCGACGACCGGCGTGTCGCGCGGGCGCGGCGTGGCCTCTGTCTGGTCGGCGGACCGGCGCGCTGAGGGCATCGGGCGGGCGTTGTTCGAGCCGATGGCCGAGACGGTCGTGCTGGCCGACGAGGCGCTGATGGATGCGGCGACGGCGGTGGCCGGCTCGGGCGCAGCCTATTTCTACGCCTTCACCGAAGCGCTGGCCCGGGCCGGGGAGGCGGCGGGTCTGGATGCGGCGACGGCGGACGTGCTGGCGCGCGCGACGTTGAGGTCCGCAGCCGACTCCATGGGCGACGATGCGCTGGACACCCTGATCGGGCGCATCGCTTCACCGGGCGGCTCGACCCGCGCCGGGCTTGACGCCATGGCGAAGGACGGCCGCCTGACGACGATGCTGGACGAGACGGTCGCGGCGGCGGTCAGACGCAACCGCGAGATGGGCGCTTAGAAGCGTCCGCGCTCGATCTGATCGCCGAAGCGCTCGAACGCTCGGTTGGCGTCACGCCAGACGCTGTAGCCCCAGACGTCGTTGATGCTGGGCGTGAAGTAGGAATAGTCCACGGGCCGCGTCACGCCGTCCGCCATCACGATCTCGCCCTTGATGGCCGCGCCGCCGACGGACACGCTGCGGATCGGGTCGAGGCCCGGCGTCTGACGGACCTGTTCGAAGGTCGGCCGGTTCGGCTTCAGATCGACCAGGACCAGATTGGCGGTCGCGCCTGGATAACGCTGGGCCAAGGCCTTGCCGACCTCGGCCTGAAGGCCGGCGATCTGTTCGTTGACCTCGCGGTCACCGAGCTTTTCGACCTCGCGCTGAAGCTGCGGCCCGACCGTGACGTTTACCGTCGGCGCCTGAGCCTGAGCCTGAGCCTGAGCCTGAGCCATGGCGGCGACGGCAAGGGTCGCGGCCAGGGGTGCAAAGAAGGCGAGTTTACGCATCGAAATCATCTCCAAGCCCTGTCGCCCTCAAGATGACCCTTGCAGCGCCGTTCCGCCAGACCCTGCCGACGAAAGCTTTCAAGCCTTAAGCGGACTCGGCGACGGTGACCGCGCCGGGGATGCGGATCGTCGCTTTCAACCCGCCCAGTTCGCTGCGATCCAGGGTGACGTCGCCGCCGTGGCCGCGCGCCACATCGCGCGCGATGGCGAGGCCCAGACCGACGCCCTTGCGGTTCTGATTGCGGGACTCGTCCAGGCGCGAGAAGGGCCGGAAGGCCTCATCATACATGGCTTCGGGAATGCCGGGCCCGTCGTCCTCGACGATGATCTCCAGCCCGCCGGACGCCAGGGCGCGGGCCGACAGGCGCACGTGGTCGCCGTGGGATGCGGCATTGCCGGCCAGGTTCACCATGGCGCGCTTGAAGGCGAGGGGGCGGACCGAGGCGGTCAGTCCCTCTGCAACCACCACCTCGACCTCGGCGCCGGCGCGTTTCGCATCCTCGCCGGCGGCGTTCAGTAGGTCGGAAATCGACACCGGCTTGGGCGGCTCTCCAGCTTCGCCGCGGGCGAAGTCGAGGTATTCGTCGATCATATGCTCCATCTCGTCCAGGTCGCCACGCATGGCCGACTGGCGCTTGAAGGGTGGAGCCAGGGCCAGTTCGAGGCGCAGACGGGTCAGGGGGGTGCGCAGGTCGTGGCTGACCGAGGCGAGCAGGGCGGTGCGCTGATCGATGTGGCGCTGAATGCGGTCGCGCATGGCCATGAAGGCCACGGCGGCGGCGCGGACCTCGCGCGCGCCATGCGGCTTGAACCGGGGCACGGTTTCGCCGCGCCCGAAGGCCTCTGCCGCGTCGGCCAGACGCTCGATGGCGCGGACTTGATTGCGGATGAACAGGATGGCGACGCCCATCAACAGGACGGTCGCCACCGCCAACCACAGGACGAAGATATGGGCCTGGGTCGCCACCGCGCGCTCGCGTGGGGCGATGATGCGCAGGACCCCTTGCGGCTCCTGCACCTGGATGTCGACGTAGGCGGGATAGCGGGTGGTGTCGAACCAGTAGGGGCGGTCTAGACGGGCATCCAGGGCCTTGTCCAGCACCCGGTCCACCACGCCGATGGCGCCGCGACGTTCTTCGGTCGGAAGGGTGCGCCCATCCTGAAGCACGATGGACAGGGACATCGACCGCTCGGCGCGATTGGCCAGCTTGTCCAGGTTCGCCGGGCTGGGGTCGTCCTCATAGCTTTCGACGGCCCAGGCGATGTCGCCGGCCAGGCCTTCGGACAGGCGCGCGGTCACGGTCTGCCAGTGGGCGTCGAAGAAGACCCAGGTCACCGCCATCTGCATGACCAGCACAGGCAGGACGATGATCAGCAGCGACCGGCCCCACAGCGAGGTCGGCAGGCGCCGCTTCAGGAAACGCGGCCACAGATAGGCGGGCAGAAGCCGCATCGGCTCAGTCGGGAGCCAGCATATAGCCGACGCCGCGCACCGTCTGGAGATAGCGCGGGTTTTTGGGATCGACCTCCAGCTTGCGGCGCAGGCGCGTCACCTGCACGTCCACGGCGCGGCCGGTGATGTCGGCGGTGTCGGGCGACAGGCTCATCCGCTCGACCGGGGCATGGGCGTGGAGCGCCAGGGTCTTGAGCAACTGGGCTTCGGCCTCGGTCAGACGCTGGGGCGCGCCGTCACGGCTCAGCTCCAGCCGTTCCATGTCGAAGACGGCGGTCCCCAACTTGATCTCCTTGGGACCGATCGGCTTGCCGCCGGTGCGACGCAGGATGGCGTCGATCCGCAGCACCAGTTCGCGCGGCTCGAAGGGCTTGGACATATAGTCGTCGGCGCCACGCGACAGACCCTCGATCCGGTCCTCGGCGTCTCCGCGCGCGGTCAGCAGAAGCACAGGCGTCTTGGACAATTCGGCCTTGTTGCGGACCCAGCTGGTCAGGTCCAGGCCGCTTTCTCCCGGCATCATGACGTCCAGCACGACCAGATCGAACTCGATCAACTCCATCATCCGCTTGGCGGCGGCGGCGTGGGCGGCGCCGGTCACGCGATAGCCCTCGCGCGCCAGGAATTCCTTCAGCAGTTCGCGGATGCGATCGTCGTCGTCGACGATCAGCAGATGGCGGCCGACGCCGGGGCCGGCGATGGGGCCTGAGCGGCCATGCGAACGCGATTCCGTCATGCTCATGCGACGTTTCCCCCGCTTGCGGCGTTGACCTGAGCGATTCGTGCGGCTCTAAGACCGTCAGTTTCGCGGGAGACGTATTTCAATGGCCTTCGTTCCTTTCGACGATCGTGACGGCTTCATCTGGGTGAATGGCGATTTCGTCCCCTGGAGGGAAGCGAAAACGCACGTTCTGACCCATGCCCTTCACTATGGCTCGTCGGTCTTTGAGGGTGAGCGTATGTACGGCGGCGAAATCTTCAAGCTGACGCAACATTCCGAGCGCCTGAAGCGGTCCGCCAACCTGCTCGATTTCGAGATACCCTACAGCGTCGCTGAAATCGACGCCTTCTGTAAGGAAACCTGCGCCAAGAACGGTCTGACGGACTGCTATGTGCGTCCCGTCGCCTACCTCGGCCCGGAACAGACCAGCGTTTCGGCCCTGAACAACAAGGTCCACCTGGCGATCGCCGTGTGGGACTGGCCCAGCTATTTCGACCCCGAGGTCAAGGCGCGCGGCCTGCGTCTGGAATGGTCCAAGTGGCGTCGTCCCGATCCGGCGACGGCGCCGACGACGGCCAAGGCGGCGGGGCTGTACATGATCTGCACCATGTCCAAGAACGCCGCTGAGCGCCGCGGTTTCGCCGACGCCCTGATGCTGGACTGGCGCGGCTATGTCGCCGAGGCGACCGGCGCCAACGTCTTCTTCGTCAAGGACGGCGTCATCCACACGCCGAACGTCGAGCACATCCTAGACGGCATCACCCGCCAGACCGTGATCGAGATCGCCCGCGAGAAAGGCATCGAGGTCGTGGTGCGCGAGATCAAGCCGGAAGAGCTGTCGGACTTCACCGAATGCTTCCTGACCGGCACGGCCGTCGAGGTTACCCCGGTCGCCGAGGTGGGCGAATATCGATTCACTCCCGGCGCCCTGTCGTTGGACCTGATGGATCACTACGGCAAGCTGGTGCGCGGCCAGCTGTAAGCCGAGGCGCGACGACAGGATGAGGGCGGTCCCTTAAGGGGCCGCCCTTTTTCGTTTCGCTTGCCAGCCGCGTCACTTTGTCCTTGAAGCGAATAAAAGCCGGCAGGCGCGCCGGGTGCGGGGATTGTTTTCCATGTTCAGCCTCCTGAACCTCCAGAGCCTACTGGGTCTGGTCGTAATCGTCGCGGTCTGCTGGGCGATTTCGGAAAACCGCAAGGCCTTCCCCTGGCGGCTGACCATCGGCGCGATCCTGGTGCAGGCCGGGCTGGTGTTGGCCCTGTTCGCCATTCCGGGCTCGCAGGCGGTGCTGGCGGCGGTGACGGGCGCGGTGGATGGTCTGGCGGTGGCGACGACCGAGGGAACGAAGTTTGTCTTCGGCTATCTGGCCGGCGGGGACCAACCCTATACGGTCTCGAACCAGGGCGCGCTGTTCACCTTCGCGTTCCAGGTCCTGCCGCTGATCCTGGTGATTTCCGCCCTGTCGGCCCTGCTGTGGCACTGGAAGATCCTGAAGTGGATCACCCTGGGCTTCGGCTTCCTGTTCCAGAAGACGATGGGTCTGGGCGGCGCCTCGGCCCTGGCGGTCGCGGCCAACATCTTCCTGGGCATGATCGAAAGCCCGATCGTGATCCGCGCCTATCTGGACAAGCTGACGCGGTCCGAGATCTTCCTGATGATGGTGGTGGGCCTGGCGACGGTCGCCGGTTCGACCATGGTGGCCTATGCGACCATCCTGTCGCCGGTGCTGCCCAATGCGGCGGGCCACGTGCTGGTGGCCTCGATCGTGTCGGCACCGGCCGGCGTGCTGCTGGCGCGGATCATCATCCCCGAGAAAGAGGGTATGGGCGGCGCGGTCGCAGATTATGACTCGGCCCTGAAATACGACAGCGCCATCGACGCCATCGTCAAAGGCACGTCCGACGGCCTGATGGTCGTGCTGAACATCTCGGCGGTGCTGATCGTGTTCGTGGCCCTGGTCGCCCTAGTCAACGTGATGCTGGGCGGGTTTGTGGTGTTCGACGCACCCCTGACCGTCGAGCGGATGCTGGGCTGGATCTTCGCGCCGATCGCCTGGCTGATCGGGGTCGAGTGGAAGGACGCCGACGTCGCCGGCTGGCTGCTGGGCGTCAAACTGACCCTGACCGAGTTCGTCGCCTTCATCGACCTGGGCAAGGTGCCGGCCGCAGACATGACCGAGCGCACGCGCATGCTGATGACCTACGCCCTGTGCGGCTTCGCCAATATCGGTTCGGTCGGCATCACCGTCACCGGCCTGTCGGTCCTGATGCCCGAACGCCGCGAGGAGGTGCTGGGCATGGTCTGGAAGGGCCTGTTCGCCGGTTTCCTGGCCACACTGATGACTGCGGCCATCGTCGGCGCGATGCCCAGCGTCGTCTTCGGCTAGGACACGCTCACCGCGGCGTGAATTTGCGGATGACGCCGGAGAAGGTCATCAGCAGGCGCTCGCCGGTGTTGATCTGGCCGCGCACGAAGATCAGGCTCTTGCCCGCCTTGGTGACCTGACCGGTGGCCTCGATCAGTTCGTCGACATAGCCCCCGTCGATGAAGGTGGAGTCCAGCTGGACCGTTACGCCCGAGGCGCCTTCCATCTCCTGGTAGGCGATCTGGAACATGGCGATGTCGGCGAAGGTCATCAGGCAGCCGCCGTGCATCCGCCCGCCTGCGTTCATATGCTTCTGCTCGGCGCGGAAGGCGCAGCGCATGTGCCCGTCGGGGTCTGGCTTGCCGTAGAAAGGACCGACCACTGTGTCGAAGGTGTCGTGCAGATCATAGGTCTGCCAGCCGGCGAACTCGCCTTCGGTGATGGTGATTTTCTTGGGCATGCAGACTCGGCCTTACTTCTGGGCGTGCGTTGCAGCATATAGGCGCAATGAGCGACCCGATCGAAACCGCAATCCTGAACAAAATCGCCGCGCTTGAGCCCGGCAAGAGCATTGAGCCGGCGGAAGTGGCCAAAGAGCTACAGCCTGAGCAGTGGCAGCGCATGCTGCCCAAGGTTCGCGCGACCGCTCTGGGCCTGATGCGCCAGGGCAAGCTGACGATCACCAAGAAGGGCAAGGCGGTCGATCCGGACAATTTCCGTGGCGTCACACGCCTGCGTCAGGCGACCGAGGAAGAAACGGCTCTGGCGTTGAGCCGCCGTCCGCCGGTCGTCGAGGGCGATGACGACTGATCTTCAGGATATCCTGAACGACATCCGCGCCTGTCGCGCCTGCGCGGGCGTCCTGCCGCACACCCCGCGCCCGGTGGTGTGGGTCTTTCCCGAGACGCGGCTGCTGATCTGCGGCCAGGCGCCGGGGCGACGCGTCCATGAGAGCGGCCTGCCGTTCACGGATCCTTCAGGCGATCGTCTTCGTGACTGGATGGGCGTGGACTACGAGACCTTCTACGCCGACCCGCGCATCGGGGTCGCGGCCCAGGCCTTCTGCTATCCGGGAACCGCGCCGAAAGGCGGCGACTATCCGCCGCCGACACGCTGTGCGGAACTGTGGCGATCGCAGTTGCTGGGCGCCCTGCCGCAGATGGAGTTGACCTTGCTGGTCGGCGGCTATGCCCAGACGTGGGCTCTGGGCGACAGGGCCAAGCGGACCATGACCGACACCGTGCGGGCGTGGCGTGAGTATGCGCCGGATCTGCTGGTGCTGCCGCATCCGTCGTGGCGCAATACGGCTTGGCTGAAAAAGAATCCCTGGTTCGAGACGGAGGTGCTTCCCTATCTGCGGGAACGCGTTCGGCGCATTCTGACTTCTGCAAATCCGGCGGCCATTCGCTCCTGCGAGACGGACTTGCCGGTGGTATCGTGAGCGCCGCTTGGGACACATGGCCTTGATCGCCTCCAGACTTACGCCGCTGGCCGCCGCGCTCGTTCTATCAGCCTGCGCCGCACCCCATATTCAGCCGCCGTTGACGCCGCCGCCGGGTTTTGCCGGCGCCCATGTCGAGGATCGGACGCTGGTCATGTCGGATGGCGCGCGCCTGCCGTATCTGCATTGGGGTCCAAAGGATGGGGAGCCTTGGGCGGTGATCGTGGCCCTGCACGGCATGAACGATCACGACGCCAGCTTCCGTCTGGCCGGACCCTGGTGGGCCGAGCAGGGGATCGAGACTTGGTCTTACGATCAGCGTGGCTTCGGCGGGGCGCCGGGGCGGGGCGAATGGGCCGGGCAGCAGCGGATGACCGACGACCTGCGCGAGATCACCGCGATGGCGCGCGCCCGCTATCCCAATGCCGTCATCGCCGTGGTGGGCGAGAGCATGGGCGGGTCGGTGACGGCGGCGGCTTTCGGCTCCGACAATCCGCCGGATGCGGACCGGATCGTGCTGCTGGCGCCCGGCGTGTGGGGCTGGTCGACGCAAGGACCGTTGAACAGCACGGCGCTGAACATTGCGGCGCGGGCGCTGGGCGACGTGGCGCTGGAACCGCCGGAGTTCATCACGCGCGACATCCACGCCTCATCCAATACGCTGGAGCTGATCCGCAACGGGCGCGATCCGATGAGCATCCTCGCGACGCGGTTCGACACCGTCTATGGGCTGGTCGATCTGATGGAGGCCTCATCGCGCAGCCTGGGCCGCATTAGGGGCGACGCCATCCTGATGTACGGCGCCCACGACGAGGTGGTGAAGAAAGGGCCGATGAAGGCGGCGCTTGAGCGGGCCGAGCGGGAGGGCGGAACGCTGCGGACCGCCTGGTATCCGAACGGCTGGCATCTGCTGAACCGCGATCTGGACGCCGAGATCGTCTATCGCGACGTCGTCTCGTGGTTGAGAGACCCGAAAGCTCCCTTGCCGTCCCGTGCGCCGGCGGTCTTGCCGCAGCTTCAGGCGGGCAGGGCGCGCCCTTAAGCGGGTCTTAACGCGACGTTTACCATCCAGGCGGCATTTTCTGCCTAGCGGGGCGTTCGTGTCTCCCGCGAGTAGGGGGCGGGGACGCGTGGGCGGCTTCACAGCGGCGTTGCAGAAGTTCGGGATCGGCCGTCTGGCTGCGGTCCTCGGCGTCGCCGCAGGCGTGGCCGCCGTGCTGGTCGCCATCATGCTGCGCATGGGCCAGGCGCCCGACGCGCTGCTCTATTCCAACCTGGATCTGCGCGAAGCCAGCGAGATCACCGCCGCCCTGGACCAGGCCGGCATCAAATATTCCTCCAAGGGCGATGGCTCGACCATCATGGTCAACCGCGACGAGGTCGGCACGGCGCGGATGCTGGTCGCGGGCAAGGGTTTGGTCACGTCCGGATCGGTCGGTTACGAGCTGTTCGACAGCCAGTCGGTCCTGGGTCAGACCGAGTTCCAGCAGCAGTTGAACGAACAGCGCGCCCTGCAGGGCGAACTGTCGCGCACCATCATGTCCATGCGCGGCATCACGGCCGCCCGCGTCCACATCACCATGCCGCGCCGCGAGATGTTCACCTCGGCCGCCGGCGAACCGACCGCCGCCGTTCTGGTGGGCCTGGGCGGGCGTGACCTGACGAGCGATCAGGTGCGGGCGATCCGCAACCTGGTGGCCTCGTCCGTGCCGAACCTGAAGCCCGACCGCGTCACCGTGGCGGACCAGACGAACCGCACCCTGGCGGCCGGCAGCGACGACGGAACCTTCACCTCGGCCTCCGCCGCCGAGGCCAAGGGCAATACCGAGAGCCAGCTTCAGGCCCGCATCAAGGACATCGTCGAAGGCGTCGTCGGCGCCGGCGCCGCCCGTGTCCAGGTGACGGCCGACATCGACCAGAGCCGCGCCACGACCCAGGAAGAAAAGTTCGATCCCGATGGTCAGGTCGTTCGCTCGACCACGACCAACGGCTCGCAATCCGCAGACAACAGCGCCCAGCCCGACGGCGGCGTGACCGCGATGAACAACATTCCTGGCGGGGCTGCGCCCGGCGCGACGCCGGCTGGTTCGACTAACTCGGAAAACGCCGAGACGACCAACTACGAAATCTCCAAGACCACCACGACCACGACCAAGGAGCCGGGCGAGGTGAAGAAACTGGCCGTCGCCGTCGCGGTCGACGGCAAATGGACGCCGGCCAAGGACGGCAAGGGCGAGCCGACCTATGCGCCGCGCACGGCCGAGGAGATCGCCCAGATCAAGTCGCTGGTCGCGGCCGCCGCCGGCATCGACGAGGCACGCGGCGACAAGATCGAGGTCATCAACGTCCGCTTCAACCACGACACCGGCATCGAGGGCGGTCTGGACGGCAAGTCGTCGCTGCTGGACTTCTCCAAGAACGACATCATGCGTTTCGTCGAGCTGGGCATTCTGACGGTCGTCGCCCTGCTGCTGATCTTCTTCGTGCTGCGTCCTCTGCTGAAGACGGCGGCGGGCGGCGGGGGCAATCTGCCGGCGCTGGCGGGCGCCAACGGCGTGCCGGTCACGACCGTGGCGACCACGGTGATCGGCCCGGACGGCCAGCCTCAGCTGGTTCAGCTGCCGGCGCCCAGCGAGATGGAACAGAAGATCGACATCGCCCGCATCGAGGGTCAGGTGAAGGCGTCGTCGGTCAAGAAGGTCGCCGACTTCGTTCAGTCGCATCCCGATGACGCGGCCGGCATTCTGCGATCCTGGGTGGCCGAAGGCTGATGGCGAAGCTGGTCAACAAGAAGGCCTCGATCGACGATCCCAACAAGCTGTCGGGACCGGAGAAGGCCGCCGTCATCCTGCTGGCGCTGGGCGAAGAACATACCGCCCTGTGGGAGCGGCTGGACGACGACGAGGTCAAGGAAATCTCCCAGGCCATGGCGACCCTGGGCAACGTCAGCGCCGAGGCCGTCGAGGCCCTGATGATCGAGTTCGTCTCGGGCCTGTCCGGTTCGGGCTCGGTCATGGGCAGCTACGAGCAGACGCAAAAGCTGCTGGCCGCCTTCCTGCCCAAGGATCGCGTCGACGGCCTGATGGAGGAAATCCGGGGTCCGGCCGGTCGCACCATGTGGGACAAGCTGGGCAATGTGAACGAGGCCGTTCTCGCCAACTATCTGAAGAACGAATACCCCCAGACCGTCGCCGTGATCCTGTCCAAGGTGCGCTCGGACCACGCCGCCCGCGTCCTGACCAGCCTACCGGAAGACTTCGCCCTGGAATGCGTTCAGCGGATGCTGCGCATGGAGCCCGTGCAGCGCGAGATCCTGGACAAGATTGAGGCCACGCTGCGCACCGAGTTCATGTCCAACCTGGCGCGGACCTCCAAGCGCGACAGCCACGAGATGATGGCGGACATCTTCAACAGCTTCGACCGCCAGACTGAGGCCCGCTTCATCGGCGCCCTGGAAGAGCGCAATCGTGAATCGGCCGAACGCATCCGCGCCCTGATGTTCGTCTTCGAAGACCTGTCCAAGCTGGATCCGGGCGGGGTGCAGACCCTGCTGCGCGCCGTGGACAAGGATTCGCTGGGCCTGGCGATGAAGGGCGCATCCGAAGGTCTGCGCGAGATGTTCTTCTCCAACATGTCCGAACGCGCGTCCAAGATCATGCGCGAGGACATGGAGTCGATGGGGCCGGTGCGTCTGAAGGACGTGGACGCCGCCCAGATGGCCATGGTCCAGGTCGCCAAGGATCTGGCCGCCAAAGGCGACATCATGCTGGCCGGTCAGGGCGCCGACGACGAGTTGATCTACTGACATGACCCAGTCTCCTGAAATCCGGCGCCTCTTCGCCTTCGACACAGAGTTCGACGCGGACGGCACGGTCGTGCGTCCCGGCGCCTGGACGCCGGCCAAACGCTCCTATCTGCCGGCCGAGGTCGAGGCCCTGGTCGCGCAAGGGCGTCTGGAAGCGCGCGAACAGGCGCTCAGCGAGGTCGAAAACATCCGCGCCATGGCCCTGAGCAACATCGCCCAGGCTGTCGCCTCGGCCATCCCGACCCTGAAAGCTGTGGCCCAGGCGCACCGCGAACAGGCCGCTGACCTGGCCCTGGCTGCTGCGCGCACCATCGCCGGGGCCGCTCTAGACCGGTTTCCGCATGCGCCGCTGAAAGCTGCTTTGGAACTGTTGGCGCAGGAGATCGACGCCTCGCCGCGTCTGGTCGTTCGCGCCTCCGGCCTGGATGACGAGGCGCGCGGCCTGATCGAGCGCGCCTGCGCCGACAGCGGCTTTACCGGCGTGGTCGCCTTCCGCGATGAACCGGGCATGGCTCAGGCCGCCTTCCAGTTGGAATGGGCCGACGGGCGCGCCGATCACGATCCGCAAGGTTCGGCCGAGCGTGTCGCCGAGGCCCTGACCGCCGCCCTGGCCGCCGAGGCCGGACACGCCGAAACCCTTCCCGTCGAAAGGAGCATGTTCTGATGGCATCCGACGACCTGGCGCTGGAGGAATTCTCCGGCCTTTCGGGCCTGCCGCCCTTGGACGACGGCGGCGAGAAGAGCGCCGCCGACCTGGCTACCGTCTTCGACGTGCCGGTCAACATCTCGGCGGTTCTGGGCAAGTCCCACATGTCGGTGGCCCAGCTGCTGAAGCTGAACAAGGGCTCGGTGCTGGAGCTGGATCGCAAGGTCGGCGAGGCGATCGACATCTTCGTCAACAACCGCCTGATCGCGCGCGGCGAGGTCGTCGTCGTCGACGACCGGCTGGGCGTGACCATGACGGAAATCATCAAGACCGAGGATTCGGGCGCCTGATTGGCGACCGGTTTTAGAGATTAGAGGAGAAGAACGATGCGTCTTCTGGTGGTAGGCAGACTGAGCGGCCAGCTCGCTTCGGCAGTGAAGATGGCCATGGCGCACGGCGCCAAGGTCAATCACGTCGAGCGCGCCGACCAGGCGACCGAGCAACTGCGACGGGGGCAGGGGGCCGACCTGCTGATGGTCGACTATCAGCTGGACATCGCCGCCCTAATCGCCGCCAACGAGGCCGAGCGGATCACCATTCCGGTCGTGGCCTTCGGCGTCGACGCCGATGCGCGAGAGGCCGCCGCCGCGATCAAGGCCGGGGCCAAGGAGTTCATCCCGCTTCCGCCCGACGCCGAACTGATCGCCGCTGTCCTGTCGGCCGTCGCCGACGACGAAAAGCCGATGATCTCGGCCGACCCGTCGATGAAGGCGGTGCTGCAACTGGCCGATCAGGTCGCGCGCTCGGAAGCCTCGATCCTGATCACCGGCGAAAGCGGCGTCGGCAAGGAGGTGATGGCGCGGTATCTGCACGAGCATTCGCGCCGGTCCGAGCGCCCCTTCATCAGCGTCAACTGCGCCGCCATTCCCGACAATCTGCTGGAATCCGAACTGTTCGGTCACGAGAAGGGCGCCTTCACCGGCGCGGTCGCGCGCCGCATCGGCAAGTTCGAGGAGGCCGACGGCGGCACGCTGCTGCTGGACGAAATCTCCGAGATGGACGCCCGGCTTCAGGCCAAGCTGCTGCGCGCCATCCAGGAGCGTGTCATCGACCGCGTGGGCGGCTCCAAGCCGGTTTCGGTCAACATCCGCATCATCGCCACCTCGAACCGCGATCTGGCCAAGGCCGTGGCGGAAGGCACCTTCCGCGAAGACCTGCTGTATCGCCTGAACGTGGTGAACCTGCGCCTGCCGTCCCTGCGCGAGCGGCCCGGCGACATCGTGGTTCTGGCCGACCACTTCATCAAGAAGTACGCCGCCGCCAACGGCGTGCCGGTGCGTCCGATCTCGGCCGCCGCGCGTCAGGCCATTTCGGCCCATCGCTGGCCAGGCAACGTCCGCGAGCTGGAAAACGCGATGCACCGCGCGGTGCTGCTGGCCACCGGCCCCGAGATCGACATCGACGCCATCCGTTTGCCGGATGGTCAGCCGCTGGGCGGCATGGGCGCGGGTATGATGGCGGGACAGGCCTATGAGGCGCCGCAAGCCGGGGTGGCCGCCCGCGCCGCCCAGGCGGCCGACGCCGTGACCCGCAGCTTCGTGGGTCAGACCGTGGCGGCAATGGAAAAGACGCTGATCCTGGACACCCTGACCCACTGCCTGGGCAACCGCACCCACGCGGCCAACATCCTGGGCATCTCGATCCGCACCCTGCGCAACAAGCTGAACGAATACGCGGATGAGGGCACGGCCATTCCGGCGCCGATGAGCGGCGTTTCCGCCTCGGGCTACGCGGCCTGAACCCATGCGCGCACCCGTGGAGCGCCGATGCGTCCTGACGGGGCTGGCCGCCTTGAGCGCGGTCGGCTGTTCTCCGGGTGCGGAATCACGCCCTGCGGCGTCCGCCCCTGCGTCAGACGAGGTCATTGACCTGTCCGACCTGGAAACGCGCAATGGCGGCCGTCTCGGCTTCGTCGTTCAGGACGCGGCGACAGGGCGAAAGCTGGTTTGGCGCGGCGACGAACGCTTCGTCTATTGCTCGACCTTCAAGATGTATCTGGCCGCCGCGACCCTGTTGCGAGTTCAGGCCGGGCAGGAGCGCTTGGATCGCCGCATTCCGATCACGACGGCGGACATGATCAACCACGCTCCGGTGACCGAGCCCGCCGTCGGCGCCAGCCTGACGGTCGAGCAGTTGCTGAAGGGCGCGGTGGAGGTCAGCGACAACCCCGCCGCCAATCTGTTGCTGAAGGCCATGGGCGGGCCGTCGGCGATGCAGACCTTCTATCGCGGCATCGGCGACGACAGCACTCGCTCGGACCGTTTCGAGCCGGAGATGAATCGTCTGGACGGCGACAAGGATACAATCCTTCCCAACCAGTCGGTCGCCAATCTCCGGCGTCTTTTTCTGAATTCCGCCTCGCCCCTGACCGCAGCGTCACGCGCCCTGTTGCTGCAGTGGATGACCGATACGCCCACGGGTCAGAATCGTCTTAGGGCTGGGACGCCTGCGGAGTGGCGGGTCGCGCACAAGACGGGGACGGGGGGCTATGGGCCGACCAATGACATCGGCCTATTGTATCCGCCGAACGGTCAGCCCGTGATCGTCGCCGCCTATTACCATGCGACCGGGGCGACGTCGGACGACGCGAACGCGGCCGTGATCGCCGAGGCGACTCGTCGCGCACTGAAGGTCTTGGGTCGTGGCTGATGCGCCGATCCTGATGAAGGACGGCATGGCGCGCCCGACGGGCCGCGACGTGATCGGCTGGCTGAACCGCGGCGAAGTCCTGATGGCGGTGGGCGTGATCGGCGTGATCATGCTGCTGATCCTGCCGGTGCCCAAGTTCCTGCTGGATCTGCTGCTGGCCTTCTCGCTGGTGTCCAGCGTGCTGATCCTGATGACCGCCGTGATGATGAAGCGGCCGCTGGACTTCGCCATCTTCCCCACGGTGTTGCTGGTCTCGACCTTGTTCCGGCTGGGCCTGAACCTGGCCTCCACGCGCCTGATCCTGACCCACGGCCAGGAAGGTCACGAGGCGGCCGGTCAGGTCATCAACGCCTTCGGCCAGCTGATGATGGGCGGCAACTTCATCATCGGGGTGATCATCTTTGCGATCATTCTGGTGGTGAACTTCGTCGTCATCACCAAGGGTTCGACCCGGATTGCCGAAGTGTCCGCCCGCTTCACCCTGGACTCCATGCCGGGCAAGCAGATGGCCATCGACGCCGATCTGTCATCGGGCCTGATCACCGAAGACCAGGCCAAGCTGCGTCGCAAGGAACTGGAGCAGGAATCGACCTTCTTCGGCGCCATGGACGGCGCCTCCAAGTTCGTGCGCGGCGACGCCGTCGCCGGGCTGATCATCACCTTCATCAACGCCATCGGCGGCATACTGATCGGCACGCTGCAACACGGCATGCCGGCGATGGAGGCCGCCAACACCTATGTCCAACTGACCATCGGCGACGGTCTGGTGACGCAGGTGCCGGCCATCATCATCTCGATCGCCGCCGGCTTCCTGGTGTCCAAGGCGGGCGTCGAAGGCACGGCGGACAAGGCGATGGTCACCCAGCTGGCGACCAATCCCGTGTCGCTGGGCGTGGTCTCGGGCGCCGCCGGTCTGATCGGTCTGATCCCCGGCATGCCGCTGATCCCGTTCGCGGCGCTGGCCATCGGATCGGGCTTCATGGCCTGGCGGCTGGGTCGCAATCGCCTGAAGCCTCAGCCGACAGAGGCGGAGATCGCGGCGGCGGCCGCAGCCGCAAAACCCAAGGAAGACGTCGAAGAGCCGATCGCCAACGTCCTCACCATCGACGAGGTGAAGATCGAACTCGGCTATTCGCTGCTCAGCTTGATCAACGATCTTGAGGGACGGCGCCTAACCGACCAAATCCGCGCCCTGCGCCGATCGCTGGCCCAGGAATACGGCTTCGTCATTCCCCAGGTGCGCATCCTCGACAACATGCGCCTGCCGACCCAGGGCTACGCCATCCGCATCAAGGAGATGGAGACGGGCGCGGGCGAGGTGCGGCTGGGCCACCTGATGGCGATGGATCCGGCCGGTCGTCAGGTCGAGCTTCCGGGCGAGCATATGCGCGAGCCCGCCTTCGGCCTGCCAGCGACCTGGATCGAGGAAGGTCTGCGCGAGGAGGCGACGTTCCGGGGCTATACGCTGGTCGATCCGTCGACGGTGCTGACGACCCATCTAACCGAGATCCTGAAAGACAATATGGCCGATCTGCTATCCTACGCAGAGGTGCAGAAGCTGCTGAAGGAACTGGGCGCCGAAGAGAAGAAGCTGGTCGAGGAACTGGTGCCCAGCGTGGTCACCGTCACGACGCTGCAACGGGTGTTGCAGTCTCTCCTGCGCGAGAAGGTGTCGATCCGCGACCTGCCGGCGATCCTGGAAGGCCTGGCCGAGGCTGCGCCGCACAGCTCCAGCGTCACGACCCTGGTCGAACACGTTCGTGCGCGCCTGGGCCGGCAACTGTGCTGGCAGAATAAGGACGCCGAAGGGGCCCTGCCTATCGTCACCCTGTCGCCGGAATGGGAAAACGCCTTCGCCGAAAGCTTGATCGGCAATGGCGAGGACAAGCAGCTGGCCATGGCGCCGTCCCGCCTCCAGGACTTCATCCGCGCCGTGCGCGACACCTTCGAGCGGATCGCCATGACGGGTGAGAATCCAGTGCTGCTGACCGGCCCGATGACGCGGCCCTATGTGCGATCGATCATCGAACGTTTCCGCGGCCAGACCGTCGTGATGAGCCAGAACGAGATCCATCCCAAGGCCCGGCTGCGGACCCTGGGTCAGGTCTGATCCCGCCGACTTGGCAGTTTGGCGTTTGACGCGACGACGCGCCCCGCTAAAGCTCCGCCGTCATGAGTCCGAACCTCCGATCCCAATGGTCGCGCCTGCGCGACTTCATGCGTACGCCGTCGTTGGCCCGGTCCATGTCGGCGATGCTGGTCCTGGTGTTCGGGCTGCTGATCCTGGTCAATGCGACGACGTTCGTGATGATCCAGCGCACGGCGTCAGTGAATCAGAGCATCGAACACGCTCAGCAGATGCGCCGGGCGGCGCGCACCACCTTGATCGCCATGCTGAACGCCGAGACGGCCCAGCGGGGTTTTCTGCTGACCGGACGCAGCGACTTTCTCGAACCCTATCGAAGCGCGCGGGCGGACATGGCGCCGGCGTTGGCCTTCCTGGATGAGGGGGCGGCGCTCGACCCGACCCTGAAGTCGACCGTCGACCCCATTCATCGCCTCGCCGATCGCAAATGGGCGGAGATGGAGCGCACCGTGTCGCTGGCTCAGCAGGGACGGATCGGTCAGTCGATCCAGGCCGTGCGCTCGGGCGAGGGCAAGCGCTACATGGACGAACTGCGCGCGGCTGTGGACACGTTCGACGCCCTGAAATCCAAGCGGATCGAAGACCGACGCATCGCGTCGGAACGGTCTGGTGTTTTGACGGTGGTCATGAACGCCATCGCGGGGCTTCTGGTCATCGTTCTGGCCTTGCTGTCGGCTTGGCTTGTGCGGCGTTACGTGGCCGAGATTCAGGCGGCTCGCGCGACGCTCGACGCCGCCAACGCCAGCCTGGAGGACAAGGTTCGCGAACGCACCGGCGACCTGATGCGCGCGAACGAGGAAATCCAGCGCTTCGCCTATATCGTCAGCCACGACCTGCGCGCGCCGCTGGTCAACGTGATGGGCTACACCTCCGAACTGGAGCAGGCGGGCAAGATCGTCGACAAGGCGATCTATGAGGCGGAAAAGACGCGCGTGGTCGATCCCGAGATCGTCACCGCCGTGCGCGAGGAAATGCCCGAAGCCATCGGCTTCATCCGCGCCTCGACCGAGAAGATGGACCGGCTGATTAACGCCATCCTGAAGCTGTCGCGCGAAGGTCGTCGCAACCTGCTTCCAGAGCCGCTGGATATGACGACGATGGCCCAGAACATCGCCAACAGCGTTCACCACCAGACCGAAGCCTCTGGCGCGCGCATCGAGGTGCAGTCGCTGCCGGAGATCGAGAGCGACCGGATTTCGATGGAGCAGATCGTCGGCAATCTGATCGACAACGCCGTCAAATATCTGGATCACGACCGACCGGGCGAGATCGTCGTATCGGGCGAGGACGTGCCGGGCGGCTGGGTAGTCTACCGGATCGTGGACAACGGTCGGGGCATCGCGCCGCGCGACCACGAGCGGATCTTCGAACTGTTCCGTCGTTCCGGAAAACAGGACCGTTCGGGCGAAGGTTTGGGGCTGGCGTTCGTCAGAAACAGCGTGCGCCGCCTAGGCGGCACGATCGACGTGGAGTCCGAGCTGGGTAAAGGCTCGACTTTCCTGCTCAAATTCCCCAAACGACTGATCCTGTCTGAACCCGGAGGCGCGCTGTGACGCAACCCGTCAAAATCATCATGGTCGAAGACGACCACGGCCACGCCAAACTGATCGAAAAGAACATCCGCCGGGCCAACATCAACAACGAGATCAAGCATTTCGATGACGGCGGTTCGGCGCTCGATTATTTGTTCAGCGATGAAATCCTGACCAATGGTCCGCTGCTGATCCTGCTGGACCTCAACCTGCCGGATATGTCGGGCACGGACATTCTGGAAAAGGTGAAGGCCAACGAGCGCCTTCGCCGCGCGCCGGTGGTGGTGCTGACGACGACCGACGACAAGGTCGAAATCCAGCGCTGCTATGACCTAGGGTGCAACGTCTACATCACCAAGCCGGTGGACTATGAATCCTTCGCCGGCGCCATCCGTCAGCTGGGCCTGTTCCTGTCGGTGATCCAGGCGCCGGAGATCTGACGATCGACGCGTCCCAGCCCATCCGCCTGCTCTACATCGACGACGATCGGGGTCTGTCCCGGCTGGTCGAAAAGGAGCTGGGGCGTCACGGCTACGCCGTCACCTGCGCGCCAGACGGCGATGCGGGTCTGGAGCTGTTGCAGCAGAGCGAGTACGACATCTGTGCGCTGGATCATTACATGCCGACGCGAGATGGGCTGGACGTCCTGCCGGATATCCTGGCCCTGACCACGCCGCCTCCGGTCGTCTATGTGACGGGCGCGCAGGATGGTCGGATCGCCGTCGCGGCCCTTCGCGCGGGCGCGGCGGACTATGTCATCAAGGATGTGACGGAGGACTTCACCTCCCTGTTGCGTTCGGCGCTCGAGGACGCCCTGTCGCGCCGTCGACTAGAGCGCGAGAATCAACTGGCGCAGGAAGAAATCCGCCTGGCGCGGGATCGGGCCGAGGCGATGCTGCGCGAGGTCAACCACCGGGTCGGCAACTCGCTGCAACTGGTGTCCAGCTTCATGTCCTTGCAGATGCGCCACGTCACCGATCAGGGGGCCAAGGACGCGTTGCGCGAATCGCAGGCGAGGATCGAGGCCGTCGCCCATGTTCACCGCCGCCTCTACACGTCCGGCGACATGAGCCACGTGGCGATGGACGAATATCTGGTCGGGCTGATGGACGAACTGTCCAAGTCCATCGGACCGGACGAAGGATCGCCCAAACTGACGCTGGACGCCGAGCCGTTGTCGGTCACGACCGACCAGGCCGTGTCGATCGGCGTCATCGTCACCGAGCTGGTCACCAACGCGGTCAAATATGCCTATGCCCCCGGGCAGGGGGGCGAGATTCGCATTCATATGCGCCGCGAGAGCGAGCATCGCGTGATGCTGACGGTCGAGGACGACGGTCCCGGTATGGGCGACGGCACGCCCAAGGGCACCGGTCTGGGCGCCAAGATCATCTCCGCAATGGCGTCCGGCCTGCGGTCGGCGGTCGAGTTCGACGGCGCCCACAAGGGCGTGCGCGCCAGGTTGTCGTTCGACCTCTAGGGTCGGTTGTCGTCATGTTGCAGTTCGGCGTTCGCAAACCCGCTTCGGATTATCGTCACCGCGCCACCGCGTTCGGCATCGTCGAGCGCGACGGCCTGATCGCCTGTGTGCGCGTCGAGCGCGAGACAGGTCCCTATTTCGACCTGCCTGGCGGCGGCGTGGATTTGGAAGAAACCGAGGTCCAGGCCCTGATCCGCGAATTTATCGAGGAAACCGGCCTGACGGTCACGCCGCTGAACCGCATCGCCGAGGCCAGCCAATATTTCGTGCGGTCCACGCGCGAGCCGGTGAATAACGTCGGGGGCTTCTGGACGGCGACCGTGGCGGCGGAAAATCCCGATGCGAAATGTGAGGACGATCACACGCTGGTCTGGCTTGATCCGACCTTCGCCATCTCGCGCTTGCGACACGATTCCCACGCCTGGGCTGTCGCCGTCTGGCTGCGCCGTCCAAGCTGAGCCTTACGGAACGGGCCATTAGCGAAGTCGTTTATTTTCCGAACCGCAACGCCATGTCGCGGCGATGAAAACAGGAGATTTCCATGGCTGATCATGACCGTATCGAAGGCGCCGCCAAGAACATCGGCGGCAAGATCAAGGAAGGCGTCGGCAAGCTGACCGGCGACACCAAGCTGCAAGCCGAAGGCAAGGCCGATCAGGTCGAAGGCAAGGTTCAGAATGCCGTCGGCGGGGCCAAGGACAGCCTGCGCGATAAGGCCTAAGCCTCACTAGAAATGCGCGAAGATGCGAAGCGCCGTCCACGAAAGCGGGCGGCGCTTTTCTGTTTCGATCAATCCTTGTCGCCCCACAGGGTCAGCGACAGCCCCTTCTTGTCGGCGCCATCGACCGGGCGACACTCAGAGCTGAACCCGCCCTCCACCGGACGCGGACGACAATCCATTTCGCGCAGGCTCGAGGGCGCGGCCGCCGTGCGTGACTGCGGGCCGCACTGGACCGCATAGTCCGAGCCCGCGGCGCTGGCCCGGATCATCTGGCAGTCGCCGGCCATGCCGCTGGGGCGTAGAGCTTCCGGCAGGTCCGGTCCCATGGCGATGGCCAGCTGTTCGCGCACCTCGGTCTGGCATTCGGCCATGGACTTCCGGCCGCGCACCAGCGGGCTGCACCGTGCGCGCTCGAAGCCGAAGGGATCGGCCAGGCCCCAGGCAGGCACATCGTGCTCGGGCGGCGGCGCTGGCGTTTCGACGACCGCCTCCGGCGCGGGCGCATTCCACACGACGGTCGGCGTAGTCTGTTGGAGGATCAGCAAGGCGAAGGCGGCGGCGATCATGGTCGGACCCTTCGTAAAGGTTCAGGCGGTTCGCCCGAACGTCCTCTACCTTGTCAGGGCGCGCATCGCCTTGTCGAGGCCTTCGAGGGTCAGCGGGAACATTCGCTGCTCCATTACCTCACGCAACAGGCCGACGGAGGCGGTGTAGTCCCAGTACCGCTCCTGAACGGGGTTGAGCCAGACCGACTTCTCCCACTGCTGGCGCGCCCGCTTCATCCAGACGGCGCCGGCCTCCTCGTTCCAGTGCTCGACGGAGCCGCCGGGCATGGTGATCTCATAAGGGCTCATCGTCGCATCGCCGACGAAGATGGCGCGCCAGTCGCCAGGGTATTTGTGCAGCAGATCCCACGTCGGGATACGCTCGGTGTGCCGACGACGATTGTCCTTCCAGACGCCTTCGTACAGGCAGTTGTGGAAGTAGAAGAACTCCAAGTTCTTGAACTCGGTCTTGGCCGCCGAGAACAACTCCTCGACCAGCTTGATATGACCGTCCATCGAACCGCCAATGTCCAGGAACAGCAGCACCTTGATCGTATTGCGTCGCTCGGGCCGCATCTGGATGTCCAGCCAGCCCTGACGCGCGGTGCCGTCGATGGTGCCGTCGATATCCAGTTCGTCCGGCGCGCCCTGTCGGGCGAAACGGCGCAGACGACGCAGCGCCACCTTGATGTTGCGGGTGCCCAACTCGACCGTGTCGTCCAGGTTCTTGAACTCGCGCTTCTCCCACACCTTGACCGCCCGGCCATGCTTGCCCGGACCGCCGATGCGAACGCCTTCGGGATTATAGCCGCCGTGTCCGAAGGGGCTGGTCCCGCCCGTGCCGATCCACTTTGAGCCGCCGGAGTGACGCTCCTTCTGCTCTTCCAGACGCTGCCTCAGCGTCTCCATCAGCTTGTCGAATCCGCCCAGAGCCTCGATCTGAGCCTTCTCCTCGTCGGTCAGATATTTTTCGTTCAGCAGCCGCAGCCAGTCCTCGGGAATGTCGGTGGTCGGGTCTTCGCCCGTTCCGACCGACTCGACGCCCTTGAATACCGTGCCGAATACCTGATCGAACCGATCATAGTGTTTCTCGTCCTTGACCAGGACCGCGCGCGACAGGTGATAAAAGGCCTCGATCTCGCGCCCCGCCACGTCGCGATCCATGGCCTCCATCAGATGGAGCCATTCCTTCATCGACACCGGAACCTTGGCGTCGCGCAGCGCGGTGAAGAAGGGCAGGAGCATGAGAGGGATGTGAACCCGGATCAGTCGCGCCGCAAGATGAACTCGTGGTCGCGCCAGGCGCCGACGGGATAGTCGTATTCGCCCGCCTTCTCGAAGCCGTAGGCGGCGTAGAGGCGCTGGGCCTTGTCGTTGCCGCTCCAGACGCCGATCCACAGCGGTCCGTCTGTGTGGGTCTCCATCCAGTCCAGAGACAGCTTCAGCAGTCGGGTTCCCAGCCCCAGACCTTGCGCCGCCTTTGACACATAGAGCCGGCGCAGTTCCATGTGCGATGGTCGGGCCTCGGGGTGGGGCAGGCCGTTGGGGCCGGCGTTGGCGAAGGCCAGCAGTTCGCCGTCCCGGTCAGCCACCCACCAGGCGCAGTCGGGCTCTGCCAACTTCTTCAGCGTCGGCTCCAGATCGAAACTGGCGTCCAGAAACGCGTTCAGGTCCGCCTCGGGATAGGGGATGCCGAACCCCTCGACGAAGGTGTCGATGAAGGTCTGGCGCCCCAGGGCGCCCAGGGCGGCGGCGTCTTCGGGGCGGGCAGGGCGGATCACGGTCTCGGTCATGCCTTGGCTCTAGCGCGCGCCTTGGTGCGCGTCACGGGCGACAAGTCCGAAAGCCCGGCGTATCGTCGCTTCAATGTCTCTGCCGATCTTCACCCATCCGTCCATGTTGTCCCACACCCCGGGCGCGGGCCATCCCGAAAGTCCCGAGCGACTGAAGGCTGTGCTGGACGCGCTGGAAGATGCAGGCTTGGCCCGCGACCGGCGCGCCGCGACCCAGGCCGAGGTTGCGGATCTGGAGCGAGTGCATCCCGCCGCCTATGTCGCACGCCTGCTGGACGCCTCGCCGGTCGCCGGCATGGTCCAGCTGGATGCCGACACCGTCCTGTCACCCGGCAGCGTGCCGGCGGCGCGGCTGGCGGCGGGGGCGGCGATCGATGCGGTGCGAGCCGTGGCGCGTGGCGAGATGGATCGCGCCTTCGCCGCCGTGCGCCCGCCTGGCCACCACGCCGAGCCGGACCGCGCGATGGGGTTTTGCCTCTTCTCCTCCGTCGCCGTTGCGGCGCGAGCAGCTCAGGCCGAAGGGTTGGCGCGGGTGGCGGTCGTCGATTTCGACGTTCACCACGGTAATGGCACCCAGGCGGCGTTCGAAGACGACGACAGCCTGTTCCTGGCCTCCATCCACCAGATGCCGCTCTATCCCGGCACGGGCGCGGCGTCCGAGACGGGCGTCGGCAATATCGTCAACGCCCCGGTGGCGCCCCATGCGGCGCGCGAGAACTGGCGCGCGACTTTCGCCGGCGGGTTGATGCCGGCGCTGGAATCGTTCCGGCCGGACCTGATCCTGATCTCGGCCGGTTTCGACGCCCACCGGCGCGATCCACTGGCGCATCAGTCGCTGGAAGCCGAGGATTTCGCCTGGGCGACGCGCGCGATTCTGGAGGTCGCGCGTCGGACCTGTTCGGGCAAGGTTGTGTCCGCGCTTGAGGGCGGTTACGACCTTGAAGGGCTAGGCCGCTCTGCGGTCGCCCACGTCGCTGCGCTCGGGGAGGACTGAGGACGCTTAACGCCTTGAAACCAAAGGCCCGTCCGCTTGTCATGTCAGCCCCCGCCCTGTCCCTCGATTCGACCGAACTGTCCGTGTCCCCGCCTGACGCCGCGCCATCTGTCGGCGCGCTTGTCGCTGTTCGTCCCGGCGCCATCATCCTGACGCGTCACGGCGAGCCGGCCCTGTCGCGCAAATGCCTGATTTCGGCGCGCCAGTACGGCGACTGGTGGGCGAAGTATGAGATCGGCGGCCTGCTGGCCGGTCAGACGCCGCCGCCCGAACTGGTTGCGGCGGCGCAGGGCGCTGGGGCCATTTACGCCTCGACCCGTCAGCGCGCTCAGGAAACCGCCGCTGCGGTCGCCGCCGGGCGCGAGGTCATGGCTGACGTCATGTTCATCGAGGCGCCCCTGCCGCCGCCGCCGATTCCGGAATGGATCAAGCTGTCGCCCAAATGGTGGGGCGTGGTGTCGCGCTTCTGGTGGCACGCTTTCGATCACCACGGCGGCCAGGAAACCCGCGCCCAGGCCGAGGCGCGAGCCGATCAGGCGGCGCAAAAGTTGATTGCGCGCGCCGAAAGCGGGCAGGACGTGCTGGTTTTCGCCCACGGCTATTTCAACCACATGGTCGGCCGCGCGCTGAAGGCCGACGGCTGGAAACTGGTCCAGAACCAGGGCTTCAAATACTGGTCGCAGCGTCGCTACGAGAAGCGATAGCCGCTTCTGACGTTGATGCGCCCCGCGCGCGCCTCTAGGGTCCGCGCCATGACCGATACCGCCGCCGCCATCCCCGCCGATCTCAGCTTCGAAGACGCCCTGAAGCGCCTGGAGACCATCGTGTCTCGCCTGGAATCCGGCCAAGCGCCGCTGGAGGAATCGATCGCCCTCTATGAAGAGGGCGCCAAGCTGAAGGCCCACTGCGAGGCGCGGCTGAAGGCGGCTCAACTGCGTGTTGAAAAGATCGTGGTCGGCCCTGACGGTCAGGCCAAAGGCGTCGAGGCGGCGTCCTTCGAATGATCCCTGCATCGTTTTCGATCCTGGTCTGGAGCCGGTTCTCGTGAACCGCGTCATCGCCGCGAACTCGCCGGAACAGGCGGTGATCGATCGCGTGGCCGAGGTCGCCGATCTGGTCACGGTCGCGCTGGATGAACTGCTGCCACGCGCCGAGGGCCCCGAATCCCGTCTGACCGAGGCGATGCGTTATGCGGCGCTGGGCCCTGGCAAACGCTTGCGGCCGTTCTTCGCGTTGGAGGCCGCACGCCTGTTCGACATCGATGAGCGGTCGGTATTGCGCGCCGCCTGCGCGCTGGAATGCGTGCACGCCTACAGCCTGGTTCACGACGACCTGCCGTGCATGGACGACGACGACGTGCGCCGGGGGCGGCCGACCGTTCACCGGGCCTATGACGAGGCGACGGCGGTACTGGCCGGCGATGCGCTGCAGACGGCCGCCTTCGACATCATCCTGCACGAAGACACCCACGAAGATGCGGCCGTGCGCTGCGAACTGGCGGCGCGGCTGTCGCTGGCGTCCGGCGCGCGCGGCATGGCGGGCGGTCAGATGATCGATCTGCTGGGCGTGCGCGACGACCTGGGCGGCGTCGCGCGGATGCAGCGACTGAAGACCGGCGCCCTGTTCGCCTACGCCTTCGAAATTCCCCTGATCATCGCCGACGCCTCGACATCGCAGCAGCACGCCCTGATCAGCTTCGCCCACGATGTCGGTCTGGCCTATCAGATCGTCGACGACCTGCTGGACGCCGAAGGCTCGGCCGAAGAAATGGGCAAGGCCGCCGGGGGCAAGGACGCGGCTCTTGGCAAAACCAACTTCGTCACCCTGCTGGGTCTGGAGGCGGCGCGGCAAAGGGTCGCGCATCTCGCAAACCAGGCCCGGTCGCACCTGGAGCCGTTCGGCGACGAGGCCGAAATCCTCAGGGCCAGCGTGGACTTTGTGCTAAAGCGCCGGTCCTGATACGAAACGTTGAACCGACCTGCGGGTTGATCGACCAGACTTTCCAAGGTTTTACGGCTGATGCCCGACACCCCGCTACTCGACACCGTCAAGACGCCCGCCGACACGCGGGACTTCGATATCGCCCAGCTGAAACAGCTGGCACAGGAGGTACGGGCCGAAACGATCGACGCCGTGTCCGTCACCGGCGGCCACCTTGGCGCGGGTCTGGGTGTGGTCGAGCTGACCACTGCGCTGCACCATGTGTTTGAGACGCCCAAGGACATACTGATCTGGGACGTCGGTCATCAGTGCTATCCGCATAAGATCCTGACCGGGCGGCGCGACCGCATCCGTACACTGCGCCAGGGCGGCGGCCTGTCGGGCTTCACCAAGCGCAGCGAGAGCGAATACGATCCGTTTGGCGCGGCGCACGCTTCGACCTCCATCAGCGCCGCCCTGGGCTTCGCCGCCGCGCGTGACCAGAAGGGCGAGAAGAACCGCGTGGTGGCCGTCATCGGCGACGGCTCCATGTCTGCGGGCATGGCCTATGAAGCGATGAACAACGCCGCCGAGGCGACCAGCGGCCAGCTGATGGTCATCCTGAACGACAACGATATGTCGATCGCGCCGCCGGTCGGCGGGATGAGCGCCTATCTCGCCGGCCTGGTGTCGGGCGGCGCCTATCAGAACGTCCGCCGCCTGGGCAAGACTGTGGCTCAGCACCTGCCGCGCCCGTTCCGCAAGGCGGCCAAGAAGGCCGAGGAATACGCTCGCGGCATGGTCACCGGCGGCACCTTCTTCGAAGAGTTGGGCTTCTATTACGTCGGTCCGATCGACGGCCACGACATGGACAATCTGGTGCCGATCCTGAAGAAGGCGGCCGCCATCGAGGACCGTCCGGTGTTGGTTCACGTCGTGACGCAGAAGGGCAAGGGCTACGCCCCCGCCGAAAGCAGCGCCGACAAACTGCATGCGGTCGTCAAGTTCGACGTGGTTTCGGGCAAGCAGGCCAAGGCCATCTCCAACGCCCCCAGCTACACCAAGGTGTTCGGCACCGAGCTGATCAAACACGCCAAGGTCGATCCGTCGATCGTGGCGATCACGGCGGCCATGCCGTCGGGCACGGGGCTGGACCTGTTCGGTCAGGCCTTCCCTGAGCGGACCTATGACGTGGGCATCGCCGAGCAGCACGCGGTGACCTTCGCGGCCGGTCTGGCGGCGGACGGCATGAAGCCAGTCTGCGCCATCTATTCGACCTTCCTTCAGCGCGGTTACGACCAGGTGGTCCACGACGTGGCGATCCAGTCGCTGCCGGTGCGCTTCGCCATGGACCGGGCGGGTCTTGTCGGATCGGACGGCGCGACGCACGCCGGATCGTTCGACATCGGCTTCATGGGCGCGCTGCCCGGCATGGTGCTGATGGCCGCCGCCGACGAGGCCGAACTGGCGGCGATGATCTCGACCAGCCTGGCCATCGACGATCGGCCCAGCGCCTTCCGCTATCCGCGCGGCGACGGCGTGGGCGTGGAGATCCCGGAACTGGCCGCGCCGCTTGAGATCGGCAAGGGCCGGATCGTGCGCGAGGGGACTTCGGTCGCCATCCTCAGCCTGGGCACGCGTCTGCAGGAATCGCTGAAGGCGGCGGATATGCTGGCCGCCAAGGGCGTGTCGGCCACCGTCGCCGACGCCCGCTTCGCCAAGCCGCTGGACGCCGATCTGATCCTGCGTCTGGCGCGCGAGCATGAAGCTCTGATCACGGTTGAAGAGGGCGCCATGGGCGGTTTCGGCGCCTTCGTGCTCCAACTGCTGGCCGAGAAGGGCGCATTGGACGGCGGGCTGAAGATCCGCACCCTGAACCTGCCCGACGTCTTCCAGGACCAGGATGCGCCGATGGCCATGTACGCCCAGGCCGGCCTGAATGCCGAACACATCACCGCCGCCGCGCTTCAGGCCTTGGGCGTGTCCGCCAGTCAGGCCGTCAGAGCCTAAATTTCGGGCCTAGAGCTGGCCCATCGTATTGTCGTGATCCACGGCCTGTTTCTTCAACCAGCCGACGAAGGCGGTCGCGCTGGGCGAGGGCGGCCGGTCGCGGGGCTGAACGACGTAGTAGGCGAAGCCGACCGCTTCTGATCCGTCAGGGAAGGGCGCGACCAGTCGCCCTGACGCCAGGTCCGCCTGGGCCAGGGTGCGTTTGGCCAGGGCTACGCCGCGCCCCGATATGGCGGCCTCGATCAACAGACCCGACTGGTTGAAACGCGAGCCGCGACGCGGGTCGGGGTGACGAATACCGCGCGCCTTCAGCCACATGGCCCAGTCCGGGCGGCTGGGGTCGCCGTCGTTGGACATGTCATGCAGCAGCGTGTGTCCGATCAGGTCGGCGGGTTTGCGGATCGGCTTGTCGCCATCCATCAGCGATGGGGCGCAGACCGGCAGAACCGTCTCGGTCATCAGCCGATCGACCGTCAGGCCGGGATAGTCACCGGGACCGTAACGGACGGCCAGATCGACCTTGCCCTCGCTCAGGTCCGCCGGCTCCATGTCTGCCGAGATCCACAGTTCGATCTCGGGATGGGCGGTGTGAAAGTCGTCCATGCGCGGCATCAGCCATTTGGAGGCGAAGCCGGGCGCCACGCTGATCGACACCTGTTTGCGACGCGGCGGTTCGCGCAACAGGGCCGAGGCGTCCATCAGCCGCTCGAACCCTTCGCGCAGCAGCGGCACGGACGAGCGGCCCAGATCGGTCAGTTGCAGGCCCCGCGCCTCGCGCACGAACAGCGGTCCGCCGACAATGTCTTCCAAGAGGCGGATCTGCTGGCTGACGGCGCCGGGCGTCACCGACAGTTCGTCGGCGGCGCGCGAGAAGTTCAGATGCCGCGCGGCGGCCTCGAAGGCGCGCAGGGCGTTGAGCGGGAGCAGGGGACGGGCCATCGCGGATAGAAATCCTATCAGCGAGACAAAGGCAATCTGGTTTGCGGCTCTGGGCGGGGAAGACGAAGGTTCGCGCCCTGCCGTCGTCCCTGTTTCCTCTCCCGACGGCCCTGAAAGCAAGACGATGCGTGTATTCCTCGCCTCCATTCCGCTGGAGGCCGCAAAGATCGTGATCATCGGCGGCGGCGAGCCGGCGCTGGCGAAGCTGCGACTGTTTCTGAATACGCCCGCTGAGGTGATATGGTTCGCGCCCGACGGCGCGCCCCCCAAGATCGAGACGCCGTTGACGGCGCCGGAACCGGTGCTGCGTGCGCCAGAGGCTGACGAACTCGCCGGCGCACGGCTGGTGTTCATGGCGCTGGACGATGCCGACGAGCTGACGCGGCTGGGCCATCTCGCACGGGCGGCGGGTGCTCAGGTCAATGTGGTGGACAAGCCGCATCTGAGCGATTTCCAGACCCCGGCCCTGATCGACCGCGACGAGGTCGTGATCGGCGTGGCGACCGGCGGATCGGCGCCCATTCTGGCGCGGGATATCCGCACGGCCATCGAGGGCGTGCTGCCCGCCGGACTGGCCAATGTGGCGCGGCTGGCGCGCGAGTTGCGTGATACGGTCAAGGCCAGCGTGCCGGACTTCATGGCGCGCCGCAGGTTCTGGGAAAAGGCGTTCCGGGGTCCGGCCGCGACCCTGGCGGCGGAAGGTCGGACGGCCGAGGCGCGGCGCGAGATGCTGCGCCTGCTGAACGTCACCGCGCCGGAACAGGGCGTCGTCCATATCGTCGGCGCCGGGCCGGGCGACCCGGAACTGCTGACGCTGAAGGCGTTGCGCGTGTTGCAAGACGCCGACGTCATCATCCACGACCGACTGGTGCCGGATGCGGTGCTGGAGCGGGCGCGGCGCGACGCCAAGCGGCTGTATGTGGGCAAGGCGCGTGGCGAGCATTCGGTGCCTCAGGACCAGATCGAGGCCCTGATGATCGAAGAGGCCCGCGCCGGTCATCGGGTCGTGCGACTGAAGGGTGGCGATCCCTTCGTCTTCGGTCGCGGCGGCGAGGAGATGGAGGCCATGCGGGCGGCCGGCGTGCCGGTCTTCGTGGTGCCCGGTGTGACGGCGGCCTTGGCCTGCGCGGCCTCGGCGGGCATCCCTCTGACCCACCGAGACCACGCCCAGGCGGTGACCTTTGTGACGGCCCAGGCCAAGCCGGGCGGCGTCGAGGCCGACTGGACGCGGCTGGCCGGAACGAACCACACCCTGGCCATCTATATGGGCACGGACCGAGCCGAGGAGACGGCTGCGCGCCTGATTGCGGCGGGTCGCTCACCCTCGACCCCCGTGGCCGTCGTCGAGAATGGCAGCCGACCGGACGAACGGGTTCTGACCGGGCGACTGGACGGGCTGGGCGCCCTGGTGCGCGGCGCCGACCTGATCGGCCCGGCTCTGTTGTTCGTCGGCGAGACGGCGGCCTTCTCGGCGGCCCGACTGGATGTTCGAGCGGAGGTCGCGGCGTGAAGATCG
This sequence comes from Brevundimonas sp. KM4, assembly GCF_000964075.1. Lineage (NCBI taxonomy): Bacteria > Pseudomonadati > Pseudomonadota > Alphaproteobacteria > Caulobacterales > Caulobacteraceae > Brevundimonas > Brevundimonas sp. KM4. The sequence continues at coordinate 299,343 of NZ_JZRG01000008.1, read as the reverse complement.
TCACTGCAAACCGCCTGTCGGACGGCCGCGTCATCTATGCAGGCGTCGACAACCAGCCGGTCGAGCACATCGATAAGGCTTCGGTGCTGGACGATACGGCGGCCGAGGTCGTGCTGGCTGATGTCGCTGGGCGGCCGGACGTCTTCGTGAACCCCTATCTGTTCGAGGTTCAGGACCACGCGCCGTCAGGCCGCGATCGACTGAAGGAACGCATCCGCTCGGCCGGGCCGACCGTGGGTCACAACGTCGTCGGAGGCGTGGGCTGATGTATCGCTATGACGAATTCGACCATGCCCTGGTGCGCGAACGGGTTGAGGAATTTTCGGACCAGGTGACGCGCCGCGCATCCGGCGCCCTGACCGAAGATGAGTTCAAGCCGCTGCGGCTGATGAACGGCGTCTATCTGCAACTTCACGCCTATATGCTGCGCGTCGCCATTCCCTATGGCGTGATGAGCAGTCGTCAGATGCGCCGGCTGGGCCATATCGCGCGGACCTACGACAAGGGTTACGGTCACTTCACCACGCGGTGCAACATCCAGTACAACTGGCCGGCCCTGACCGACTTGCCGGCGATCCTGAGCGATCTGGCCGATGTCGAGATGCACGCCATCCAGACCTCGGGCAACTGCATCCGCAACACCACGACCGACGTCTTGGCCGGCGCGGCCGAGGACGAGATCGAGGACCCGCGTCCCTGGTGCGAGATCATCCGTCAGTGGTCGACCATCCACCCGGAGTTCAGTTTCCTGCCGCGCAAGTTCAAGATCGCGGTGAGCGGCGCCGAGAAGGACCGGGCGGCGATCCGCACCCACGATGTCGGCCTGCGGATCGTGAAGGGCGAGGACGGCGGCACGGCTTTCCGCGTCTTCGTCGGCGGCGGGCAGGGGCGTCTGCCCCATATCGGTCAGGAGATCGCGGCGGCGGTCCCGGCGGCGGACCTGCTGGCCTATCTGACCGCCATTCTGCGGGCCTGGAACCTGCTGGGGCGGCGAGACAACATCCACAAGGCGCGGATCAAGATCCTGGTGGCCTCGCTGGGCATCGACGCCTTCCGCGAGGAGGTGGACAAACACTACGCCACCCTGCGCCGCGAGGATTTGCAGATCCCGCAGGACGAGGCCGCACGCATCCAGGCCTATTTCGCCCCGCCGCCGTTCGAAGCCCTGCCCAAGACCAGCGCCCCGTTCGAGCGCGCCCTGCTGGCCGATCCCGATTTCGCCCAGTTCGCGCGTAACAACGTCCGCCGCCACCGTCAGCCGGGCTATGCCTCGGTGGTGGTGTCGCTAAAGCCGGTCGGCGGCGTGCCCGGCGACATCACGGCGGACCAGATGGACGCGGTGGCGGATCTGGCCTTGCGTTATTCGTTCGACGAACTGCGCGCCGCCTATGAGCAAAACCTGGTCCTGCCCCATGTGAAGCTGGACGACGTGCCGACTCTGTGGCGAGCTCTGCGAGAGGCGGGGCTGGCGACGGCCAACGCCGATCTGGCGACCGACGTGATCGCCTGCCCGGGCCTGGATTATTGCAGCCTGGCCAACGCCCGCTCGATCCCGGTGGCGCAGGCTCTGTCCAAGCGTGTGGCGGACATGGACTATCAGGAGACGCTGGGGCCGGTCCGCATCAACATGAGCGGCTGCATCAACGCCTGCGGCCACCACCACGTCGGCCACATCGGCGTCCTGGGCGTCGATCGAAAGGGCGAGGAATACTATCAGATCACCGTTGGCGGTTCGCCCGACGAACAGGCGGCGCTGGGCGATATTGTCGGCAAGAGCCTGCCGGCAGACGAGGTCGCGCCCGCCATCCAGCGGACTCTGGACCGCTATCTGCAAATCCGCACGGACGGCGAGCGGTTCATCGACACGGTGCGCCGCGTCGGACCCGATCCCTTCCGCGACGCCATCTATGAGACGCTCGATGCAACGGTTTGAGGGCATACAAAACGGGTTGCGCCTGTCGGTGACGACCCCGCTGGAGGAGGTTGAGACGGCCGCCGCGAGCGAAGACACGCTGGTGCTGGAGTTCGGCGCCTTCCGCGACGGGCGCGGCTTCTCGCTGGCGGCGGTGTTGCGAGAGCGGGGTTACGCCGGGCGGCTGATCGCGGCGGGCAAGGTCCTGCCGGATCAGGCGCGACACCTGCGGCGTTCGGGCTTCGATGCGGTGGAACTGGCCGAGGGCGCGGACAAGGCGGCCTGGGACCGGATGGACCGGGCGTTCAGCGGCGCCTATCAGCCGGCGGCCGATCCTGCGCCGACGATCTGGCAGCGTCGGCGTGCGGTGTCCAACGACCGCGATCTGGACGCCCTGGCCGATCGGCTGAACCGCGAGACGGCGGGCAAGGACGCGTCCGAGATCGTGAAGGCGGCGTTGGACCCGGCGCTGGGTTTGCGGGTCGGCGCCATCTCGTCGTTCGGGGCCGAGTCCGCCGCCTTGCTGGACATCATCGCCGGTGAGGACAAGACCGTGCCGGTGGTCTTTCTGGAGACGGGGCAGCATTTCCTCCAGACCCTGTCCTATCGCACCCAGCTGACCAAGGCGCTGGGCCTGACCGACGTGCGGCTGGTCACGCCGGATGCGGGCGAGAAGGCGACGTTGGATGCGCGCGACGACCTGTGGAAGACCGACGCCGACGCCTGCTGCGACCTGCGAAAAGTGGGGCCGCTGGCGCGGGCGACAGCGGAGTTCAACGCCCTGATCACCGGGCGGAAACGCTATCAATCCGCCACACGGGCGAAGCTGAAGCCGTTCGAGGTGCTGGACGGGGTGCTGCGGATCAATCCCCTGGCGAACTGGGACGCCGACGACGTGGAGGCCTGGCTGGAGGAGAACGAACTGCCGCGCCATCCGCTGGTCGAGCAGGGCTATGCCTCCATCGGCTGCTGGCCCTGCACCCGCGCGGTCCAAGACGGCGAAGACGCCCGCGCCGGACGTTGGTCGGGCATGGACAAGGTCGAGTGCGGCATCCACTTAGGGCAACGCCAGGCCGCCGCCTGATCCGCCTTGTTTTGACCTTCGCCTGAAAGCCTAACCTTGTCCGCTACGTCATCCGTCATCGACCTGATCGGCAATACGCCGCTGGTGCGCCTGAACCGCCTGTCCGACGCGACGGGCTGCGAAATCCTGGGCAAGGCCGAGTTTCTGAATCCCGGCGGCTCGATCAAGGATCGCGCGGCCCTGTCGATCGTGCAGGCCGCACGGGCGTCCGGCGCGCTGAAACCCGGCGGGACGATCGTCGAGGGCACGGCCGGCAACACCGGCATCGGCCTGGCCCTGGTCGGGGCCGCCTTGGGTCATCCGGTCGTCATCGTAATTCCCCGCACCCAGTCGGAAGAGAAGAAATCCGCCATCCGTTCGCTGGGCGCGCGGCTGGTCGAGGTAGACGCCGCGCCCTTTTCCAGCCCGAACCATTTCGTCCACTATTCCGGGCGTCTGGCCGCCGAGTTGAACGACAGCGAAGAGGCCGGCGCCATCTGGGCCAATCAGTTCGACAACACCGCCAACCGCGAAGCCCACTACAACACGACCGGCCCCGAAATCTGGACGCAGACGAACGGTCAGGTCGACGCCTTCGTCTCGGCCGTCGGCTCAGGCGGGACCATCGCCGGCGTCGGCGCCTATCTGCGCGAACTAAAGCCAGATGTGACCATCGCCCTGGCCGATCCAGCGGGCGCGGCCATGTTTAACTGGTTCACCAAGGGCGAGATGACGGGCGAGGGATCGTCGATCACCGAGGGGATCGGCGTGGCCCGCATCACCGGCAATCTGGAGGGCTTCAAGTCCGATTACGCCTATCGGATCGAGGACGCGGAGTTCCTGCCGATCCTGTTCGACCTGGTGAAGTACGAAGGTCTGTCGCTGGGGGGATCGGCGGGGGTGAACATCGCCGGCGCGGTGCGGTTGGCGCGCGAGCTTGGGCCGGGCAAGACCATCGTCACCTGCCTGTGCGATCCCGGCTCGCGCTATGCGTCCAAGCTGTTCAACCCGGAATTCCTGCGGTCGAAAGGCTTGCCGGAGCCGGACTGGGCGTAAACGCACGTCTCCTCCCCACTTGTGGGGAGGGGGACCGCGAAGCGGTGGAGGGGCTCTTCAAGACCCAAAGACACACGTGATGCTGTCAAGAACTCCTCCGTCACGGCGCCGAAGAAGCGCCGCGCCACCTCCCCGCAAAGCGGGGAGGAGACCACGGTTAAGTCACTTCGCCTTCTGCTCCGCGATCCAGGCGTCTATCCGCTGGTCCAGCAGCGCCAGCGGCAGCGGGCCTTCGACCAGCAGGGCGTCGTGGAAGGTGCGGACGTTGAATTTCGGCCCCAACTCTCGCTCGGCCCGCGCGCGAATCTCGCGCAGGCGGATTTCGCCGATCTTGTAGGCCGTGGCCTGGCCGGGCCAGCCGATATAGCGCTGAAGTTCGGTTTCGATGTTGTGGGACGCGAGCGCCGAGTTATCGCGGAAACAGGCGCGGGCCTGTTCTTCGGTCCAGCCCATCCAGTGCAGGCCGGTGTCCGCGACCAGTCGGCAGGCGCGCCACATCTCATAGGATAGGCGGCCGAAGCGTTCGTAAGGCGTGCGGTAGAAGCCCATCTCCTCGCCCAGATATTCGGCATACAGGCCCCAGCCCTCGGTGTAGGCGCTGACGTTGGCCTGGCGGCGGAAATAGGGTTGGCCGGGCGCCTCCTGCTGCAAGGCGATCTGGAGGTGATGGCCCGGAACGGCCTCATGCAGGGTCAGGGCGGGCAGTTCGTACAGCGGCCGCTGATCCAGCTTGGACGTGTTGACGATGTAATGGGCCGAAACGCCGTTCTGCATCGAACCGCCATTGTAGCGGCCGGTGGTGTAGTTTTCCTCGATCTGCGGCGGCACCGGCTGCACGTCGTAGGTCAGGCGGGGCAGGGTGGCGAACAGGGGCGGCAGGCCGCCGTCCGCGCGCTTGGCCATCTCCGACGCCTGCTGCAACAGGGCCTCGCGGCTGGTCGCGTAGAACTGAGGGTCGGTGCGCAGGAAGTTCAGGAAGCCGGCGAAGTCGCCGGTCCAGCCCGACGCCTTCATCTCCACATCCATGCGGGCGCGGATGCGCGCGACCTCGTCCAGCCCGATCTGGTGGATCTGGTCCGGCGTCAGGTCGGTCGTGGTGTGGCCGCGCATCAGATAGGCGTACAGTTCCTTGCCGCCGGGCCGATTGCCGATGCCGGGCTGGACCGGCGCCTTGGGCAGGTATTCGGTTTCCAGGAAGGTCAGCCAGGCCCGGCGCGCCGGAACGATCGTTTCCGAAACCGCCGCCGTCGCCTCTGCAGTCAGGCGATCCTTGTCCGCTTGAGACACGGTCGAGGGCAGGGTCGACAGGGGCTTCAGCAGCGGCTCGGCGTCCGGCTTGATCGCCACATCGTTTTGCGCCAGCGTCAGGGCGCTTTCTGTCACCGATCGGGCCTGGACCAGGCCGGTGTCCAGGCCGCGCCGGGCGTTGGCGGTCGTCTGGGCGTAGATTTGGCCGAAGCCCCGCACACGCTTGATATAGGCCTCGGCCTCCGCGACCGAGTTCAGTCGCGTGCTGCCGCCGACGTAGAGCGCCCAGGTTCCGGGGCCGCCTTCGGAGTCGAACGCCAGGCGGCTGGTGTCGTAGTCCAACCCTTCGAGACTGCGGCTGAGCGTATAGAGCAGGAAGGCGTGGTTGATGCCGCCGGCGTGGGAAAGACTTGCCGGGTCGATGGCCGTCAATCGCCGCACGAACCCTTCCAGCGACGCGCGCTGGGCCAGTTCGAACTCGCGCGACAGGTCAGGCACGCGGCCCATCGCCTCCAAATCGCCCTCTCCGCCGGCCGAGATCGGATCGACGGACTTCAGATAGGTCTCGTAGTCGGCGATGACGGCGTTCAGCGCGGCGTCGGCCGGCGAGGCGGCGACGGCGACGGGCGGGGTTTGCGCAACGGCCGCGATCTGCGATCCGGCCGCAAGCATGGCCGCGATGGCCAGATAAGAAATCTTCATGACGCCCCCTCCTGTCAGGAGAGGCACGCAAGCCGAGCAGAGCCGATGCGTCAACCGCAGACGGTGAAGAACCGCTCGATTTGCACCTTTGCGGCGGGATGGGCGGCGTAGACGTGACGTTCGTCTTCAGCCCAGGCGGCGATCCAGCCCAGACGGCGGAAGCGCTGGAAGACCGGATCCTTGGTCTTGGCCTGCGCCGTCAGCAGTTCGCCATCATGCACGACGGCCGGCTCAGATGCGGCGCGATAGCGCTCGGTGTCGCCGCCGGATTCCAGGTAGATTTCGCGGCCCGGCTTGTCGCTGGAGGCCGTTAGTTCCAGGGCGCTCGACCCCATCTGGCAGGCGAGCCGCAGTTTGACCTCGTCGCTGTTGGCGACGCCGTAGGCCAGCATGGCCTCCTGTCCATCGGTGTTCAGGAACCAGTCGTAACCTGGCGTCGGAGCCGGCGCCGATGCAGTCGCCGCAGAGCCGGCTGCGGGCGTCGGGGCCTGGGTCGCGCAAGCCGCAAGGGCCGAGACGGCGATCAAGGCTGATATCAATCGAAGACGCATGCGTGGGTTCCTCAACCGGCGCAGCGATCGGCGAAGCGACGCAGCTTGGCCATGTGCGGACGTTCGACGGTGATCGTGCTGGCGTCGTCGCCGACGGCGATCGTCATCCGGCCGTTCGCCACGAAGGCGGAAAAGGCGGGGTGTTCGACGGGGATCGCCGTCTCCAGCTTGCCGCCACGCCCGACGCGGGCCTCGCTGGTGGCCGTCGACCCGCCCGAGGTGATGCGGGCAAAGCCGGCGGACGCATCCTCGCCATAGACCGCGACCGAGACCGCGCCCGAACCCGGCAGGCATTGCAGCGTGGCGCGCAGGCTGGCGGTGTCGGGGATGTCGTTGGCCAGCACCATCGGTCCTTCGCCTTCGTACAGGCTCCAGGTCCAGCCTGCGGCGGGCGCAGTCTGTATCGCGGCCGCCATCAGGGCGGAGAGTATCAGCATCATGTGTCAGCCCCCGCCGACGACGCGCAGCGTCGCGTCGCCTTCAATGTCGTCAGACGCGGCTGTGACCGCAAGAGATCGGACGACCGCATTTCCCTTGAACGCGGTTATTCGTCAGCAGTTCAACTCGCAGGGTCAGCGCGCGTCAGAACGGGCTGAAGCGTTCAGCCAGCGCCTGACCGACGGGCGGGGCCTGGACGCGGCTGACGTCGCCACGACCGCCGTAGGAGATGCGCGCCTCGGCGATCTGGGTGTGGTTGATGGCGTTGGCGGACGAGATGTCCTCGGGGCGGACGATGCCGGCGACGGTCAGTTCGCGGACCTCGCGGTTGGTGCGCACTTCCTGCCGACCCTGGATCACCAGGTTGCCGTTGGCCAGGACGTCGGTGACGACGGCGGCGATGGTCAGCGACACCTTCTCGGCGCGGGTGACCGAACCATTGCCTGACGACTTCAGATCGCCTTCCATGCCGACCATCTTCGACGGATCGAAGCCGCCGGGGAAGGCGCGGCCCAGGCTGCTTTCCAGGCCGAACAGGTTGCTGACGCCGGCGTTGATCTCGTTGGAGCGGGAGCGCTGGGTCGAGTTCTGGGTCTGGGCGCGATCGTCAATGTCGATCTTGACCGTCAGGATGTCGCCGATATGACGCGCGCGCTGGTCGCCGAAAAAGGTGCGGGCGCCCGTGCGCCACAGGCTGTTGGCGCTGGCCGGCGTGGTCTCGCGCGCGGGCAGATAGGCTTGCTGCGCCGGGATCAGGGCGGCGGGATAGCCGATGGGGGCCAGTTCCGGGCCGCGCACCGTTTCGGCGACGGTCGAGCAGGCAGCGAGCGGGGCGAGGGCGGCGAGGATCAGGACGGCTTTACGCATGACTGGGATTCCCTAGCGGGCGGCGAACTGTTGGGGATTGGCGCGGGCCATGTCGGCGCCGGGGCCGGCGATGGCCTGGCCGGGACCGGAGGCGACCGCATCGATGACGCGGTTGGAGGCGGTGTTCATGATGGCGACCGGCTCGCCCAGACCGGCGCTGCGCATGGCCTTGCCCATGACGGCCAGGTTCACGCCGCCGACCTGATAGGTGACGCGCACCATATCGTTGCGGGCGATGACCTGCGGCGCGGCGCCGGGGCGATAGGCGGCGCGGGCGATAGGTTGTGCAGTCTGGATGGCGTCTGTTGGCGCGGCTTCGGCCACGGTCTGAACGGGTCCGGCCGAACGGCGCACGGCGACGCGGCGCAGCCCGTTCGGATTGCTCCAGTCCAAGCCCGCCTGACGCGCTTGGGCCTGAAGTTGACCGGCGTCCAGCACGACCGAGGGACCGACGCGTTCGGCGACGGCGACATTGGCCGCAGCGCCCGCGCCCTCGAAAATGTCGCCCAGGGTGACGCGGCCGTCGTCGTCCACGGGGTTGGCGCGCAACACGACCGGGTTTGCGAGGGCGGCGCCGGCGAAGGCGCTGACGGCGGCGGCGAGCAGCAGTGAACGGATCATGGTCATGGCCCTAGCCCTTCACTTGCGAGGCGACGGACAGCATCTGGTCGGCGGTGCTGATGACCTTGGAGTTCATTTCATAGGCGCGCTGGGCCACGATCAGGGCGCTGATTTCCGCCACCGCATCGACGTTCGACGCCTCGGTGTAGTTCTGCATGATCTGGCCATAACCGGCGTCGCCGGGCGTGCCGACGATCGCCGGGCCGGACGCGGCGGTCTCCAGCAGCAGGTTGTCGCCGATGGCTTCCAGTCCGGCCTCGTTGAAGAAGCTGGCCAGTTCGATCTGCCCGACCGTGGTCGGGGCGGGCTGTCCGGCCTGGGTCACCTGCACCAGGCCGGTCTTGGAGATGGACACCTTGGTCGCGTCCTGCGGGATGGTGATCGCCGGCTCCAGCGGATAGCCGTCGTCGGTCACCATCTGGCCTTCCGGATTGACCTGCAGATTGCCGGCGCGGGTGTAGGCCTTTTCGCCAGACGGCAGGCTGATCTGGAAATAGCCCTTGCCGTCGATGGCCATGTCATAGGGGTTGCCGGTCATCTGCGGCGTGCCCTGTTCGGTGACGCGGTAGACGGCCCCCGCCTTGACGCCTGCGCCGATCTGGATGCCGGTTGGAACCACGGTGCCGGCGGCCGAGGACTGAGCCCCCATGCGTTCAACGTTCTGGTACAGCAGGTCCTGGAACTCGGCGCGCTGCTTCTTGAAGCCCACCGTGTTCATGTTGGCGATGTTGTTGGAGATGACCTCCACGTTCAGCTGTTGGGCGGCCATGCCCGAGGCTGCAGTGCGAAGTGCGCGCATCTTGAGGGGCTCCCTTAAGCGGCCTTGCCGAGGCGCTCGACGGCGCGACGGCTCAGGTCGTTGGTGTTGTCGATCATGCGCGATACGCTCTCGTAGGCGCGGCTGATCTCGACGAGATTGGTGATTTCGATCAACGGATTGACGTTGGAGGATTCCAGCGAGCCCTGATGAACCTGGGCGTCGGCGGCCTCGATCGGCTGGGCGTTGGACTTATTGCGGTAGAGGCTGTCGCCGCCCTTTTCGAGCACGCCCAGCGTATCGAAACGCACGACCGACAGCCGGCCGGTGACCTGTCCGTTCTGGGTGATCGTGCCGTCGGCGCCGACGCTGGGCGCGCCGAGCGCCGGGTCCAGCACGATCTCCGCGCCGCCGCCAAGGACGGCCTGACCCTGTTTGGTGGTCAAACGCCCCTCCGGGTCCAGGGTGAAGGCGCCGTCGCGGGTGTAGGCCTCGCCGTTGGCGCCGTCCCGCACGGTGAAGAAGGCGCCCTCGCCGGAAATGGCGAAGTCCAGCGAGCGGCCCGTCTGCTGCATCGAGCCCTGGCCGAAGTCGCGACCGACGCCATTGTCCAGCACGAAGCTGGCAGACGGGCGGATCGAGTCGTTGCGCGCCCGCTGGCCGATCTCGGCGCTCAGCATCAGCTGCTCGACCTTGAAGCCGGTGGTGTTGGCGTTGGCGACGTTGTTGGCCACGATGTCCAGTTCGCGACGCAGCGTCATCTGGCGTGACAGTCCGATATAGGCGGCGTTTTCCACGAGAGGCGTGCTCCTTCGCCTCAGCCTCTCGCAACGGCCGTGCCAACAGTGTTAATTCAGGCGGAGTGCGGGTTTGAGCGGGATCGGGCCGCTTTTGACCCGGCAAATCCTGCCCATTGTAAACGTCGCGTTAACCAAACCGGACGATCCTCGTCATGAGAGAGTCTCTGGGGCGCGCGCATGTTCAAGTTCGGCAAGAAGAAGGGTGCGCCTGCGGCCGACGCCGACGCCGATCTGCCGGCTGTGACCGAAGGCGAGGCCGCCGAGGGCGACGCCGCCGCGCCCAAGAAGAAGAAAATCCCGCTGTTGTTCATCATCGCGCCGGTCGCCCTGTTGGTGCTGGGCGGCGGGGGGGCGGCCGCCTTCTTCATGCTGAAGCCCAAGCCCGCCGAAGCGCACGGCGCCGAGGCCGAAGCCGGCCACGGAGAAGAGAAGGCTGATAAGGCCGAAAAAAAGGAAGAGAAGAAGGAAGGCGGCGGTCACGGCGGCGGCAAGGAAGGCGAGGCCGATCCTGCGCTGGGCGTTATTTCTGAAGGGCCGGATGGCGTCACCTTCTACACCCTGCCCGACATGGTCATGAACATTCAGTCGCCCGACGGCCGTCCGACCTTCTTGAAGCTGAAGCTGACGCTGGAAATGCAGGACGCCGAGGTGGCGACCCATCTGCAGGAAGAGATGCCGCGTCTGCAGGACATGTTCACCGGCTTCGTGCGCGAACTGCGCCCTGAGGACCTCAGCGGCTCGGCCGGCACCTATCAGCTGCGCGCTGAGATTCTGCGCCGCGTCAATCTGATCGCCGCTCCGGGCAAGGTCGACGCCGTACTGATCGAAGAAATGCTGGTGCAATAGGCATGACGGACGCGGCGCAACTCGATCCGTTCGGCGGTCTGGGCGATCCTGGCGACGCCCTGTCCGAACGCGTCCTGAACCAGGATGAGATCGACAGCCTGCTGGGCTTCGATCTGGGCGACGACGACGGCTCGGAACGCTCGGGCATCCGCGCCATCATCAACTCCGCGCTCGTCAGTTACGAGCGTCTGCCGATGCTGGAGATCGTGTTCGACCGCCTGGTGCGGTTGATGACGACATCGTTGCGCAACTTCACCTCCGACAACGTCGAAGTCAGCCTGGACAACATCTCGTCGATCCGGTTCGGCGACTATCTGAACTCGATCCCGCTGCCGGCCATCCTGGCGGTGTTTCGCGCCGAGGAGCTGGACAACTACGGTCTGCTGACCGTCGATTCCAACCTGATCTATTCGATCGTCGACGTGCTGTTGGGCGGTCGTCGCGGCACGGCGGCGCTGCGCATCGAAGGCCGGCCCTACACCACCATCGAGCGGGTGCTGGTGCAGCGGATGGTCGAGGTCGTGTTGAACGACGCGCGCCAGGCGTTCGAGCCGCTGACCCCGGTTCACTTCAACCTGGACCGGCTGGAGACCAACCCGCGCTTCGCCGCCATCGCGCGTCCCGCCAACGCCGCCATCCTGATCAAGCTGCGGATCGACATGGAGGATCGCGGCGGCCGCATCGAACTGCTGCTGCCCTATGCGACGCTGGAGCCGATCCGGAAGATGCTGCTGCAGCAGTTCATGGGCGAGAAGTTCGGCCGCGACAACATTTGGGAAGGCCACTTGGCCACCGAGATCTGGACGACCGAAACCGAAGTCCGCGCGGTCCTGGACGAACAGCAGATGCCTCTGTCCAGCGTGCTGAACCTCAAGGTCGGCGACACGATGATGCTGAACGCCACGCCGGATTCCGAGGTCTCGATCCGCGCCGGCTCCATTCCGCTGACCACCGGCCGCATGGGGCGCAAGGGCCAGCACATCGCCATACGCGTCGAAGGGCCGGTCAATCCGGAAGTCGCCGCCCGCCTGGGAGTGAACGTCTGATGGCCGGAATGATCATGGACGGCGTGCTGATGGTGCTGCTGATCGCGGCGGTCGGTTACGGCATCAAGCTGGAACGCAAGCTAGCCACCCTGCGCGCCGGACAGCTGGCCTTCGCCCAGGCCGTCACCGAACTGAACGCCGCCGCAGGCCGCGCCGAAAACGCCCTGGCCACCCTTCGCGCCTCGGGTCAGGAAACGGACCTGCTTCATGATCGGATCATCAAGGCGCGAGAGGTCAAGGCCCAGTTGGAGACCCTCATCGCCCGCGCGCCGGCCATGGCGCCGGCGCGGATCGTCGAGGACGAGCCCGTTCATCGCGCGACGCCGGCCGCCCTGGCTCCGGCGCCGGCCGCGACCGAAGACGAGGCGCGGGCCGAGCGTATGGCGGCCCTGGCGCAACGAATCCAGGGACTGGCCAGTCCCGCTTCGAGCCGTCGCAATGAAGCCGTCGCCCCCGCCGGGCGCGACAATGTCGCCGCTATCGTTCAGGCCCTGACGGCCGGACGCTCCGCTAACCATTCCGCCAAACAAAGCCTCAACGCCGCGCGTCGTAATCTCGACGACGACCTGTTCGCCGCCTGAGTTCGGAACCCCATTTCATGGCCCGCCTTCCCCGCATCCTGCCCCTGATCGCCATCGCCATCGGCGGGGTCGTCGCCGTGCGCGCCGTCGGCGTCGCGCCTGGCCTGTTCGACGGGGCCAAGGCCTGGGCCGAGGAGGCGGTTCCCTCTGCGGCCGGCGCGCCGCCCAAGCCGGCTCTGCCCGGAACCTGTTCCGCCCTGTCTCCCGAACAACTGGCCCAGCAGGCGGGGATTTCGCCGGCCGAGCTGAAGATCATCCAGTCGTTGTCGCAGCGTCGCGCGGCGCTGGATGCGCGGGATCAGGACTTCGCCACCACCCTGCCGCTGATGGTCGCCGCCGAGCAGAAGCTGGACGCCAAGGTCAAGGCGCTGGAAGCCCTGAAGGCCGAGATGAAGCAGATGCTCGGCCAGGTCGACGAGCGCGAGAAGGCCGAGATCGATCGTCTGGTTCAGGTCTATTCCGCCATGCGTCCCAAGGAGGCCGCCCCGGTCATGGCTGCGCTGGAGGACCGAGTGCGCCTGCCGGTCGCCGCCGCCATGCGTCCGCGCACCCTAGCCGCCATCATGGCCCAGATGAGTGCGCCGCAGGCCAAGGAGCTGACCGAGAAGCTGGCCGCCCGCTTCCAGGCCCAGCAGATGGCCGCCCGCGCCGCCGCCGCCGAGGCTGCGACGCCTCCGGCAGCCCCGCCCACAGCTGCTGCGCCCGCCGCCACGACCCCGCCCGCGACACCGACGGCTCAGCCCGCCGCCGCCCCGACGACCCGTCCGACGCCGCGCCCGGCCGCGAACCGTCCCGCTGCGCGACCGGCGGCTCGCCCGACCGCGACCCCGGCGCGCCGTCCCGCCGCCACGCCTGCGGCGGCTCCCGCTGCGGCCGGCCCGCAGGCCTATCAGCCGTCAGCCGCCCCCAACGCCCAGCCGCGTCAAACTGTGCAGTAACCTTAAGTGTGATCTCGGCGCTGACGTTTCGTCTCGACAGCGCGCGCTGTTCGACCAATGATCTTCGAACGCTCCGTCAGAGAGCGATGACATCGAGGATCCACGCCATGATCGGCGAGCTGCTTTACGTCGCGCACCGCATGCGCCGGGCCATCATACTCGCCGTTCCGGCGGTCGGAACCGTGATGATGGCCGCCGTCGCCCAGCACTATCACCTGCTGCCCTAATATCTTCGAACCCGGTTTCGGATTGGCAGGGCGCGCCAGCGCGTCTATCACCGCGCCTTCCCGAGATCTGAGCCCGACCAACGCCATGTCCGACACGCCCCCCGATCGCCTTTCGGTCGACCCGTCCAGCCCGCATCACGACGCCGAAGTCCTGCAACGCGGCGTCGGCATTCGCTTCAAGGGCGAAGAGAAGACCAATGTCGAGGAATATTGCGTCTCCGAAGGTTGGGTCCGTCTGGCGCTCGGCAACCGCGTGGATCGCAAGGGCAAGGCCCTGACCGTGAAACTGCAGGGTCCGGTCGAACCCTATTTCCAGAACGACTGAACCTACCTAGGGTCCGGCTCTCATCTGAGTCCGGAGCCTGCCTATGTCCATCCGTCTGCTGACCGCCAGCGCCGTCGCCCTGGGTCTTGTCGCGTTTATACCGGCGGCCCATGCTCAGGATGCGGCGACGGTGCAGCAGGCGATCGTCGTGCGCGACGCCGCGATGCGCTCGAATATCGCCATGGACTATGTAACCCAGCTGACGACGCGGTTCGGCGCGCGCCCGGCGGGTTCGCGTTCCGAACAGCAGGCCGCCGACTGGGCCGCCGACTATCTGCGCGCCAACGGCTTCCAGAACGTCCGCATCGAAGAGTTCCCGCTGGTCGGCTGGGAGCGGGGCGAAAGCTCGGCCGCCATCGTCGGCGACAACGCCCAGGCCTTGGTCGCCGCCGCCCTGGGCCACTCGCCGGCCACGCCGAGGGGCGGCGTCGAGGCGGAGGTCGTGCGCTTCTCCACCTTCGAGGACCTGCAGGCCGCGCCCGAGGCCGCCGTCCGCGGCAAGATCGTCTATGTCGACCTGGGCCAGATGCACCCGATGCAGGACGGCTCCGGCTATGGTCCCCAGACCCGCGTGCGCGGCGCCGGCCCCGGCGTGGCGGCGGCCAAGGGCGCGGCGGCCTTCGTCATGCGTTCGGTGGGCTCTGACGAAGACCGGATGCCGCACACCGGCACGACCCGCTATGTCGACGGCAAGCCGACCATTCCCGCCTTCGCCCTGGCTGCGCCCGACGCCGATCAGGTCAGCCGCCTGGTCGCCCTGGGCCAGCCGGTGCGCATGCGCCTGACCTCGACCGCCCGCACCTATCGCACCACCAGCCAGAACGTGATCGGCGATCTGCCCGGCGCCACGCGCCCCGACGAGATCATCGTCCTGGGCTCCCACATGGACAGCTGGGACCTGGGCACCGGCGCCATCGATGACGGGGCAGGGGGCGCCATCACCGTCGCCGCCGCCAAAGCCATCGCCGACAGCGGCCGCCGCCCGGCCCGCACCCTGCGCGTCATCTTCTACGGTTCGGAAGAAGTGGCCCAGCCGACCGCCCAGACCGGCAACGGCGGCGGCGTCTATGCGCGCGGCCAGGGCGCGGCGCTGGACAAGCACATCATCGCCGGCGAGAGCGATTTCGGCGCCGACCGCGTCTATGCCCTGCGCCTGCCCGCCGGCGCGCAAGGCTCGGACTTCCAGAAGGCCGCGACCCGTGTCCTCTATCCGATCGGCGTCCTGGCCTCCGATCGCGTCGAGACCGAAGGCGGCGTCGATGTCGGACCGATGGGCCCGCTGGGCGTACCCTTCTTCGGCCTGGCCCAGGACGGAACCCGCTATTTCGATCTGCACCACACCGCCAACGACACCCTGGACAAGATCGACCCGGCGCAACTGAACCAGAACGTCGCCGCCTGGGCGGGCCTCCTGTGGCTGATCGCCGATTCGGACGTGGACTTCCGGGCGATGAGGCCCGCGACCACGCCGTCGACCCCGGCACGCTGACGACTTGGAGACCCGGCCTGGTTCCGTCTATAGGAGCCGGACCGGGCCAGACCGGGCTGCGGGCGTGGCGAAACTGGTAGACGCAGCAGACTTAAAATCTGCCGGACGAAAGTCCTTGCCGGTTCGATCCCGGCCGCCCGCACCACTTCGACAACCCAGCGATCAGAACGGGAAGAAGATCGGGATGGCGACCATGGCGGCGATCCAGGTGATCAGATTCAGGGGCAGGCCGACGCGGACGAAGTCCATGTAGCTGTAGCCGCCCATGTTGAAGACCAGCACATTGGTCTGATAGCCGAACGGGGTGGCGAAGGCGGCAGAGGCCGCCATCATGACGCACACCAGGAAGGGTCGGGGATCGACGCCCAAGCTTTCGGCCAGGGCTACGGCGATGGGGGTGATCAGCACCGCAACGGTGGCATTGGACAGCAGTTCGGTGGCGAAAAGCGTCACGCCGTAAAGCACGATCAAGGCGCCCAGCGGCCCCAGCGGCCGGATCACGCCGATCAGACGATCTGCGCCGGCGGACGCCAGCCCCGTCACCTCGATGGCCGTGCCGACCACGACCATGCCGGCGATCAGCAGCAGGATTTCGGGGCGCAGTCCGGCATAGGCCTCCTCGGGCGTGATGACGCGCAGCAGGATCAGTCCGACGGCGCCGGCGAAGGCCGAGGCGGCGATCGGCGCCCACCCCAGCGCCGCCGACAGGATCACCAGCACAAACACGCCCAGCGAGATCGCAGCCGGCTTCAGCCGTAGCGGACGATCAGCGGCGCCATACAGTTCAACGTCGCCGAGATGCGCATCGCCCGACCCATCGACCTGATTTCGCGATCCGCCCAAGCGCGGCAGGCCGAACGGCAGCAGGCGCTTGCGGCGATTGATGGCTTCGGCCTCTGCGCGACGACGCGCCTCTTCCAGTTCCGCCAGACGTGCGGCTTCCGCCTCGTCCATGGCGACCGATCGACCCAGTTGGCGCGCGCCCACGAAATAGAGCCACAGGCCGCCAACGACCGCGATGGCCAAACCCACGGGCGTGATCTCGAACAGGCCGAAGACCGGCTGGCCTGCGTTGCGGGCCATGTCGTTGACCAGCAGATTGGTCGATGTCCCGATCAGCGTCAGCAGACCGCCCATGACCGTGACGTGGCTGAGCGGCATCAGAAAGCGTTTGGGCGACAGGCGCAGCGACTGGGCCACGTCGCGGATCACCGGCGCGGCCAGAACCACCACAGGGGTGTTGTTCAGGAAGCCGCCGACCGAACCGCACAGGCCGATGACGATCCAGATGCCTCGGGCGCCGATCCGGGCGGAAAGCTGCGTCGCCTGTCGGATCAACCAGCCCAAGAGACCGGACAGTTCGATGGCGTAGGCGATGACGAACAGGCCGGCCAAAGCGATGACGGCGGGACTGGCGAAGGCACCCTGCACCTCGATCGGCCGCACCACGCCCAGCAGCAGGAGGACGGCGGCGCCCGTCAAGGCGACGACATCGGCCCGCATCTTGCCATGGATCAGGACGCCCACGACGGCGACGAGCACAGCGAGGGCGGCGATCTGGTCGAAAGTCATGATGCTGTGCAGACCGTCCCCCATCGTTCGCGTCAACCTTTTTCGGATGAGCGCATCCCCATCAGCGGTTCGCGTGTTAGGGTGGTTCCATGCTCGAAAAGATTGCGTCGCCTCGGTCTTCGATAGTCGCGCTTGCAGCGTCCCTGCTGGTGCTCGCCGCCTGCCAGCGTGAGCCGCAGCCCGCACCCGCTCCGGCTGAGAAAACCGAAACGCCGCCGGTAGTGACCGTCGCGCCTGCGCCGGTGCTGGATCGCGCCGGCCTGCTTGAAGCGATGGACATCGCCGCCTCGGCCTTCGCCGCAGGGCGAGAGGTCGGGGGCGCGTCTCTGGCCGGGCGACGCTTCGTCGTCCGTCAGGCCTTTGGCTGCGGGGCGCCGAGCGACGCTGTCGAGGCTGCGGCTGATGGGCTGGCGACGGTCGCCTGGGCGAAGGATCGCCAAAGGCTGAAGTTCAGTTTGGCGCCGGCGGATTGGCTGCAGTCCGGTGTGGTCGGACGCGACGACAGCGGGCTGGAAGCTGTCGAGGGATTCTGGCTTGCCCGGCCGTGGCTGCTCACCGAGGCCTGCCCGGCGATGGCGCCCACAGCTTCGGCTTCAAGCCAGGCCTCGCCTCAGACGGCGGGGCTGGCCGCCGTGTTCAAGGCGAACGGCGCGCGGACAGGGCGCCGAAACGGCCGCGCCTATGAGTTCACCCTGCGGGGCGAGGACGGCCAACCCCCCGTGCCGTCGGCGCAAGGATACCGTCTCGTCCTCGAAGGCCGGATGACCGCCTTCGCCGACGGCCGCGCCATCCACTGTCGGGCGGCAGCCGCCGATCAAAGGCCGGTTTGTATCGGCGCGGTGCAACTCGACCGCGTCGCCTTCGAAGACGCCGACGGCCAGATGCTCAGCGAATGGCGCGACGGTTAGGTCTAGAACAGACTGACCGGGAAGCCGATCAACCCTGACGACTGCAGGTGCTCGATGCCTTCCATGACGGGGATGGCGGCGAGGAAGACCAGGCCGTCGCGCAGGGTGCGGACGAAGAAGGCGGGACGGACAATCAGTTCCTCGGCGTCGCGCCAGCGGGCAGGATTGGGCAGGAAGCGCGGCGTGCGGGCACAGTAGGCGGCATAGGGCGCGCCGAAATGTTCGGCCAGCCAGGCCTCTTCGCGACCGACCGTGCGTAGGAAGACCAGAAAGGTCGCCACGGCGAAGATCGCGCCGATCGTCACGCTGCCGGTCTGGGCGCCGCCGCCGAAGGCGCCGATGAAGCTGAAGACATAGAGCGGGTTGCGCGTGATGGAAAAGGGGCCGCGATCGACGATCTCTGCCTTCTTGCGTCCGCCGATATAGAGCGAGCACCAGGCGCGGCCGACGATGGCGACGATGATGGCGGCCAGGCCCAGGCCTTCGACGCCTTCATGCCATTCGCCGTCGAGGGCGGCGACCGAGCGCACGCTGGCGGTCAGGACGATGAGGACCAGCAGAACCAGGCCGGCGAACCATTTGCGACGGCGCTGAACGACGTCTAGCGACAGGGCAGGGGGAACAGGGCTCATGATGGATCTGTTCAGTGATGCTGCTGGGCGCGAACAAGCAGGGCGCGGGCCTCAGCCTTGCGACCACGGTCGGCGACGGCGCGGCCTGGGCGGGCAGGGGCGTCGATGGCCTTTTGCAGATAACGGGCGGCGCCGTTCCAGTCGTGTTCGCGCACCAGCAGATCGCCCATGAAGAAGTTGGCGTCGACGTCGTTGGGCGCCATGGCCAGACCGCGCTGGAGGTAGTCGCGGGCGCGCTGGCGGTTGCCGAAACCGATCGGGGCGCCCGGCACCTGGGCGTAGAGCGAACCGAGGCTGACATAGACCGAGCCGTTCAGCGCGCGCGGGTTGATCCGCTCGGCCTGTTCCAGTTCGGTGCGCGCCTCACGCACGAGGCCCAGGGCGCCGATCCCGCCCTTCAATCCCGCTTCCGAAGCGGTGATGATGGCGTCCCAGACCAGAGGTTCGGCGCGGTTGGGGCATTGGGCGACGACAGCGTCGGCCTGGGTGTTCAGCCGCGCCATTTCCGCCATTCGAACGCCTTGCGGGACCTCGAAATTCACGTGGTCCCACGACTGCTGGAGACCGCGCGCGCGGTCGTCGCAGGCGTCGGCGTGGGCGACGGAGGCACCCGTCAGGGGGGCGGCCATCAGGGCCAGGGCGAACAGGGCGGTCTTCATGGCGTGTCTCTCCTTTTGTTCTGTGGTTCAGCCGGCGAACAGGGCGCGGGCCTTCAGGTCGTTGGATTTCAGGGCGCCGTCGATTAGGCCGGGCGCCAGGGCGTTGAGGCGGACGAACAGGCTTTCGGGGAAGCCGAGATAGACGTCGCGGCGATCTGAGCGGATGGCGGCGACGATGCGGTCGGCGATCGGGTCCGGATCGTCCACGGCCATGCCGGTCAGACGCGCATATTCGTCGACCTTGGCGGAGTTGAACGGCGTGGCCACTGCGCGGGGCGCGACATAGGTGACGCCGACGCCAGTGCCGGCCAGTTCGCGGCGCAGCGATTGGCTGAGCGCCCGCATCCCGGCCTTGGCGCTGGAATAGCTGGCGAAGTGGGCGAAGTTGATCGAGCCGAAAATGGAGCCGACATTGGCGATCTGGCCATGCTTGCGCGCCTTCATGCCGGGCAGGACGGCCTGGGCCAGACGCGCCGGCGCGACCAGATTGACCATATAGGTCGCCAGCAGGTGCTCGGGCGTCTGCTGCTCCAGCGGGCCGAAATGCTGGATTCCGGCGATATTGATCAGAGTATCCCAGGCGCGGCCGCCGGCCTGTTCGGCGACGCTGTCGAGGCCCTGCGGAGTGGACAGGTCGCCAACCAGGGTGTGATGGCCCGCCACCGGCGCGCGGGCGACGATCGTGACCCGACCGCCCTCGCGCTCGATCCGCTCGACCACACGACGTCCCAAGGCCCCGGAGCCGCCGGTGATCAGGATGTTGCGATCCTCAAACTGCATCGGCCGTCTCCCGCGCTGCGATGTGGGGGATGGAGGCGAAGACTCCGCCGAACAGGCCGAACATCACCTTGGCCATGTGGACGATGGCGGCGCGGTCGTCGGCGTCCGACACTCCGTCCAGCAGTTGCTTGAGGAACAGGATGTGATCCTGATCCAGAGCCCCGTGGGAAATCAGATAGGTGAAGGCGGCGGGCGGGAGGCCGAGGCTCTGCTGCACGGCCTCGGCGCCGACGCTGGCCAGCTGAATGCTGGTGCCCTCCAGCACATAGACCATGCCGAAGAAGGCCATCGGGTTGATGCGCTGGATGGTGTCATAGGCATAGGCCACCATCAGTTCGGTCGCGACGTTCGGGCCGTGCTGCACGGTCTGATCGGGGTCGCCGCCGGCGGCGCGGATGTCGTTCAGGATCCACTGCTCGTGGCCGGTTTCCTCGGCGATGTAGTCGTCGAGCGCGGCCTTGAACACTGCGTGATCATCGTTCAGCCGCGCGCGGGCGGCCTGCATCAACGGCACGGTGTGGCGGACGTGGTGATAGGCCTGGGCCAGATAGGCGACGTAGGTTTCGCGGCTGATACGGCCGGCCAGACCGTCCCTGATCTGGGGGATGGCGGCGAAGGCGGCCCGCTCGGTTGCGGTCGCGGCGACCAGGGTTTCAAAAAACGACATGCGAACTCTCAGGCGGCTTGCGAGGGGGAGGGGGCGTAGGTGCGCAGCAGGGTCTCGCGACGCGGACGACCGTTGGCCGTGACCTGACCGGCGGCGGGATCGAAGGGCGGGACCAGACGCCAGTCGCCGATGCGGGCGTAGTCGGGCAGGCGGGCGTTGGCGCGCCCGACGGCGGCTTCGACCTGGGCCGGTTCGGCGCCGGGCATCGCCACGATCAGGGCCGACAACGCCGCCTGCGCCTCGCCCATCGCCATGGCCTGAAGGATCTGGGGTTCGGCCAGAAGCTCGCTCTCGACCCATTCGGGCGCGACGTTGCGCCCGAAGGCGGTGATCAGGGTGTTGGCCTTGCGGCCTTCGATGCTGAGCCGTCCGTCGGTGTCGAAGCGGCCGATGTCGCCTGTGTGCAGACGCTCCGGCGCGGGCGCCTGGCCGACGTAGCCGAGGAAAGGATGGGGCGAGACCAGGATTTCGCCGTCGTCAGCCAGATGGACCGCAAGGTGAGGCAGAGGCCGGCCGACCGTGCCGGGGCGGGCGTCGTCCGGGCTGTTGAGCGCCACGACCGAGGCGCATTCGCTGAGGCCATAGCCCTCGACCACGGGCAGGCCGGCGTTGGCGGCGGCCTCCAGCAGGGCCGGGGACACCCGTGCGCCGCCGACCGCGATCATCTCCAGCCGATGATCCAGCCGCATCGCGCCTTGGGCGGCGATCAGGCCGCGCAGCAGTTCGGGAACCAGGATCAGGGTCGTGGCGCCGGTCTGGACGACGGTGGACAGCAGGCGCGCAAAATCGGGGCGGAAGGCCTCGCCCATCCCGGCCTCGGCCAGGCTCGCGGCGTGATAGCGGCCGCCGGCCAGAAGCGTCGCATAGAGGCCGGCGACATTCTCAAGCAGCACCGCCAGCGGCAGCACCGGCAGATGCAGCCCGGCGCGGTCGCGGCCCAGGACCTCAACCAGAGAGGCGGCGACCGCCTCCATCTGATCCTGAGACAGGCAGACGCCTTTGGGCGCACCGGTCGAGCCGGAGGTGTAGGTGATCTTGGCCGTGCCGCGATGCAGATCCCGCACCGGCAGCCCCGTCGGCGTCAGCCGGATGGGCGCGCCGCCCACGGTCAGCTCGCCCGGAGCGCCCGGCGTGATCAGCACCCCCGCGCCGGCGTCGGTCAGGGCATGATCGCGTTGAGCGGCCGTGAAGAAGGGCGGGATCGGCACGCTCGGCCGCTGGGCGAGGATCAGCGCCAGATCGACGACGACCCAGGCTGGCCCGTTGTCGAGCAGGACCCCGACCGGAGATCGGTCGTCGGCCAGGGCGGTCGCCAGCTGACCGACCTGCGCCAGCAAGTCGGCCGCCGTCAGCGAACCTTCGGCCCACTCGATCACCACATCATCGGGCGTGGTGCGGGCGCGACGCGACAGGGCGTCCAGAACGGCGCTCATGAGCGATCCTCGTAGTGCAGGCGGGTGCGGACGGCCCGTCCGACCGGCGCTGTTTCGGAAAAGTGATCCAGCGGCGCGGTCGCCGCGTCGATCGAGCCGGCCAGCACCACAGGATCGGTCTGATAGTAGGCGCCCCAACTGCCGCCGCCGTCGTCCAGGCGGCGCGGATCGGCGCGCGCGAGTTGAAGCGCGCCCAAGCCAGCCTTGTGGAAGATGCGGCGCAGTTCGTCGGTCGCGGTGGCGACGGCGAACCTCAGACCTTCGGACTGCAGATGATGGGCCATGGCGGCGAACAGGAAGACCGTCGCGCCCTGTCCGCTGGAGGCCAGGCTGCCGATCTCGACCACCTGCGCGCGGTCAATGACGGCGCCGATGGCCTGGCTCAGGACGGTCTCGACGGAGCTGTCCAGATATTGCTCCAAATACAGGGGCGCTTCGGCGGCGTGTCGGAAGCCGACGGCGGCGTAGATGACGCCAGCCTCGTCCTGAACGCTCATCAGGGTCGGGAAATGGGCCTGGATCTGGCCGCCATAGGCCTCGGCATAGGCCGCCTCGATGAACTGCTCCACGCGGCGACGTTCGCCTCGGCACGGATCGTCGAACCGGATGATGCGCGACGACAGCGTGCGGCGCGCGCGCGGCTGAACCGGATCGGCGTCTTCGGGCAGGCGGAGTGGAAACATGCGGGCCTCGGGCCAGGGGACTTCGGGCCAGAGACGACGCGGTGCGGCGACCCCCACAAAAAAATCTTTCGCCGTCGCAATCGCGGTTGCCGCAAAGGGCGCAGCAACCCACGATGGGGTGGTGAACGCCTCTTTCGGTCCCCCTCAGCACGACCCAAGCCGACCGGCGCGGCACGCTCTGGCGAACGCGTGGCTGGACAGCCGCCCGGCCTTGGTGCGCTTTCTGACGGCGCGCACGGGATCGTCGGCTGCGGCCGAAGATCTGGCGCAGGATGTCTGGGTGCGGCTGCAGTCGATGACCGAGGAGGCCGCCGCCGAGGTACGCCACCCGCAGGCCTTCCTCTATCGGATCGCCGCAAATTTGGCCCTGGATGCGTCCAAGGCCCAGCGACGCGCGGGCGCGCGCGATCTGGAATGGCGGCGCGCTTCCGCTATCGATGATGCGGCCGAAGCCCAGGATGCGCCGTCGGCCGAGGACGCCGTCTGGGCCAAGCTGAAACTGGAAAAGGTGGTCGCCGCGATCGACCGGATGCCGCCCAAGGCCGCAGAGGCCTTCCGTCTGCACAAGATGGCCGGGCTCAGCCAGGCCGAGGTGGCCAAGCGGATGGGCGTCTCGCGCAGCGCGGTCGAAAAATACGTTTCCGCCTCGCTGAAGGAACTGCTGCTGCGGGTCGGTTGGCCATGACGACCGGATTTCGCCATTTTTCATTGAGGATGCGGCGCGACCGCGTCGTCTCTCCCCCAAAGCCCGCTCGGGCCCGGACCGGATCATGACCCAGGACGCCGTCATCAAGGACGAGGAGATCGCCGCCCAGGCCGCCGCCTGGGTCGTGCGTCTGCGCGCCGATGACGTGACGATTGCGAACATCGACGCGGCGACGGCCTGGCTCGATCAAGACCCGGCCCATCGGCGCGCCTTCGACGAGGCCGAGGGGCTGTGGACCGCTTCGGACGACCTGTCCGACGTTCAGCCGGCGTCGGTCATCGACCTGTCGGCGCATCGCGAGCGGCGCAAGGGACCGGGGCGGCGATGGATGGTGGCCGTCCCGGCGATGGCTGCGGCCCTCGCCGCGGCGATCTTCCTGGGTCCGTTGCTGCAAACCGCGCCGACCGTGGTGTACACCACCGCGCCCGGCGAAACGCGGACGGTGACCCTGGACGACGGATCGCGGCTTCAGATCAACGGCGGCTCGACCCTGTCGGTGAAGATGGAGCGGGGACGGCGTCTGGTGCATATGGATCAGGCCGAGGCGACCTTCGATGTCGCGCATGACGCCGGCCGACCGTTCCTGATCGATGTCGGCGAAAGCCAGGTGCGCGTGGTCGGCACGGCGTTCAACATCCGCAGATCCGCCGATGACACCCAGGTGGCGGTGCTGCGGGGCGTCGTCGAGGTCAGCGACCTGAAACAGCCCGCGCGGCGGGTGCGTCTGACGGTCGGTCAGTCGGTCCAGCGCGACGACGCCGACGACCGCATGACCGTGGCCCCCGTCGATGTCCGCACCGCCGCCGCCTGGACCCAAGGGCGACGAGCCTATGACGATCGGCCGCTGCGAGAGATCGCCGCCGACCTCAGCCGCGCCTTCGCTACGCCGGTGACCGTGGCGCCGAATGCGGCCAACCTGCGCTTCTCCGGCACGCTGGTTCTTGATGACGAAGCGGCGGTGATCGGTCGGCTGGAACGGTTCCTGCCGATCAAGGCCACTCGCGGGCCGCAAGGGGTTCGTCTAGAACGGCGCTGAACCTGCTTCGGACGTCGCCTTTTGGTACGAGCCTTCCTCTGCGCCCTGGTCGTCGTTTGCGGTGTGACCACGCCGTCGATCGGCATGGCCCAAGGGCGTTCGTCGCTTCAGGTGTCGGTTTCGCCTCAGCCGTTGCGGACCGCCGTCCTCGACTTCGGCCTGCAGGCGGGCGTCAGCATCGACGCCGCCGGAACCGAGCGATGCGGCCCCACGCGCGGGGTGAGAGGCCGACTTTCCGTCGACGCCGCCTTGTTTAGATTGATGCTGGGCACGCACTGTGTCGCGACCCGTGTCGGCGACGGCGCCTACAGGATCGTGCGGGTGGCCGCCGCGCCGCCCGTCGTCGCGCGGACGATCTCGACGCCGCCCGCGTCCGTGGCCCCGACGACGCTGGATGAAGTCGTCGTGACGGCGTCACGCACGGACAATCTGCTGCTGTCGCGCGCCCCCTACGGTCTGTCGTCGCTGGATGGGGTGACGCTGGAACGGGCCGGGATCAGCGACCTCGACGGCGTCGCCGCGCGCGTGTCGGGCCTGACGGTCACCAATCTGGGGCCGGGGCGCGACAAGCTCTTCATTCGCGGCCTGGCGGACGGACCCGTTGCGGGACAGGCGCAAAGCCTGATCGGGCTCTATCTCGATGACGTGCGCCTGACCTACGACGCGCCTGACCCGGCGCTGCGTCTGGCCGACATCGAACGGGTCGAGGTCCTGCGTGGGCCGCAGGGGGCGCTGTACGGCGCGGGTTCGATGGGCGGCGTCGTCCAGATGGTCAGCCGCCCGCCGGACCTGGACGGCGTCTATGGACGCGTGACGGCGGAGGGGGCGCTGACGGCCGGCGGCGCGCCGGGCGACGCCGTCGAGCTGATGATCAACGCCCCGATCCTGCGTGATCGCCTGGCGGTCCGGGTCGTCGGCTATGACGAGACGGTCGGGGGCTACGTCGATGATCACGTCCTTGGCCTTAGCAATACCGGCGGCATGCATCGACAGGGGCTGAGGGCGGCGGCGCTGTTTCGTCTGACCCCCGGCTGGACCTTGAAGACGGGATTCCTCGCCCAGACCATCGACGTCGATGACAGCCAGTACGCCAACCTGGGCGCCGACCAACCCTATGCGCGTCGGCGCAGCCTGACGGAGCCCAGCCGCAACGATTTCGACGGCGTCTGGGCCTCGGTGGACGGGGATCTGGGCTGGGCGCGGCTGCGGGCCTCATCCAGCGTTCAGTCGCACGGCCTCGATGCGCGCTACGATGCGACGCCTGCGGCCGGATTGTTCGGGCTTACGGGAACAGCGGCGCTGGACCAGGCCGACGACCTGTCGGCTGCGGTGCATGAGATGCGGTTGAACGGCGACTTCGGCGCGCGACTGAAGTGGAGCGCCGGGCTGTTCTTCTCGGAATATACCCACACCCGCACCGTCGCGATCTCGGACGGGCAGGGCGGGCCGGAGGTCTATCGACAGCACAGGCGCGACCATGTGGATGAGGCGGCTCTGTTCGGCGACGCCGCCTATGCGCTGACCGACCGCCTGAAGATCACGGCCGGCGCGCGCCTGTTACGCATCGGGGTGGAGCATCGCAGCGAAACCGATGGCGATCCGACGCAGGTGTCTGGAGAAGACGCCCTGGTCGATATCACCCCGCGTCTGGTGGTCGAATATGATCGTGGGCCCTTCGTCTTCTACGCGCTGGCGACGGAGGGCTATCGCGGGCCGGGCTTCAACGCCGGCGTCGTGCCGGGCGGCGATCAGCAGCCCGCGCGACAGGTGAAGCCGGACGAGATCGTCGCCGGCGAGGCGGGCGCGCGCTTCGCCCTGTTCGAAGGGCGACTGCGGGGGCGAAGCGCGGTCTTCGTCGCCGATTGGCGCAACATCCAGTCGGACCGGTTCGACGCCCGGGGCCTGCCCTTCACCGCCAATCTGGGCGATGGCCGCAATCGCGGCATCGAGGGCGAGGTCGAATGGCGCGACGGCCCGTGGACGGTTGATGCGCATGCCGTCTTCAATGATCCCGAGTTGACCCGCCCCGACCCCGGTTTCGCGCTGGGGACCGACACGCGACTGCCCGCGGTCGCCGATTTCAGCGTGCAGGCCGGCGTCGTGCATGAGGCGCATCTGGCGCATGCGACGGTGCGATCCGAGCTTCGTCTGGGCTATGTCGGCCCGACCGATATCGCTCTTTCGCCGACCTCCACCGGCGCCTCGGCCGGCTATCTGACCAGTTCGCTGGGCGTCGGCGTCGAGATCGATCGCTGGGCGATCAGGGCGGCGGCGGACAATCTGTTCAACCGCAGCGACGACACCTTCACCTTTGGCAATCCCTTCTACGCCTCGGGCGACATCAGCACGCCGCAACGACCGCTTACCGCCCGCCTGGCCCTGACGGCGCGGTTCTGATCAGGCGGCGATGTGGAACAGGCGGCCCACGCCTGCGGTGATGGCCATGGCGAGCGCGCCCCAGAAAACCACGCGCAGAACCGATCGCCCGATCGGCGCGCCGCCTGCGCGGGCGCCCAGGGCGCCCAGCACGGCCAGACCCAGCAGGGCGGAAGCCGCGACCCAGATCGCCAGCGTGTCCAGCGGCGCGACAGCGGCGACAACCAGAGGCAGGGCGGCCCCGGCCGAGAAGGTGATCGCCGAGGTCAGCGCCGCCTGGATCGGCCGTGCGGTGGTGATCTCAGAAATACCCAGCTCGTCGCGCGCATGGGGGCCCAGCGCGTCATGCGCCATCATCTGGCGCGCCACCTCGGTCGCCAGATCCGGCGCGACGCCTCGCCCGACATAGATGCCGGCCAGTTCGCGCGTCTCCGCCTCATGATCGCCGGCCAGTTCGACCGCCTCACGCGCCAGATCGGCCTTTTCCGTGTCGGACTGCGAACTGACCGAGACATATTCGCCCGCCGCCATCGACATGGCGCCCGCCGCCAGTCCTGCCACGCCCGCGATCAATATGCCGCCATGACTGGTCGCCGCCGCCGCGACGCCCACCACCAGACTGGCCGTCGACACCAGCCCGTCATTGGCCCCCAACACCGCCGCCCTAAGCCAGCCGATCCGATCGACCCGATGGGTTTCGCTGTGGGGCATGCGCCTTCTCCATAATCGCCGCATTGAGCATGGACCGCGCGTTGGCCTGAAGCTAGACGCGGCGGTTGAATTCCGACGATCCGGGCAACTTCGCGCGCCTTGCGACAACCGCTATGCTGCCGCGATGAGTCGGGCCGCGTCATGATCAAATATATCGGCTCCAAGCGCGCCTTGCTGGGGCATGTGACGGGTGCGGTGGCGGGGGTGCTGCCGCAGGGCGGGCGGGTGTGCGATCTGTTCTCGGGCACGGCGAGGGTCGGGCACGCCCTGAAGAAGCAGGGGTTTCAGGTCTGGTCGAACGACCTGAACGCCTATGCCCACGCCCTGGCGACGACCTATGTTCAGGCGGATCGGGAGCGGTGGATCGAGCGGGCCGAGGGCGTGCTGGCCGAGCTGCGGACGGTCAAGCCCGAGGCGGGCTGGTTCACCCAGGCCTTTTGTCAGGATGCGCGGTATTTCCATCCCGACAACGGGGCGCGGATCGACGCCATGCGCGACCGGATCGAGGCGATGGGACTGGAGCCGGAACTCAAGGCCATCGCCCTGGTCAGCCTGATGGAGGCGGCGGATCGGGTGGATTCCACCGCCGGGGTCCAGATGGCCTATATGAAGCAGTGGGCGCCGAGGGCGTTGAAGACGCTGGAGCTGCGCAGCCCGGACCTGGTTCCGGCGGTGGACGGGCCATGCCGAGCGACGCAGGGCGATGCGGTCGAGATCGCTGAACAGATCGAGGCGGACCTGGTTTATCTAGACCCGCCGTACAACCAGCATTCCTATCTTGGGAACTACCATTGCTGGGAGAGCCTGGTGCTGTGGGACCGGCCCGAGACCTATGGCGTGGCCAACAAGCGGGTGGACGTGAGGACGCGCAAGAGCGCCTTCAACAGCCGGCCCGGCATCGGCCCGGCGCTGCGGTCCGTGATCGAGCGGGTCAAGGCGCCGAACCTGATCGTCAGCTTCAACGACGAGGGGTATCTGAGCCGCGCGGACCTGGTCGAGATGCTGTCGGCGCGGGGTCATGTGCAGGTCTTGGAGGTGGCGCATCCCCGCTATGTCGGCGCCCGGATCGGGATCCATAATCCCAAGGGCGAGAAGGTCGGGCAGATCGGGCGGCTCAAGAATGTCGAGCACCTGTTCGTGGTCACCGAGCGGCCGGTGTCCCTGCCCGTTGCTGCATAGACACCGACGAAAACAACGGAGGGTAGGGCGGAACGCGAATCGCTGCGTGCCGTTGTGGGACTATGCAACCGCACCCGTACACCGCCCCCAAGACCGATCGCCCCGACGACTACCGTGTGCGTCCGGCGGCCGAGCCGCGCTCGTGGGCGCCGCGGACGGCGGATGCGACCTTCACCCACAACGCCGCACGCTACACGCGGTCGGTCGAAGCGGCTCAACCCATCGAGCAGATCGATGTCGAGCCCGAGGTGGCGCCGCCGCCGCGCTGGATGATGGCGATCGCCGGGGCGGCTGTGGCGGCCCTGATGGGCGCGCTGCTGGGCGGCTTCCTGCACATCTGAGAGGGCGTCAGGCCTCCTGCAACAGCGCCTTGATCGGCGACCAGCTGCGCCGGTGGGCGGGGCAGGGGCCCAGGGTTTTCAAGGCGTTCTGATGGATTGGCGCGTTGTAGCCCTTGTGGCTGGCGAAGCCGTAGCCGGGGTATTGGGCATCCAAATCGATCATCAACCGGTCTCGTGCGGTCTTGGCCAGGATCGAGGCCGCCGCGATGGATAGCGACAGTCCATCGCCGCCGACGACCGTCTGGATTTCGCACGGAAGCTTGAAGCGATAGTTGCCATCGACCAGGGCGGCGACCGGTTGGACCTGCAAGGCCTCGATGGCGCGGCACATGGCCAGGCCCGTGGCATGCAGGATGTTCAGCTCCTCGATCTCGTCCACCGAGGCGAAGCCGACACCCCAGGCGACGGCGCGGGCCTTGATCTCGGGCTCCAAGGCGGCGCGGCGCTTTTCGGTCAGGGCCTTGGAATCGTCGATGCCGGGCGGCAGGTCGTCAGGGTTCAGGATCACGGCCGCCGCCGAGACCGGCCCGGCCCAGGGACCACGTCCGGCCTCGTCCACGCCGCAGACGAGGCCGCCGACACGCTGGATCAGCACGGTTTCCAGCGCGAGCGTCGGGAAGGCTTTCGGGTTTGCGGGGGCTTTAGCCATGGTCCGCCATCGCACGAACCTGGGCGTGACGGAAGCAGGTCGTCTGGTGATCGTTGACCATGCCGACGGCCTGCATGAAGGCAACTACAGTTCTGCAAATGAGAGTAGTCGCTTAAATCAGTTCGAAATGGGGGAGATCGCGGATGCCGCCGGTCCAATCTCCACCCCAAGCGATTTTCACGCCTTCCAGATGGGCGGCGCGCTTCATGGCTGCGGCGATGTCGGCGAACTTCTTCTCGGTGTCCCAATCGACGGGGAACGGCACGATGTCCACGGCATGGCCGAAGCCGTCTGCATGGACGCGGTGGTTCGACGCCAGCGGGTTATTAAGGAAGGTCACCTTGCGGAGCGCGGGCTTGGCGTAGATCGCAGGGACGCCCTTGGCGGCGCATTGGGCGACCGTTCGGCCCTTTCCGTAGTTCTCCCACATCTGTTCCTTGGTGCGGACGCCTTGGATCACCACGAAATCTTGGGTGGTGTGGGTGATGGCCCGTTTGACGACACGGACAAGTCGGGGTTCGACGCCGATCAGGGCGTCGGTGGAGCGTTTCGAGAGAGTGTAAGGCACACCGTATTTATTGAAGAGGGTTTCGTCCGCTCTCGCCGATGAAGTTTCGCAGGAGAACGCTCAAGCTGAGGGGTCGAGAGCGGACGAAGGGGTTTGGCTGGTCGCGTCGAGGGCGTCGGCGAAGCCCCTCGCGATAAGCGAAATCCCAACGACCGTTCTCGTTCGTGACGTTGTAGTTCACCCGGCCGCTGGAGACGTAGAAATACCAGCGCGGACCGTTCTCGGACGGAACAATGAAGCCGCCGCCATTACGTCCGCCGACGCGACCGTTGGTGTAGAACCCTGACATGAAATATTTCTCGCCAGCGCCACCCAAGACGACCGTGGTGTCGGCGTCGAGAGCCGTTTGCGAGCCATTCCAGTGGTTGGTTTGCCAGAGGTCGCCGTTCACCCGGTCGATGGGCGGAAGCGTGATTAGGCAAGGACGTTCGGCGTAGTAAGACTCCGCAGTGCAAGCGATGCAGATGCGACCGCCCGCGTCGAAGCCGACAGCCATCATGTCGCCGAGGATCGGCGTGGGGACCACGCGCGAGCCATAGTAGACCAGATCATCGCCCACGATCTCATAGATCATGAAACCGGTGATGAAGTTGGCGTTGTAATAGCCGATGTTGACGATGACGAAGTTCGTTCCCGGCAGGTCATCCATCGAGTGAGCGGCGTTGAGAAACAGCCCATGGTTCGGATGATGGGCGTCGAAATCGTCCTTGAACTTTGAGACCGGCACACTCTTGACGATGGACCCGTTCTCGGTCGCCAAGATGTCGCAGCCTCTACCCTTGCGGAAGTAGATGGCGCGGTGACCGTCGCGAGAGATCGTGACCGGATAAGAGTTCCGGCCATTGTATTGGTTCGGTTGGCCAGCGAACGCGCTGACGACGTTCGGCTCTTCGAACTCGAAAGCAGGACCACTCGGTGCTTCGCCCTCGACCGTGGGGAACGGCAGGGTGGAGTGGACGTAGCCTTGGTCGTCATTGTAGCGGGCCAGACCCTTGGTGATCCGCACTTCATCGAACTGACCGCTGCCTCCAGCGGTGTCGCCTTCCATGAAGCCGTTCAGCGTCAGGGGTGCGTTCGAGGCGAAGAGCGGGCCGGAGACGGTCTGCTTCATCACCATTTCGCCGTTGCGGTAGACGCGGATGATGTCGCCGCCGCGTTCGATGCAGATCGAGTTCCAGCCGGGTTCGAGAGCCGCGAAATCCTCTTGATCCACCATGTCGGCCGACGCGCCGTTGGACGACACCTTGGCGAAGAGTTGGAAGTTCTTGAGGCCGAGCGTCCAAGACCGCTGGTTCGTCTGATCGCCGTATTGGCCGATCAGGTAGTGGGGCGGCGCTTCGTCTTCCGACAGGTAGCGAAGCTCAACGGTGAAATCGCCTGATCCGAAGGCCGAGGGCGCGGTGTCGGTCGCCAGATAGTCTTCGTGGCGAAGGCGGACGGTCGTGCCGAAACCGGTCGGTCCAATCGGATAGTCGAGGCTCATGAGGTCGCCGTTGAAGGCGATGTTCTCGGAGCCGTAGTTCGGCATGGGCGAGCCTTCAACGAACCCGTCGAACTGCGTCAGCATCGTCACCTTGTCGAAGTGCGGATCGCCGGTGTTCGGCTCTTCGCCGCCGTCGCCGGGATCGGTCGGGGTGATCGGGCCGGTGTAGGGATGCGGGCGCGTCTCAACGATGACCTTGTTGACGTTGCCGTCCTTCACGCCGCCTTCGATCACGATGGCAGGGATGTGGGTGTGCGGACGCTCTTCGAAGATGCCGGGTGCGACTTCGAGGACGCGCGGGCCAACGATCTTGTTGTCCACGATGTCCCAATCCAGCGTGTCAGGGCTTACGTTGGGTGGAGCCGGAATAACGGGCGTAGGCGAGGACTTTCATGATCCCCACATACCCCGCGCCGTTAGTTTGTCAAACTGTAGCCGCCCTCATGAAGGCGTAGACGATGACCGGGCCGCAGAAGTTGAATCCGCGCTTCTTCAGCGCCTTGGCCATGGCGACGGACTGTTCGGTCTGGGTCGGGGCTTGGCGATAGTCGGCGTAGGGGGTCTGGATCGGTTCGCCGCCGACGAAGGACCAGAGCCAGGCGGAGAAGTCCTCGCCGTCATCGCGCATCTGGAGCCAGATCTGGGCGCCTCGGATAGCGGCGTTGATCTTGGCGCGCGAGCGGATGATGCGCGGATCGTTCAGCAGGCGCTGGATATCAGCCTCGTCGTAGCGGGCGACGATCTCGGGATCGAAACCATCGAAAGCGTCGCGGATGCCCTCGCGTTTTCTGAGGATGGTGATCCAGGCGAGACCGGCCTGAAAGCCGTCGAGCACCAGCTTTTCCCACAGGGCGCGAGGATCGCGCTCGGGCACGCCCCATTCGGTGTCGTGATAGGCGACATAGAGGGGGTCGGTCCCGCACCAGCCGCAGCGGCCGCCGGGAACCTCGGGGGCGTGTGAGTCGATCATGGCGTTAAGTTGCCAGTCTGTTCCGATTGAAGAAAGGGCGTTCGGCGTCGGGGCGACGGAGGAAAAACACCGTCTAAAGTGTCTAATTCGTCTAATCTCAGGGCGGTGGTTGGAAATTGCACTGCACCTCAAGAACGCGTGCAAAGTGCAAGAAAGTGCAATTTCGAGGTGTGAAGTTGGATGGCGGAAAAGCAGTCCAATGAATCCAGATCTTCATCTCCCTTGATCGTCAAACTGCGCATTGTAAGGGCGCTTGAGGGGAAGGGATGTCGATTGACGCTGCTGAAGGCCAAGCGACTGAAGTCCTTTGAAATATCCTGCGCGAATAGGATGTATCTCGTCTCCTCCCCATGAAATGGGGAGGGGGACCGCAAAGCGGTGGAGGGGCTCTTTGAAGTCCCACAGGCGGCGGTGAGGCGGCTAAGAGCCCCTTCGTCACGGCGCAAGAGCGCCGCGCCACCTCCCCATCGCTACGCGATAGGGAGGAGACGGTCATCATTCAGTCCCGAACCAATCCGCCGTCCACGACCAGGTTCTGGCCTGTCACCGCGCGGCTCCACGGCGAGGCGAAGAAGAGGACGGCGTCGGCGAACTCTTCGGGCGTGGTCACCGACCGCAGCGGGGTCATGCCGGCGATGAGGTCGAAGACGGCCTCGGGCGTGGCGGCGCTGGCGTCGGTGGTGCGCAACAGACCGCCCGAGACCATGTTGACGGTGATCACGTCGGGCCCCAGGTCGCCGGCGGCGGTGCGGGTCAGGGACAGAAGCGCGGCCTTGGCGGCGGTGTAGTCGTGGTAGGGCACGACCGGATTCTGGAACAGGTTGGTGCCGATGTTGACGATGCGGCCGAACCGGGCCGCGGCCATGCCGGGCGCGGTCGCCTGGATCAGGTTCAGGGCGCCGCGCACGACGGTCGAGAACTGACGATCCATCTCGTCCCAGCCGATGGCGGTCATCTGGGAGCGGGCGTCGCCGTTGAAGCTGTAATCCAGGGCGTTGTTGACGACGGTAGTGACAGGGGCGCCGAAACGGCTTTGCGCGGCCGCGACCATGGCGTCCACGGCCGCGCGGTCGGTCACGTCGGCCTGCAGGGCGAGGGCGCGCTCACCGATTTCGGCGGCCAGGGCGTTCGCCGCTTCGCCGCTGTTCCTCCAGTTGATGACGACGCGGGCGCCTTCATGGGCGAAGGCGCGGACGCAGGCGGCGCCGACGCCGCGCGCCCCGCCGGTGACGAGGACGATCTGATCGGCGATCTTCATGGGAGGACTCACGCGTTGGAGGAGGAAAGGACGTCCTCGCCCATCCAGGCTGGTTTGCGCAAGCGTACCGGGCGGCCATCCACCGTGAGGTCGCCGTCAAGGCGGTCGATGCGCAGCAGAGCTATGACCGAACCGTCCTGCCCCGAGAGGACCTCGCCCGCGCGCAGTTCGCCCTTCAGCACCTCGGCGCCGAAGGCGGGCGGCGGACCATCGAAATCGAGCGGCAGCATCCGGTTCTTGATCGTGCCCCGGCGCTTCATCCGCGAGGTCGTTTCCTGGCCGACGAAACAGCCCTTGTGGAAGTCGATGCCGTTCAGCAGGTCGAAGTCGGCCTCGATCGGATAGGTCTTGTCCTGGGGCGCGTCGGCGGTCGGATCGGGCAGGCCGATCGACAGGCGGTGGGCGTGGTAGTCGGCCTCGGCGGCGTCGGAAGTCGCCTCGTCATAGAGACGACCGCCCATCAGGGGGGTGCGGGGGTCGGGGATAAAGCCGGCGGGGGCGTCCGGCCAGGCGGCGAAGACCGGGCGGTCGTCGGCGGCGACGGCGACCTTGGCGCGCAGCCTGTACATCGACAGGCGCTGGATCAGGGCGTCGCGGCGGTCGGCGGCGACATCCAGAACGACGCCATCAGCCTGCCCCAGAAGGAACAGGTCGAACAGCAGACGGCCGGGCGGCGACAACAGGGCGCCGAACCGCAGTTCCCCGTCGGCCAGCGTCTCCACGTCCTGGGTCAGCAGATTGTGCAAGAAGGGTTTCGCCTCCTCACCCGTGACGGAGATCAGGGCGCGACTGTCGAGACGGGCGATGGGCATGGGGCGAAGATAGGGCCGACGGCGTGGCTTCAGAAGACGCCGCGCCGAATTTTAGGCGACAGCGGCTGCTGCGTCCTCAAGGCGGGGATCGAAGGTGCGCCAGTCGCTGGCGCCCCAGGCGGTGACGCGCATGACCAGATCGACGATGTTCATCGGCTTGGCGATGCAGTCGTCCATGCCGGCCTGTTCGTACTGGGTCAGCTGTTCCGGCAGGGTGTTGGCGGTCAGGGCCAGGATGGGGGTGCGGCCTGTCACGCCGGGCAGGGCCCTGATGGCGCGGGTCGCCTCGACGCCGTCCATTACAGGCATCTGGATATCCATCAGGATCACGTCCCAGTCGCCGGTGCGGGCGGCCTCGACGCCTTGTTCGCCGTCGTTGGCGGTGGCGCAGGCGATGCCCTGGGCCGTCAACACCGCCATGACCAGGGCGCGGTTGCTGTCGTGATCGTCGACGTAGAGGACGCGCAGGGCTTGAGCGTCCTCATTGGCCGGCGGGGCGGGCTCGGCTGGGGTGTCTGAGGGCGCCAGGGGAACGACGTTGTCGGCCGACAGGTCGATCATGTCGTTGACGACGGACAGCAGGCGCTGGCCCGCGCCATTGATGCGGGCGGCCTGATCGGCCTGTTCGTCGGGCAGGCCGGCCTTGGACAACAGGTCGGAAAAGCCGATGACCGCGTTCAGGGGCGTGCGCAGTTCGTGCGACATGTCCGTCAGGAACTTCTGCCGGGCCTCGGCCATCGAAGTCTTCTGCTCGGCGGCGACGCGGGCCTGTTCGGCCTCGACGCGGTCGGTCACGTCGATCTCGTTCAGCATCACGCCGAGATGGCCCGTGACGGGGTCGGTGACAGGCAGGATGTCCAGATGGTGCCAGCGCACACCCTCGCGCGTGATGATCTCGCAGACGTCGGAAATCGCTGAACCTGACAGGGCGGTCGCCAGCATGGGCTGGGCGCGCTCGGGCTGAGCGAACCGGGCCTCGAAGGGGTGCGCGGTCGATCCGTAGGCGGCGAAGGCCGACGGGTTGGAGAAGATCGGGCGGGCTTCGCTGTCGAACAGGGTGATCAGGGTCGAGGTGTGACGCAGGGCCTCGACCGCGCGACGCTCCTCGTGCTCGACCGTGATCGGGGCGGCCTCGAACAGCAGAACCGGCGTGCCGTCCGTCAGGCGATAGGTCGAGATCACCGCCGAAACCGTCAGCGGTCGGCCGTGTGGATAGAAGGTCCAGTCTTCCGTCAGGGTCTCGCCATTGGCCGTCTCGCGCGCCAGACGCTCGGTCCGGGCCAGGACGGCGGGGGAGACGTTGCTGAAATCGCGCGCCAGGAGGGCGTCGAGATTGTCGGACCCCCAGAGGTCGAGCGCGGCCGCATTGGCGTAGACCCCGCGCAAGGCGACCGGATCGAACATCCAGATCGGTCGTTTCAGCGCGTCCCAGGCCTGCATCGACGGCGTGCCCTTTCCAGCGACGGCGTTACGGATTTCACCGTAGGGCCAAGGACTTAAGCTTCGGCTAAGCTTCAGGCCGATCCTGGGTTGTCACCGCATATCGCGCGACGACGCCGTCCGGCTGGAAATCGTGTTCGGCCAGCCGGTCGAGGGACATCAGGACGCGGGTCGTGAAGGCGTCGGTGTCGCCATCCTCGATCGCCGGGCGCAGCCAGTCGGTGACAACGGCGCGGGCGGGATAGGTTCCAACGGGGCCGGGAATGCTGAGCGCGACCTCTATGCCTGCCGCGACCCAGCCGGCGACCGTCACGAAGAAGTCGGGCGAGGCCAGGAAGTCCGAGCGGCGCAGGACATACAGGGTGATGACCCCGTCCTCGACGCCGTCGGGGCGGACGATGACGCCGCTGCGATCCGGTCGCCAGTCGTCGGACAGCTCGACCACACGCCACAGGCAGAACCAGATGCGGCAGGTGTTCGGCCGGATCGCGTGGACCGAACAGCCGGCCCCGTCGACGCAATAGGCGCACAGCTCGCCCGTCGGCTTGGCCAATTCCGGCAGGTTCAGCGGAATGACCCGGCAGCATTCGACGCAACCGCCGCAGGTCCGGCCGGGAAGGAGGGGCAGGCTCACCCGGCTGAACGCTCCAGCCGGGCGATGCGGCGGTCCATGTCGGCGACGACCGCTTCAAGGCGGGCCTTTTCGGAGGCCATGTCGATGGGCGTGCCGTCCTCGTAGGAAATCGTCGCGCCCTTGGCGATCAGGTCCAGCCGATAAATCGCCGTCACGCGCTGGGCCTTGAAGCGTTCGAGGGCGGCTGCGGCTTCTGGATCGGGGGCTGGGTCGGGCGTCTGGCTCATGCGTGTCGCTGTAGCGCATGGGGCCTTCCTGTGGAAACACGCGTTTGGCGCTGAACCGCAGATAGAATCCCTGTATCCGTCGACGGATGATCGGGCGGTTTCCCATCCTGTACATCGCCGAGGCGGACGCCGAGGACGCCGTGCTGTCCTCAGGCGTGCTGGCGCATCTGGTCGAGAGCCTGCCGCACGCGACCTTCACCATCGTCGGATCGGCCGCCAGCGCGCCGCTGTTCGCCGATACGCCGCGCCTGACGAAGTTGATCGTGCTGGAGCGCGAGGGCCATTTCGATTGGATCGCCCTGTGGAACCAGGTGCGGGCGACCAAATGGGGACTGGTCGTGGACATGCGCGGCTCGGACCTGTCGGGCAAGCTGAGGCGGCACAAGCGCGCGGTGCGGGGCAAGGATCAGCCGGGCCTGCATGCGGTCGAGGCGGCGGCGGCGGTGCTGAAGCTGGAGCCCGATGAGATCCCGGCGCCGAAACTCTATGTCTCGGATGAGACGCGGGCCCAGGTCGAGGCGTTGATCCCGACGACGGGCGGGGATGGGCCGATCCTGGCGGTCGGGCCGGGCGTGGAATGGATGGGCAAGCGCTGGCCCGCCGAACGCTACGCCAAGGTGGCGGCCAAGCTGCTGGCCGACGACGGGCGTCTGGCGGGCGGGCGGCTGATGATCGTGGGCGAGGAGATCGACCGCGAGGCGGCGCACACGATCCGCTACGCCGTGCCGCGCGCGCGGGTGATCGAGCTTCAGGGCAAGCTGACGCGGCTGCAGACGGTCGCGGCCCTGTCGACGTCGGTGCTGTACATCGGGGCGGACTCGATCTGGACCCAGCTGGCCGTAGCCTCGGGCGTACCGGTCGTCGCCGCCTTCGGGCCGTCGGACGAGACCGTGCGCGGACCCTGGAAGGGCGAGGCCGTGCGCGGGCCGCGAACCTATGAAGAGTTCAAGAAGCTGGATCCGCGCCTGAACCAGGCGATCCAACATATGATGGATCTGCCGTGGGAGCGGGTGCTGAAGGCGGCGCAGCGGATGTTGAAGGTGCGGGGTTAGCGCGCCCAAAGCGCTGGGTCCCCGCTTTCGCGGGGATGAGCGGAGATATAGTAAGAGCGCATCGCTCATCCCCCAGGAACCGCCCCATGACCCAGACCTATGACCTGATCGTCCGTGGCGGCGAGGTGGCGAACCATGCGGGGCGGGGCATGGCGGATGTCGGGGTGATCGACGGCAAGATCGCCTTCATCGGCGACCTGAGCCAGGCCTCGGCGGGCGAGGTCTTCGACGCGACGGGGCTGACGGTCCTGCCCGGCGTGATCGACACCCAGGTCCATTTCCGCGAGCCGGGGCTGGAGTGGAAGGAAGATCTGGAGACGGGATCGCGCGCGGCGGCCCTGGGCGGCGTCGTCGCCGTGTTCGAGATGCCGAACACCAATCCCAACACCACCGACCCCGACACCATGGCCGACAAGCTGGCGCGGGCGAAGGACCGCATGTGGACCGACCACGCCTTCTACGTCGGCGGCACGCATGAGAATGCGGACTATCTGGGCGAACTGGAGCGGTTGCCGGGCTGCTGCGGGGTCAAGGTCTTCATGGGCGCCTCGACCGGCGACCTGCTGATCGCCGATGACGAGGGGGTGAGGAAGGTGCTGTCCAATGTGCGCCGACGCGCCACCTTCCACTCCGAGGACGAATACCGTCTGGTCGAGCGGCGCGGCCTGGCCCGCACCGGCGACTGGACCAGCCACCCGGAGGTGCGTGACGCCGAGAGCGCCATCCGCTCCACCCGGCGCCTGGTCGGCCTGGCCAAGGAGACGGGCGCGCGCATCCACGTGCTGCACGTCACGACCCGGGACGAGATGGAATATCTGCGCTTCCACAAGGATGTCGCCACCGTCGAGATCACGCCCCAGCACCTGACCCTGGTCGGACCGGAAGCCTATGAGCGGCTGGGCAGCTATGCCCAGATGAACCCGCCGATCCGGTCGCAGGAGCATGTGGACGCGCTGTGGCTGTGGGGGATGCAGCAGGGCGTGGCCGACGTGCTGGGCTCCGACCACGCGCCGCACACCAAGGAGGAGAAAGCCAAACCCTATCCGGCCTCGCCGTCCGGCATGCCGGGGGTGCAGACGTTGGTGCCGCTGATGCTGACCCATGTCGCCAACGGGCGCCTGTCGCTGGAGCGCTTCATCGACCTGACCTCGGCGGGGGCGCAGCGAGTGTTCGGCACGGCGAACAAGGGGCGGATGGCGGTCAGCTATGACGCCGACCTGACCCTCGTGGATCTGAAGGCGAAGCGGAAGATCACGCACGATCAGCAGGCGACGCGCTGCGGCTGGACCCCGTTCGACGGGCTGGAGGCGACCGGCTGGCCGATGGCGACCATCGTGCGCGGCCGGGTGGTGATGCAGGACGGCGAACTGATCGGCTCGGCGCACGGGCGGCCGGTGCGGTTCATGGAGACGCTGTGAGGGAAAGGCTCGGCCTGATCGGCTTCGGCGCCTTCGGGCGGCTGACGGCGCGGCATCTGTCGGCCGGGTTCGATATTCTGGCGCATGATCCGGCGGCGAGCGATGGCGAGGGCCTCGCGACCCTGACCGATCTGGCGACCGCCGCCGCCTGTCCGACGGTGGTGCTGGCCGTGCCGGTCGAGGCGTTGGAGGCGACACTGGTCGCCATCGGCCCGCACCTGAGGCCCGACGCCCTGGTCGTCGACGTGGGCTCGGTGAAGGTGAAGCCGGCGCAGGCGATGGACGCCCTGCTGCCGCCCGGCGTGCGGATCGTCGGCACCCATCCCCTGTTCGGCCCGCAGAGCGGCAAGGACGGCATCGCGGGCCTGCGGATCGCCGTGTGCGAGGTGCGGGGCGGAAAGGACGCGCGCCGCGTCGCCGCCGTCTGCCGCCGGGCGCTGCGCCTGAAGGTGTTTCAGGTCAGCCCCGAGGACCATGACCGCGAGGCCGCGACGGTGCAGGGCCTGACCCATCTGATCGCCCGCGTCCTGATGGCGATGGAGCCCCTGCCGACCCGCATGACCACCGCCAGCTTCGACCGGCTGATGCAGGCCGTCGACATGGTCCGCCACGACAGCCCCGCCGTCTTCCGCGCCATCGAACGCGACAACCCGTTCGCGGCGGAGGTTCGGGAGCGATTCTTCGCATTGGCGGACGAGGCGCGGGGGGGGGGTAAATGAAAGTGCGAAGGTGGATTACTCCGTAGGCGCGTAAGCAGCTGCGAGCGTTGGAGCGGGGTTGCGCTGCGCGGCGAACGAGGTGCCATATCGGCGCATGACGGATGACGAAATCAAAGACGCCATCATTGCCCAAGGGATGCTTTCGCCGGTCATTGATGGCTTCGCGCCATTCATCGAAGAGACCCACGCTGGCTGGTTCGACTTCACTACCCGGATCAACGATTTCGCCTCTCCGAAATGGGTTGATCACTCGCTGGATGGGAAAGGCGAGAGTATCGGGACAGCAATCAACATCGCCATCCCGCTCATGGCACGGTGTCTCGACGCCTTCGCCGCTTCTGTAATTCTAGCTAAACGTGGGATGACCATCGAGGCAGGAACCATGGCTCGGTCGATCTACGAGGCAGGGTTTTGGATA
Organism: Brevundimonas sp. KM4; assembly: GCF_000964075.1. Lineage (NCBI taxonomy): Bacteria > Pseudomonadati > Pseudomonadota > Alphaproteobacteria > Caulobacterales > Caulobacteraceae > Brevundimonas > Brevundimonas sp. KM4. The sequence continues at coordinate 258,545 of NZ_JZRG01000008.1, read as the reverse complement.
GGCTACCTCCACAAAGACGCGATCCGAGCGGGACAAGATTTTTGGACCGACGAGCTCAAAGGCGCGAAAGGTCGAGAGGAGCAACTCGTCAAGGTCTATGCCGATGAACCTGAACGCGCGTCGATGCATCGGAAAGAGTCGGACAAGATCAAGGCGGCTTTGGTCGGGCGCGATAAGCCCAGCATCGAGACGGTCGCAATACGCGCGGGCTACTCGATGCATTTCGCGTTCTACAAAAGCCTGTGTGGGATCGCAGCCCACCCAACCGTCACCTCGATTCAGCACTATCTGACTGAGGCAGCACCAGGCGTGCTTGTTCCCCAGATCGGAGTTGATGAAAAGAACGTCGGCAAGATGCTGGGATACGCCAGCCACGGATTTTTGATGGCTCTCCATGCGTTCTTGCAGATCACCGAAGATCCGGACCCAAAGTACGATCCGTTATTGATCGAACTAAACCGGCGCATGGGCGATGAAGCGACGCGAGAGATTGAGCTTAACCTCAGTGCCTCCCATTCGCCCGGATGAACGCCCCCACATCCTCAGCCACGCCTGGCACCAGCGGTAAGGCCGGGTCGGCGTAGGTCGCCAGATTGGCTGCGCGGTCGGCGGGGGCGGTCTTGAGCAAGTGGTTGACGCCGTCCCAGAGTTTCAGCGTGGCCCTGGGATCGGCGGCGGCGAGGGCTTGCGCGTCCGTGACGCCGATCTGGAGGTCGGTGGTGCCCTGGCCGATGAAGACCGGGCCGTAGTAGGCGGCGAGCAGGGCGGCGGGGTCCAGCGGCAGCCACGAGATCAGATAGGGCTGGACCGACGGGCGGAACAGGGCCGCCAGCGCGGGCGGCGTGTCGGCGACGGTGCGGCCGGCCTCGAGCTCGGTCAGGACGGCGAAGGCCTGGGTCTTCACGGGCTCGGGCAGGCCGGCTTGAAGCTGTTCGCGGATCACTACGCCCGCCGGGCGACCGGCGCCGGACAGCAGGATCAGGCCGCAAATCTTGTCGTTGCCGCCCTCGACCGCCTTCAGGGCGACCAGGGCGCCTTCGCTGTGGCCGATCAGCCAGGCGCAGGGCTGATCCGTCCGCGAGGCGGCCTCGGCGGTCCAGGCGCGAGCGTCGGCGGCGTAGTCGTCGAAGCGAAGCTTGGTTTCGTCGAGCCCGGCGGCGGCGCTGGCCGCAATGCCGCGCTTGTCGATGCGCACGGTGGCGACGCCCTGTTCCGCCAGGCCCTCGGCCAGCAGGCGATAGGTCGAGGCGGCGACGCCCATCGGGCTGTTCCCGTCCCGATCGGTCGGGCCGGACCCGGGCAGGATGACGGCGACGGCCGTGGGCGCCTCCGGCGTCAGCAGCGTGCCATGCAGGGGCGCGGGCTGGGCGGGCAGGGCGATGTCGGTCGAAGCCGGGCCCGCGAGCAGGCTGGCGGCGAGAAGGGCGTGGGTCAGCGTCAGCATTGCAGTCTCCTTCAGAAGGGTTGGCGGTCGGGATCGGCGCGCCACACGCGCCAGCTTTCGAAGATCGAAAGGCCTGCGACCACGATGGCGGCGGCGACCAGGGCCGTGACGCCATAGGGCGGGGGCGCAAGCGGCGCGGCGATCAGACCGGCCAGACCGACCAGACAGAACAACCGGCCGGCCAGACGGTTCGAGCGATCCCAGGCCAGGCGGCTCTTGTAGTTCCAGGGCGTGCGCACGCCGATCAGGGGATTGGGCGCGACCCGGCCGAGGAAGGCGCCGACGACCAGCAGGATCAGCGACAGGGCGCCGGTCATGACGGCGGGGCCGCTATCGACGGTCGCGTGCCCCAAGCTGGCCCAGGTGATCACCAGGCCGATGGCGGCGACGATGAACACGGTCAGTCCCTGGCCGATCCGCATTGAGCGGCGCCTTGAGGCGTCGCCTTGGTCCTCAGCGCGCATTGCGGCCAGACCCAGGCCGGCGGCGGCAATGAAGCCGATCACCGCCATGCCGCCCGCGAAGGTCGCGAACTCCACCCGGTCGCCCCAGCGATCGACCTGCCAGTCCGCGTTCCAGTGCATCGGCAGCGGCGTGCTCGGGCCGTTGACGCCGATGTAGAGGGCGAACGCCGCCTGCACGCCGAAGACGGCGAGGGTCAGATAGTCCAGCAGGGACAGGCGATCCTTCATCGGCGTGTTTCCTTTGAGGGCTGGGGCAGGGTCTCGCTCGCTTCGCCGGTTCCGACAATGTCCATCAGAAAGGCCATGGCTTCCTCGACCGCCGAGATTTCCAGCCGATAGCGGATGGTCTGGCCCTCGCGCTCCGGGCTGACCAAGCCGGCCTCCTTCAGGGCGTTGAGGTGGCCGGTGATGGTGGGCCAGCTCATGTCAAAGGCGGCGGCGATATCGCCCGAGGCCAGCGGACCGGCGCGCAGCATGGCGATGATGCGACGACGCACCGGATGCGACAGGGCCTTGAACAGGATGTTCATAGCGACCTTCCTAATTAGGAAATCAGCTAAATGCAATATGTCGCGGGCGCGGCGGATTGCATTGCGCCCACCGATCGGGCTAGGGACGCGCAACTTGATTTTGAGAATGCGTATCAAAATGCTTTGCCTTCGCCGTGCCTCCGTTCTTTTGACCGCCAGTGTCCTTGCGATGACGTTCGCCTCGCCGGCCCTGGCGCAGCAGGCGACGGCCCCGGCGGAGCTGGGCGAGATCGTGGTGACGGGGTCGCAGGTTCGGCTGACGGCGCCGGCGGCGGGCGGTCAGGTGGCGCGTGGGGGGCGCATCGGCCTGCTGGGCAATCTGGGCGTGATGGACACGCCCTTCTCGACCGCCAACTACACCGAAAAACTGGTGCGTGATCAGCAGGCGCGCGGCATCGGCGACGTGCTGCAGAACGATCCGACGGTGCGTGTGTCCAAGGGCTTCGGCAACTTCCAGGAGCTGTATGTCGTTCGCGGCTTCCCGGTCTACTCGGACGACATGAGCTACAACGGGCTCTATGGCGTCTTGCCGCGCCAGTTCGTGGCGGCCGAACTGGTCGAGCGGGTCGAGGTGTTTCGCGGGGCCTCAACCTTCCTGAACGGCGCTGCGCCGGGCGGAACGGGGGTCGGCGGCGCCTTCAACCTGACGCCGAAGCGGGCGGGCGACGCCCCTGTGACGCGCCTGACCGGGGGCGTGTCGGGCCGTGACGAGATCTATGCCGCCGCCGACCTGGCCCGCCGTTTCGGCGACGACGGCGAATGGGGCGCGCGCCTGAATATCGCCAGCCGTGCGGGCGAAAGCGCCGTCGAGGACGAGACCGGCCAGCTGCGGGTCGTCGGCCTTGGACTGGACCGCCGAGGCGATCGCGCCCGGTTTTCGGCCGATCTGGGCTGGCAGGATCACCGGATCGACGCGCCCCGTCCCAGCGTGACGCCGGGAACCGCCATCCCGGACGCGCCCTCGGCCGACAAGAACTTCGCCCAGCGCTGGACCTACACCGACGAGGAGCAGCTGTTCGGCGCCGTACGCGGCGAGCTCGACCTCACCGACAGCATCAGCGCCTGGGCCGCCTTCGGTGGGCGTCAGGGCGAGGAAGACAACAGCCTGGCCAATCCGCGCGCCGATGCGGCGGGCGCGATCCGCGGCTATCGCTTCGACAATATCCGCGAGGACACGGTGTGGTCGGGCGACATCGGCGTGCGCGCCGACCTGACGACCGGCCCGATCAACCATCGCCTGGTCGCCTCGGCCTCGCAGATCCAGTCCAAGTCCAAGAATGCCTGGGCGGCGTCCAACTTCGCCGGCTATGCGATGGGAACGCTGACCAATCCGCTGCTGTCGCCGGCGCCGGCCATCGCAAGCGTTTCAGGCGATCTGGACGATCCCAACGTCACCGAGCGGGTCAAGAACACCAGTTTCGCCGTCGCCGATGTGATGTCCTTCCTGGACGGACGGCTGCTGGCGACCGTCGGCGTTCGCCATCAGGAGATCGAGACCCGATCCTATGCCTACGCCGACGGCGCATTTGCGTCGGGTTATTCCAGCGACGCGACGACGCCGGCCTTCGCCGTGGTCTACAAGCCCAGCGCCGCGATCTCGCTGTACGCCAACTATGCTGAAGCCCTGGTTCCGGGCACGACCGCGCCGGCGGTGGTCAATGGCGTGACGGTGGCGAACGGCGGCGAAGTGCTGTCGCCGTTCCGCGCCGAGCAGGCCGAGATCGGCGCCAAATACGACGCCGGTTCATATGGCGGCACGCTGAGCGTCTTCCGCACGACCCTGCCTAGCGCCTTCTTCGATCCGAATACCGCTGTCTATTCGGACGGCGGAGAGCAGGAAAACAAGGGCGTCGAGCTGACCGTCTATGGCGAACCGGTCGCAGGCTTGCGTCTGATTGGGGGCGCGACATGGCTGGACGCCGAGATCAATCGTTCGCTGACCGCCGCCAATGCGGGCAAGTCGGCGATCGGCGTGCCGGACTTCCAGGCCAATCTGAACGTCGAGTGGGACGTGCCGATGGTCAGCGGCCTGACGGTCGAGGGCCGCGCGGTCCATACCGGCGCCCAGCCGGCCAATGCGACGAATACGCTGGAGTTGGAAAGCTGGACCCGGTTCGACGCCGGGGTGCGCTACGCCTTCACGGCGGGCGACAAGCCAGTGACTCTGCGGGCGCGGGTCGAGAATGTCGCGGACGAGGATCAGTGGGTCGCCGTCGGCGGCTATCCGGGATCGAACTATCTGACGCTGGGCGCGCCGCGGACCTTGCGTCTGTCGGTCTCGACCGAGTTCTGATCCGCGTCGGCCGATGCACGCCCGGACGATCCGCGCCTGGACCTGGACGCACAAGTGGTCGAGCCTGATCTCGACCCTGTTCCTGCTGATGCTGTGCGTCACGGGGCTGCCGCTGGTGTTCAGCCACGAGCTGAACGAGGCGCTGCTGCATGAGCCGTGGGCGCCGAAGAACCCGGACGGCCGACTGCTGACGCTGGACGAGGTGCTGGCCGCCGGTCTGGCCAAACATCCGGGCGAGGTTCCGGCCTTCATGAGCTTCGACGAGGACCGGCCGGTGGTGAACGTCACCAGCCGCGCGCCCGACGCCCCGGCCGGCAAATACAGTTTCGAGCCCATCGATCAGACCAGCGGCGAGGGCGCGCCGCTGGTCGCCGGTCATCCGGTGATGGAGTTCCTGCTTCAGCTTCACACAGACATGTTCCTGGGTCTGCCGGGAATGCTGTTTCTGGGCGCGATGGGGCTGTTGCTGGTCGTCGCCGTGGTGTCGGGCGTGGTGCTGTATGCGCCCTTCATGCGTCGGCTGCCCTTCGGCACGGTGCGGGTCAAGAAGGCGGCGCGGACGCGGTGGCTGGACTACCACAATCTGCTGGGCGTGGTGACGGCGGCCTGGGTGCTGGTTGTGGGGCTGACGGGGGTGGTCAACACCTTGGCCACGCCCATCCTGGCCTATTGGAAAGAGACGGCGCTGAAGGAGTTGACCGTCGCCTATGATACGCCGGCGCCCGCGCAGGGCCGGGCCTCGCTGGACGCGGCGGTGGAGCGGGCCAAGGCAGCGCTGCCGGGCATGGAGCTGCAGTTCGTGGCGTTTCCGGGGACCGACTATTCGACCGACCACCACTATGCCGTCTTCTTCCACGGCGACACGCCGCTGACGACGCATATGACGACGCCGGCCCTGATCGACGCGCGAACGGGCGAACTGGCGGCGGTGGCGCCGGCGCCCTGGTATGTGAAGACCCTGTCGCTGTCGCAGCCGCTGCATTTTGGCGACTATGGCGGGCTGGCGCTGAAGATCCTGTGGGCGCTGCTGGACATCGCCACCATCGTGATCCTGGGGTCCGGTCTTTATCTGTGGTTGGGCAAGGGGAGGCGGAAGGCGTGAGCCGTCGCCGTCACAACCCGAGGGATCTGACCCTGTGGGCCATCTTCCGTGCGCCCATCGTTCTGTTTGCGCTCAGCCTGATCGGGCTGGTGGGCGCACTGTTGCAGGATGGGGTGTGGGACTGGGCCTTTGCCGCCTTGCTGGCCACGCCGATCCTGGCGACCGGCTGGGCCGTCGTCAGATCGAGAAGCTGACGCCGCAGCCGCAGCTGGAGGCGGCGTTCGGGTTCCTGACCACGAACTGGGCGCCGGCCAGTTCGTCGACATAGGCGATCTCGGAGTTCTTCAGGAAGGGGACCGAGACGGGGTCGATCAGGGCGGTCTGACCGTCGGCCTGGATGCGCAGATCGTCGTCCTCGGCCGTCTCGACCAGTTCGAACCGATACTGGAAGCCCGAGCAGCCGCCGCCGTCCACCGCGACCCGCAACATCAGGGTCTTGCCCTCGGCCGCCCCCAGTTTGGCCAGCCGCTTGGCGGCGCTGGCGGCCAGGACGATGCCTTCCGGCGTGCGCGGGGCGACGGTGAAGGCGGGTGTGGACGGTTCTGTGGATTGGACGGTGCTCACGGCTGTCTATATGAGGCGGGCAGGGCCGTTCGCAAAGGGCCGCCGCTTTAAAGTTGATGACTTGAGCCACACAGATCTCGCTTCCTACGCCGAGCGCGCCGACCTGACCAAGGGCCGCCGCGTTTTCGAGCCCGCCAGCCGCACGCGCACCGCCTTTGCGCGGGACCGTGACCGCATCATCCATGCGACGGCGTTCCGGCGGCTGAAGGAAAAGACGCAGGTCTTCGTGGCGCATGAGGGCGATCACTATCGCACCCGTCTGACCCATTCGCTGGAGGTGGCGCAGATCGCGCGGTCGCTGGCCCATGCGCTGAGGCTGGACGACGATCTGGCCGAGACCATCGCCCTGGCCCACGACCTGGGCCATCCGCCCTTCGCCCATGCCGGCGAGGACGAGCTGGTGGTGCAGATGCGCGACTATGGCGGGTTCGATCACAACGTTCAGAGCTTCCGCGTCGTGACCGAGCTGGAGAACCGCTATCCGCAGTTCGACGGGCTGAACCTGAGCTGGGAGACGGTCGAGGGCGTCATCAAGCACAACGGCCCGGTATCGCACCGGCTGGACGAGCCGGCCTGGTCGGTCGTGCGCCCCTATGCGGCCGGCGGCGAGGCGGGGTGGGACCTGCGGCTGGGGACGTTCGCCTCGCTGGAGGCCCAGTGTGCGGCCATCGCCGACGACATCGCCTATAACAATCACGACGTGGACGACGGGGTGCAGGCGGGTCTGATCACCCTGCGCGATCTGGATCAGGTGCCGCTGATCGGGCCCATGTTGGCCGAGGTGCGCCGCGAGTATCCTGACATCGACGACCGGATGCTGCGCATCGAGGCGGTGCGGCGGATGATCGGCGTGATGGTCGAGGACGTGCTGGCCGAGACGGGGCGGCGGCTGGAGGAAGACCGGATCGTCACGACCGAGGACGTGCGGATGGCCAGGCGCACGATGGTGGATTTTTCGCACGCCATGCACGTCGATCTGGCGGTGCTGAGGAAGTTCCTGTTCGAGCGGATGTATCGCCACTACCGCGTCAACCGCACCCGCAGTCAGGCGCGGCGCGTGCTGTCGCAACTGTTCGAACTGTTCATGGCCGAGCCCGAGGTGATGCCGCCGGAGTGGGGCGAACCCGCCATGACCCCGGACAAGACACAGCGGGCGCGCGCCGTGTGCGACTACATCGCCGGCATGACCGACCGTTACGCCATAGAAGTGCACCAGAAGCTGTTCAGCCTCGACCTCGCCCTCGATCTGTGATTCGAAAGATGCACGCGGGGGCGTAGAGTGATCGTTCGGCGCGCCGATTCGCGCCGACAGACGGCGGAGCGCGACCATGTCCTTTGAAGACGACAACAAACCCGGCCGGGGCGCCTATACGCCGCCGACCGACGACGACCTGCCGTTCCGCCGCAACAGCTATGACCCGCGCAGCGGCCGCAATGTCGGCTCGGGCGGGGGCAAGGCGCCGCCGGTGACATTGATCATCAGCGCGGTGGTCCTGCTGCTGCTGATCGTGGCGGTGATCTTCTTCTATCGCTCGGGCATGCGCGCCTCGACCGACGCGCCGCCGGCGGTGGGCCAGCCCGTCGGCGAGATGAAGACCGCCGCGCCCATCGACGCCCAGCCGATCGACCCGGCCGAGGGCGTGCGCGTCTATCGCGACGAGGCCGAGACGACCGATGCGCCGGTGACCTTCACTCCGCCTCCTGAGGCGCCCCAGCCGCGTCCGGCCGCGCCGCCGACCGCCGCACCGACCGGACAAGGCCTGCCGCCCGCCAATACGGCGACGCCGGCCGCGCCTGCGCCGCGTCCGACGACTCCGGCGCCCGCGCCCGTCGCTGCGCCGGCGACCAAGGCTCCGGCCGCGACCGGCGGATCGGCCTCGGTCCAGATCGGCGCCTTCTCCTCGACCGAGATCGCGGACCGTGAATACGCCGCCGTCGCCGGCCGCTTCGGCGCGTACGCCTCGGGCGCTGAAAAGCGCGTGACCGAAGTGACCTCGTCCAGCGGATCGACCCTGTACCGGACGGCCTTCTCAGGCCTGTCGCGCGAACGGGCGGTGGCCTTCTGCAATGCGCTGAAGGCGGCGGGCCGGGACTGCATCGTCCGGTGACGTCCGCCGCCATCTACGGCTGCCTGGGACATCGGTTGACGGAGGCTGAAAAGGCCTTCTTCGCCGAGGTCCGACCCTGGGGCTTCATCCTATTCCGGCGCAACATCGACACGCCGGAACAGGTGCGGGCCCTGACCGACGAACTGCGGGCGTCCATCGGCGATCCCGAGGCGCCGATCCTGATCGACCAGGAAGGCGGTCGGGTCCAGCGGATGGGGCCGCCCCACTGGCCCAAATACCCGCCGGGTAACGCCTATCTAAAGGCGACGAACGAGCTGGCTCAGGCGCGTGAGCTGACGCGGCTGGGCGCACGGCTGATGGCGCACGATCTGCGCGAGGTCGGGGTGACCGTCGACCTGCTGCCTGTGCTGGACGTGCCGGTTCCCGGCGCCCACGACATCATCGGCGACCGCGCCTATGGCGTCGATCCCGAGACGGTCGCCGTGCTGGGCCGGGCGGCGGCGGAGGGGCTGCTGGCGGGCGGGGTTCTGCCCTGCATCAAGCACATGCCGGGCCATGGCCGGGCGTTTGCGGACACGCACAAGGACCTGCCCACGGTTCATGCCGATCTGGACACGCTGGACGCCTGGGACTTTGCGCCGTTCAAGGCCCTGTCGGACATGCCGATCGGCATGACGGCGCACATCGTCTTCACCGCAATCGATCGTAAACATCCGGCGACGCAGTCGAAGAAGGCGATTCGCCTGATCCGCGAGCGGTTGGGATTCGGCGGCCTGCTGCTGTCCGACGATCTGGTGATGAACGCCCTTTCGGGCTCGTTGACCCAGCGCGCGCACAAGGCGCTGAAGGCGGGGTGCGATCTCGTCGTCCACTGGAACGGCGACATGGACGAAATGCGCCAGGTCGCCGAGGGCGTCGGGCCGCTGAAGGGCGGGGCGCGCCGCCGGGCGGACGCCGCGCTGGCCCGGATCGTGCGCACGCCCGAGCCGCTGGATCCCGTCGCGGGGCACGACCGCTTCTTCAAGGCCATGGGCGGTCGCATGGACGTCGCCAAGGGGCCGGACGTGGGTGAGGCGCAGGCCTAAAGACCTATGACGGAGTCGTTCCAGCCAAACCTGGATTTCAACGCCGAGGAGGTCGAGGAGCGCGAGGCCTTCGTCGTCGATCTGGAAGGCTATGAGGGACCGCTGCACGTCCTGCTGGCCCTGGCGCGAAACCAGAAGGTCGATCTGCTGAAGCTGTCGATCACCCAGCTGGCGGAACAGTATCTGGCCTTCGTGCACGAGGCGAGACGGCGCAACTTCGCCCTGGCGGCGGACTATCTGGTGATGGCGTCGTGGCTGGCCTATCTGAAGTCGCGTCTGCTGTTGCCGCGCACCGACAAGGGCAAGGCCGAAGAGCCGCCGGCCGAAGAGATGGCTGCGGCCCTGGCGTTCCGGCTGCAGAAGCTGGAGGCGATGCGAAAGGCCGTCGAACAGCTGATGGCCCGGCCCCAGCTGAAGCGCGACGTCTTCACACGCGGCGATCCCGAAGCGACGGTGATCGTGCCGTCGGATCGGATCGACGCCAGCCTGTACGAACTGATGAGCGCCTATGTGGTGCAGCGTCGGCGCGAGGAGGCCCGGCGCTATGCCCCCGGCCAGCGGGTCGAGGCCTTTCCATTGGAGGCCGCGCGCGACTGGCTGCGTGAGATCATGCCCAAGCTGGCGGACTGGACGCCGCTGGAACAGGTGGCGCCCCATCGTGAGGACGAGGAGGGGCCCAGCCAGGCCAGCTTTACGGCCTCGACCCTGTCGGCCAGTCTGGAGCTGGTCAAGGAGGGGGCGATGGACATCCGGCAGAGCGAGGCGTTTGCGGACCTGTATCTGAAGCGGCGCGGACCGGGCCAGCCGCTGGAGTTGACGCCGTGAGCGACCTCTCGTTCCAGCCCGACGAGGCCGAGATTGAACGGCGGGTCGAGGCCCTGCTGTTCGCCGCCGCCGGGCCGCTGACGGCCGCCGAGATCGCCGCGCGCCTGCCCGAGAACTGCAACGTCGCGCGCGCCATATCGGGTCTGCGCGCCCGCTATGAGGGGAGAGGGGTCGAGCTGGAGTGCGTCGCCGACCGCTGGCGCTTCCGCACCGCGCCCGACCTGGCCTTCATGATGACGCAGGAGCGCGAGGAGCCGCGTCGTCTGTCCAAGGCCGCGTTGGAGACGCTGGCCATCATCGCCTATCACCAGCCCGTCACCCGCGCCGAGATCGAGAGCGTACGCGGCGTCAGCATCTCCAAGGGCACGCTGGATTTGTTGCTGGAGATGGGGTTCGTGCGGCTGCGCGGACGCCGGCGCACGCCGGGACGGCCCGTCACCTATGCGACCACCGACCGGTTCCTGGAGCATTTCGGCCTGGCGACCCTGTACGATCTGCCGGGCGTGCAGGAGATGAAGGCGGCGGGCCTGCTCGATCTGTCGCTGCCCGTTGGGTTCGAGGTGCCGGATCCCAGTCGCGCTTCCGAGGCGGACGACGAGGACGGCACCCTGCCGCTGGAAGACGAGGCGCCCGAGTTCGCCCAGGATTTCGTCGGCGAACGAAGCTGACCCTGCGTGATGTTCACGCCGTCTTAGTCTGCGCGCCGTAAGCCAGACCGTATGAGTGGCGTGACATCGAAGACGGGTTGGCGGGCGTGGAGCACGTTCAGGATCGCAATGATCCTGATGCTGTCGTCCATCGTCGGCATGGCCGGGGTTCTGGCCATCGTCAGCCGCGGCATCGACGCCCACCAGGCCAGCAAGGAAGAAGGTCTGGTGCGCCTACGTCTGACGCGCGCGCTGGAGACCATCGGCGAAAACCTGACCACCGCCTCGGTCTGGGACGAGGCCGTCGATCGGATGACGGCGGGCGATGTGGCCTGGTACGACCGCAACTTCGGCGCCTTCTACGCCGCCCAGCACAAGCATCAGTTCACCCTGGGCTATGACGGCACCGGGCGGCTGTTTCGCATCAGCACCCTGGGCCGACCGGCCGAGCCGCAGATCGGCCAGCCTTTCGGTCAGGCGGCCCGGCCGCTGATCGACGCGCTCCGGATTGAGGCCGCCGGGCGCGATCGATCGGTCACGGCGGATGCCGGGGTGCGTCTGAAGGCGGCGTTCGTTCGCGTCGGCGACGACGTCTATGTGCTGGGGGCCTCCACGGTCGTGCGGCATACGGCGGGCGGATCGACGCCGGCGTCCGATCCGGTGGTCGCGTCGTTCAAACCGTTCGCCGGCGAGCTCGATCTGCTGCGAACGCGACTGGCGCTGGACCACATTCACTTCCAGCCCGGCGATGCGGAGCCTCCCAAGGGCATGATCGGCGTCGATGTGCGCGATGTCGGCGGCGTCCTGTTGGGGCGTGTCGTCTGGGCGCCGGAAAAGCCCGGCTATCAGATCCTGACCGAGGCCGGGCCGTTGTTGCTGCTGCTGTTCATCGTGCTGCTGATCGGCATGGGGTCGCTGCTGTGGAACACGACGGCGGACGTGCGGCGCCTCAGAGCATCCGAGGTCGCCCTGTCGGCGGCGCTGGAGCGGGCCGAGGCGGCGAATCGAGCCAAGACGCGGTTCCTGTCCAACGTCAGTCACGAACTGCGCACGCCCCTGAACGGCGTTCTGGGCATGGCCGAGATCATCGGGGCCGATCTGGTGACGCCGCAGCAGCGCGAGCGGCTGGAAATCCTGAAGGCCTCGGGGCGTCAGCAACTGAGGCTGGTCGAAGAGTTGCTTGACGTGGTGCGGCTGCGCGACGGGGCGGTGGCGCTGGAGACTCGGCCGTTCCGGCCTGACAACCTGTTGCGGCGGGTCGCCAACGACTTCCGGGGCGCGGCCGAGGCCAAGGGCCTGAAGATTTCGGTCGAGGCGGCCGAGGGCGAATGGCTGGGCGACCCGGTTCACGTCGAAAAGCTGCTGGCGGCGCTGACCGACAATGCGGTGCGGTTCACGCGCACCGGCGGCGTGATGCTGCGCGCCGTCGCGCCCCCGGGCGAGGGGGAGGGCGCGGGCCTGGCCTTGGAGGTCGAGGACACGGGGCCGGGCATGGAGCCGGCGGAGGCGGCGCGCCTGTTTGAGGCCTTCACCCAGGGCGATGAAAGCGCGACGCGCACCGCCGAAGGGCTGGGACTGGGATTGACGGCGGCGCACGGTCTGGCGGCCCTGATGGGCGGCAAGATCGAGATCGTCACCGCGCCCGGCGCCGGCAGCACCTTCCGCGTCGTCTTGCCTTTGGAGGCGGTCGGCTAGGCCGTCAGCAGGCGCGGCAGTTTGAAGGTGACGGTTTCGCGGGCGCCGTCATCTTCGCTTACCGTGGCGTCGAAGCGCGCACGGATGGCGTCGACCAGGGCCTCGATCAGCGGCTCGGGGGCCGAGGCACCGGCGGTGACGCCGACGGTGTTCACGCCGTCGAACCAGGACCAATCCACCTGGGACGCATCGTCAACTAGATAGGCGGCCGGGGCGCCGGCTCGCATCGCAACCTCGACCAGGCGCACCGAGTTGGACGAGTTCTTGGATCCGACGACCAGCACGAGATCGCAGCCCTCGCCCAGCGCCTTGACCGCGTCCTGGCGATTGGTCGTGGCGTAGCAGATGTCTTCCTTGTGCGGATCGGGCAGTTCGGGGAAGCGGCGCTTCAGCACCTTCAGGATGCCCGCCGTGTCGTCCACCGACAGGGTGGTCTGGGTCGCATAGGCGAGGGGCGCGTCGCCGGGGCGTTCGAACGATTCGGCGTCGGCCTCTGTCTCGACCAGGGTGATGGCGCCGGGCGGCAACTGGCCCAGGGTTCCGACGACCTCGGGGTGGCCTGCGTGGCCGATCAGGATGATGTGGCGGCCGGCCGCATGATGACGCTCGGCCTCGACGTGGACCTTGGACACCAGGGGGCAGGTCGCGTCCAGGAAGACCAGTTCGCGCGCCCGCGCCGTCGCCGGCACGGACTTGGGCACCCCGTGGGCCGAGAAGACGACCGGCCGGTCGTCGGGGCATTCATCCAGTTCCTTGACGAAGACGGCGCCCATGGCCTTCAGCCGCTCGACCACATGTTTGTTGTGGACGATCTCGTGGCGCACATAGACGGGGGCGCCGAACTTTTCGATCGCGCGCTCGACGATCTGGATCGCGCGATCGACCCCGGCGCAAAAGCCCCGCGGGGTGGCCAACCGCACCGAAAGCGGGCGAAGCGGAGCGTTGGGGACAGGAACATGCGCATTCATGGCGGCGAACCTAGTCGTTTGCGGCGCTGACCGCCATCGGAGCCGATGGGCGGATGCGACGGATTCTGTCGCCCGCAGCAGCGGCGCATCGTCACGGCGGGCGGGCGAGAATGGAAAGTCGATATTCTACAATGTCTTAGGCTATGATCACGACGCCTTGACCTGTAGGCCGCTCACGATTAGTTTCCGCGCCGAATTCAGACCCGTCCGGACGCACCGTCTGGACGCCGAACGCACAGGTCCTATCCCCCATGTCGGAATCGCGCGAAGAGGCGATCAAACGCCTCCAAGACAGCGCATCCGCATTGGAGGCGCGGACCACGGCGGAGAAATCCGCCGAACTGACCGGCCATCAGGTGTCGGGTCAGGCCTACAAGATCATCGCCGAACTTCTCGGCGGCGTCTTCGTGGGACTGGCGTTCGGAGCGATCGCAGACTGGGCCCTCGGGACCCGTCCGTGGGGTTTGATCGGCGGGGTCCTTCTGGGCTTCGCCTTGTCGATTTACATGGCGCGTCGCACAGCCAACCGGCTGATGGCGCAGGCCAAGGCGCAAGGGACGACGGCTCCGGCCGAGCCCTACGTCGAGGCCGACGAAGACGGGGAACGATAGGGCTTCATGGCCGATCCGATTCATCAGTTTGCGATTCAAAAGGTCGTCGACCTTGGCGACGTCACCCTGCCTGTGCTGGGGACGGTCGATCTGGCGATCACCAACTCGCACATCGCCATGACGGTCGCCTTCGTGCTGATCGTCGGCTTCCTGGCCGCCGTGACCGCGAACGCCCAGGTCGTGCCCGGCCGGCTCCAAGCCGCCGGCGAGGGCCTGTTCGGCCTGATCGACAATCTGGCCGATTCCATCATCGGTCACGAAGGCCGCAAGTATTTCCCGTTCATCTTCACCCTGTTCATCCTGATCCTGGGCATGAACATCCTGGGTCTGTTCCTGACCTTCACGGCGACCTCGCAGCTGGCGATCACCGCCACCTTCGCCCTGATCACCTTCGGTCTGGTGCTGGTCGTCGGCTTCGCCAAGAACGGTCTGGGCTTCTTCAAGCTGTTCTGGCCGATGGGCGCGCCGCTGGCGCTGCGCCCGGTGGTCGGCCTGATCGAGTTCGTGTCCTTCCTGCTTCGCCCGGTCACCCTGGCGCTGCGTCTGTTCGGCAACATGCTGGGCGGTCACGTCGCGCTGAAGATCTTCGCCGGCTTCGTCGTGTCGCTGGGCCTTCTGGGCCTGGGCGGCGGCATCGGTCTGCTGGCCTTCCCGGTCGCGGCCCTGTCGCTGGGCATGGTCGTCGCCCTGACCGCTCTGGAGTTCCTGGTGGCCTTCCTCCAGGCCTTCGTCTTCGCCGTTCTGGCCTGCATCTATCTGAACGATGTGGTCAACCTGGACCACGCCCACTAAAGGGCCGGACCAGTCTCTTCACCCCAACCACCAACGACTTTAATCTAGGAATACAATCATGGACGCTGAAGCCGCGAAGTACATCGGCGCTGGTCTCGCCACCCTGGGCATGATCGGTTCGGCCCTGGGCGTGGGCAACATCTTCGGCAACTTCCTTGCCGGCGCCCTGCGCAACCCGTCGGCCGCCGCCGGCCAAGTCGGCAACCTGTTCGTCGGCGCCGCTCTGGCCGAAGCCCTGGGCATCCTGGCCTTCGTGCTCGGCATCCTGATGATCTTCGGCTGATATCAGTCGATCACGGCGCGCGGGGTTCGCCCGCGCGCCGCTTCATCTGATCCTGCAGTAGACGGTTCATGGCCAGCACCCACACCATCGACGCGGTCCCGCCTTCGGTCGAAGCGGACCTGCACGCCGAGACGGCGACCCCCGCCGAGCACGGCTCGGGCGGCCTGCCGCAATTCCAGTTCGAACACTGGGCGGGCCAGATCGGCTATCTGCTGATCCTGTTCGTCATTCTGTATGTTCTGGTTTCCAAGGTCTTCGCGCCACGCCTTCGCAAGGTGATGGACGAACGGGCCGACACCATTTCCACCGCCGTCGCGACCGCGCGCCAGGTTCAGGCCGAAGCCGCCGAACAGGCCGCCCAGGCTCAGGCCGAAGTCGCCAAGGCTCGCGCTGACGCCCGCGCCACGGCCGCCGCCGCCAAGGCGCGCGTGACCGAAGAAGCGAACGCCCGTCAGGCCGCCGAAGAAGCCGTGGTCAACGCCCGCATCGCCGAGGCGGAAGCTTCGATCGGCAAGACCCGCGACGCCGCCATGGCCAATGTCTCCACCATCGCCTCCGACACGACCGCCGCCATGGTCGAACGTCTGACCGGCAAGGCCGCGACCGCCGCCGAGCTGGCCGCCGTCAAGGGAGCCGCCTGATGAACCTGATCTTCGAACACGGCATCTGGAGCTTCGCCAATGCGGAGATCTGGGTCGGCATCGGCCTGATCATCTTCTTCGGCATCCTGATCGCCGCCGGCGTGCCCAAGATGGCCGGCAAGGCGCTGGACGCCAAGGCCGTCAAGATCCAGGCCGATCTGGACGAAGCCGCGCGCCTGCGCGCCGAGGCCGAAGCCCTGCTGGCCCAGATCCGCAAGGAAAAGGCCGAGGCTGAAGCTCAGGCCGCCGAGATGATGGCTCAGGCCGAAGCCGACGCCCGTCGCCTGGAATTCGAGACCAAGGCCAAGCTGGAAGAAACCCTGGCCCGTCGCCAGAAGATGGCCGAAACCCGCATCGCCCAAGCCGAAGCCCAGGCCTCGGCCGAGGTGAAGGCCGCCGCCGCCGATCTGGCCGCCAAGTCGGCGGAACAGGTTCTGGCCGCCCGGCTCGCCAGCGGCGCCAAGGATCCGCTGCTGGACAGCGCCATCGCCCAGATCGGCGATCGCCTGAACTGATCAGGGCTGATCCTGAATGAAACAAGGCCCCCGACGTCGCCGTCGGGGGCCTTTTTCTTTGGACATCAAGCCGTGATCAGTGGGCGTGGGCCCCGCCGATGATGGTCGCGCCCATCCGTTTGTCGCGCGCCACCAGTCGGGCATAGACGTTGCCCAGCACGATGCCGAAGACCGCGTGGGTGATCAGCAGCCAGGCGAAGGTGCCGAAGCCCGCGCCGGCCGTGAAGGTGCGGTAGTTGCCGAACATCACGATGGCCGCCATCATCAGGATCCAGGCGCCGACGGCGAAGACGATGCCCTTGGTCTCGGGCGTGTCCGTCGGCAGGCGCGGACACAGGACGGCGAACAGCGGCCCCAGGATAAACACGCCGCTGATGACATGGACGACCCAGCCGACGGCCATATTGCCGGGCATTCCAAGCATGCTGGCGATGACCCCCTGGAAGGGATCGAACCAGTTCAGGAACATATTGGGTATTTCGAGCAGTGAGACGGCCACGGTCGCCGCAACGCCGGCGATCAGACCTTTTTGTACGCGTGACATCATGACCTTAGCGCCTCCCAACGCCTAAGTGGTTCTCTGATAACGCGCAGACAGGATACGCCTGACTTGGGAGAGCGGTGTTCACGATCCTGTGGTTAGCGGTTGCAGCAACGCAACCGCGAAATCAGGCGCTAACTAGCGAAAGAGCTTGCGGAAATAGCGCCGAATGCTCTTGCGGCTGCGCGAGAGGCGACGGCTGGAGCGTCTGGTGACGATCTTCTCGGCCCGCAGCGCCTGTTGCCAGAAGACCGGCGCGAACTCCGGCTTCTTCCGCATCAGGCGACGGAAGGGATAGACCCATTTCGGCCGCCCATATTGGGCGCGAATGAACTGGCGCTTGGCCCAGAACGAGCTTTTCAGGATTAACATCAGGCCGACGGCGATGACTGGAATGCCGCCCGGCCCGGGCAGGGGGGCGATCAGAATGCCCAGCAGCACGACGAACAGACCGCCGACCATCAGCGCCCAGCGTTTGAAGACCCGCAGCGTCGAGGCGCGCGGCTTGTCAGAGCGGATGAAGGGAACGGGGAGTGAGGTCACGACTACGCCAGATGGGGAGGAGGATCGTCATGACAACGGTCGCCACGGGCGCGCGATCCCTCGTCGGGAAAGGAAAAGGCGACCGTGACGACCTTGCCACAAGACCCCTTAACGCCCTGCGTCCATGGCGGATGGATGTCCGGCGGGTGAAGCTTTGGTCATGAAGAGACGATCGCTCCGCACCGTGGCGCGACGGACACGCTCCGCGCCGTCAGCCGTAGGTCACGCCGGTCAGACGCTCTGATTCCGCCCAGAGACGCCTGGCAACGTTTGCGTCCCTGGCCTGGCGCTTGATCACGGCAACGCCGGGCGGCCCCTTCATCTCCTGAAAACCCGTGGGGCCGTAATAGCCGCCGGGCGTCGGATCCGGCAGGGTCGCGGCCATCAGGATCGGCAGGGCGCCGTCGGCGGCCGAATGGCTGAGCACGGCCTCCAGCAGCCGGGCGCCGCGCGCGAACAGGCCGGGCTTGCCGGCATGGCCGTTGGCGATCAGGTCGGTGCGGGCGAAGCCGGGGTGAGCCGCCACGCTGGTTAAGCCCCAGCCGTGGGCGTCGCTGCGGCGTTGAAGCTCCAGGGCGAACATCAGCATGGCCAGTTTGGACTGCTGATAGACGGGCCACGGGCGGTAGTGGGTCTGATAGTTCAGGTCGTCCAGGCGGATATGGCCGCTGCGGTGGGCGACGCTCGACAGCTGGACCACGCGGGCTTTCGCAGCCGTCAGTAAAGGCAGCAAGCGGCCGACCAGGGCGAAGTGGGACAGGTAGTTGGTCCCGAACTGCATCTCGAACCCATCGACGGTCGTCTGGCGCTTCGGCAGGGCCATGACGCCCGCATTGTCGATCAGCATGTCGATGGGGCGTCCCGTCGCCAGATGGCGCTCGGCGAAAGCCTGGACGGAGGCCAGGCTGGCCAGGTCCAGCAGATCGAACCGCACGGCCGCCTTCGGGTGACGAGACCGGATCAGCCGTTCGGCCTCGGCCCCCTTGTCGGGATTGCGGGCCGCCAACACGACCTCCGCGCCCTTGCCGGCCAGCACAATGGCGGTTTCCAGCCCCAGCCCGCCGGTCGCGCCGGTGACGATGGCCAGTCGGCCGGAAAGATCGGGGATGTCGTTCGTCGTCCAGGTCATGCGGGGACTTTAGGACGAGCCGAAGGTCGGGCGCCTCTCATTCTTTCGTCATTCCGGGCGCAGCGCAGCGAAGACCCGGAACCCAGCGGCGCCGAAGGCGAAATCCATCCGCCGCACAAACCTGCCAACATCCCAGTCCGCGCAGATTCGCGCTCTCGCGCGCCGCTGGGTCCCCCGGTCTCGCTACGCTCGCCGGAGGATGACGAAAAAGAAGTGTCTCAAACTAAAACAGCGCCCGCCCCGGCGAGGAGACGAGCGCTGCTTGGCACGGTTAAACCTGTTGCGTCGCGTTATGCCGCCTTGTTGGAGCCCTCCGGTGCGGTCCAGCGCAGGACCGGCGAACGGGCGGCGCGGGTTTCGTCGAGGCGTTTCAGCGGCGCGTGGAAGGGCGCGCCCTTGAAGCGATCGACGTCGCCCGCTTTCGCCGCCTGGGCCAGCAGGCGCATCGCTTCGATGAAGCGGTCCAGCTCGGCCTTGGACTCGGTTTCCGTCGGCTCGATCAGCATGGCGCCGTGGACGACCAGCGGGAAATACATGGTCATCGGGTGGAAGCCCTCGTCGATCATCGCCTTGGCGAAGTCGAGCGTGGTGATGTCCGTGCCCTTCAGCCATTCGTCGTCGAAAAGCGCCTCGTGCATGCAGGGGCCGTCGGGGAAGGCGGCCGACATCAAGTCACCGAGCCGGGCCTTGATGTAGTTGGCGTTCAGGACGGCGTCCTCGGCGACCTGACGCAGGCCGTCGGCGCCGTGCGACATCATGTAGGACAGGGCGCGCGTGTACATGCCCATTTGACCCTGGAAGGCGCACAGACGGCCGAAGGCTTGCTCGGCCTTATCCTCCTCGCGCTCGATCAGGCGATAGCCGCCTTCGTCATGCACAACCCAGGGGGCCGGGGCGAAGGGGGCCAGGGCCTCGGACAGCACCACCGGACCTGCGCCCGGACCGCCGCCGCCATGGGGCGTCGAGAAGGTCTTGTGCAGGTTGATATGCATGGCGTCGACGCCCAGGTCGCCGGGGCGCACCCGGCCGACGATGGCGTTGAAGTTGGCGCCATCGCAGTAGAAATAGGCGCCGGCCTCATGCGTCAGGCGGCTGATCTCCAGGATGTCCCGCTCGAACAGGCCGCAGGTGTTGGGGTTGGTCACCATGATGGCGGCGACGTCGTCACCCAGCTTGGACGCCAGGTCGGCGACGTCCACGCGGCCGTCTTCGGTCTGGGCCACTTCGACCACCGAATAGCCGACGAAGGCGGCGGTGGCCGGGTTGGTGCCGTGGGCGCTGGTGGGCACCAGGACCTTACGGCGCTTCTCATGCTGGCCCGACGCCTCGTGGGCGGCGCGGATCGCCATCAGGCCGCACAGTTCGCCGTGGGCGCCGGCCTTGGGCGACAGGGCGACGGCGGGCATGCCGGTCAGGGTCTTCAGCCAGTGGGCCAGGGCATCCATCAGCTCCAGCGCGCCCTGAACCGTCGAGATCGGCTGCAGCGGGTGGATGTCGGAGAAACCCGGCAGGCGGGCCATCTTCTCGTTCAGGCGCGGATTGTGCTTCATCGTGCACGACCCCAGCGGATAGATGGCGAGGTCGATCGCGTGGTTCTTTTGGCTCAGGCGCACATAGTGGCGCATGGTTTCCGGCTCGGACAGGCCGGGCAGGCCGATCGGATCCTTGCGGACCAGGTCGCCCAGGTCCGAGCCGTCCGTCTTGGGTTCCGGAAGATCGACGCCGGTCTTGCCCCAGCCGTCGCCCTCGAAGATCAGGGCTTCGTTCTGCAACAGGCCGCGGCCGCCGGTCAGGGTGGCGGGCTTGGTCTGGACCTGGTTCGGGGCGGTCGGGCGGCCGACGGTATTCATGGTGCTCATGGTCAGTATCCCTTACGCGCCGAGGACTTTGGAGAGCGACTTGGCGAGGATCTGGATGTCGGCATCCAGCGTCGTCTCGGTCGCAGCGACCAGCAGGACATCGTCCATGCCGGCGTCAGGGGCCAGGCGGCTGTAGGGCACGCCGGCCAGGACATGATGGGCGGCCAACTGATCCACGACCTCGGCCGCGTTCTTGGGCAGGCGCACCGCGAACTCGTTGAAGAAGCGGTCAGTCAGGACTTTGACGCCCGGAATGGCGGCCAGGGCGTCACGCGTGGCGACGGCCTTTTCGTGGTTGAGCAGGGCCAATTTGCGCAGGCCCGTCTCGCCCAGCAGGCTCATGTGGATGGTGAAGGCCAGGGTGCACAGGCCCGAGTTGGTGCAGATGTTCGACGTCGCCTTGTCGCGGCGAATATGCTGCTCGCGCGTGGACAGGGTCAGGACGAAGCCGCGCTCGCCGTCGGCGTCCACGGTCTCGCCGGTCAGACGGCCGGGCATCTGGCGGATCAGCTTCTCGCGCGTGGCGAACAGGCCGACGTAGGGACCGCCGAAGTTCAGGGCGTTGCCGATCGACTGGCCTTCGGCCGCGACGATGTCGGCGCCCATCTCGCCAGGCGATTTCAGCAGGCCCATCGACACGGCTTCGGTGACCACGACGATCAGCAGGGCGCCGGCGGCGTGGGCGGCCTCGGCGATCTTGGTCACGTCGGTGGCCGTGCCGAAGACGTTCGGGGTCTGGATGACGACGCAGGCGGTGTCGGGACCGATCTGGTCGATCACGGCGGCCTCGGCGTCCACGGCGGCGGGCAGGGCCAGGGTCTCGACGCCGACGGCGTGAACCACGGTCTCGGTCGCCTTGATGTAGTGCGGGTGCACGCCGCCCGAGATCACCGCCTTGTTGCGACGGGTCACGCGGGTCGCCATCAGCACGCCCTCGGCCATGGCGGTCGAACCGTCGTACAGGCTGGCGTTGGCGACCGGCATCCCGGTCAGGTTCGCGACCTGGGTCTGGAACTCGTACAGGTACTGCAGAGTCCCTTGCGCGATTTCAGGCTGGTAGGGGGTGTAGCTGGTCAGGAACTCCGAGCGCTGGATCACGTGATCCACCGTCGCCGGGACGTGGTGCTTGTAGGCGCCTGCGCCGCAGAAGAATGGCACGGCGCCGGCCGTGGCGTTCTTGGCCGCCATGGCGGACAGGGCGCGCTCGACCTCCAACTCGCCTGCGACGCGGGGAAGATCCACGGGCCCGTCCAGACGGGCGGCCTGGGGCACGTCCACGAACAGATCATCGATGGATTTCGCGCCGATGGCGGCGAGCATCGCCGTGCGGTCGTCGGGCGTCAGGGGGAGGTAACGCATGGTCGTGTCCTAGGCCATGAAAGGCCGAAGACCCTCTGACTTTTAATCAGAGGGTCCGATGGGGCTTAGAGGGTGGCGAGGAAGGCGTCGTAGGCGGCCTGGTCCATCAGGGCGTCCAGTTGCGAGGCGTCCGAGACCTTGATCTTGGCGAACCAGCCGTCGGCCTCGGCGCCCGAGTTGACGGTTTCCGGGGCGGTCGACAGGGCGTCGTTCGCCTCGACCACCTCGCCCGAGACGGGGGCGTAGACGTCCGACGCCGCCTTCACGCTCTCGACCACGGCGAAGCTGTCGCCCTTGGAGACGGTCTTGCCGACTTCAGGCACTTCGACGAACACCACGTCGCCCAGGGCGTCGGCGGCGTGTTTGGAGATGCCGACTGTGGCGATGTCGCCGTCCAGGCTGACCCACTCGTGATCCTTGGTGAACTTCATGGTCTGATCTCTCAGGCTTTGGGTTTGCGGTAATAGCGTTGGGCCACGAAGGGCATGGCGACGACTTCGGCGGCGGCGGTCTTGCCGCGCACGATGACCTTCAGTTCCGTGCCCAGGGCGGCATGGGCCGGCGGGACGTAGCCCATGGCGATGTTTTTGCCCAAGGTCGGGGAGGGGCCGCCAGAAGTGACCTTGCCGATCACGTTACCGTCGGCGTCGGCGATTTCGGCGCCTTCACGGGCCGGGGCGCCTTCCTTGACGATCAGGCCGACGCGAACGCGCGAGGGGCCGTCGGACAGTTCCTTGAGGATCCGGTCGGCGCCGGCGAAGTCCCCGCGTTCCTTGCGTGACTTGGACAGGGCGAAGGTCAGGGCGCCTTCGATCGGCGAGGTGGCCGGGTCGATGTCGTGGCCGTGCAGCGGCAGGCCCGCTTCCAAACGCAAGCTGTCGCGGGCGCCCAGGCCGATCGGCTTGACGCGAGCGTCTTCCAGAATGGTGTTCCAGATGCGCTCGGCCTGGTCCGCCGGGACCGAAATCTCATAGCCGTCCTCGCCGGTGTAGCCCGAGCGCGAGACATAGCAGTCGGCGCCGAACAGCATCAGGCGGGCGCATTCCATGAAGCCCATTTCGGCCAGGATCGGCTCGTGCGCGGCCATGACCTCGGCGGCTTCCGGCCCCTGGATGGCGATCAGCGCGCGGTCCAGCACCGTCAGCTTGGCGTCGCCCCGCAGATTGGCTTCCCAGAAGGCGAAATCCTCGTCCTTATTGCCAGCGTTGACGACGACGAACAGGCCGTCGTGATCCGGCCGTCCGGCCATCAGGTCGTCGATGATGCCGCCTTCGCCGTTCAGCAGCAGCGAATACTTCTGTTTGCCGGCCTTCAGGATTGCATAGTCGCCGGGCACGAAACGCTCGAACTGGGCGGTCGCGTCCTCGCCGGTGATCTTGCACTGGCCCATGTGCGAGACGTCGAACAGACCGGCGTGTTCCCGCGTCCAGCGGTGCTCGGCCAGAACGCCTTCATACTGGACCGGCATGTCATAGCCGCCGAAGCCCACCATGCGGGCGCCCAGCGCGTGGTGCGCGGCGTTCAGGGGCGTGGTCTTCAGGGTCGGGTCGGTCATGGTTCAGGCTTTCACGGTCGCGTGTTGTGGCGGAGCTCCGCCGTCCTCGCGCCCCCGCTGTCCTGAAGCCTGAGAGATTCCGGCGACCAAATCATGTCGCCTTGCTCCGTCGGCGCGCCCGAATGGGCGACTTTCCAGCGTCCGTGTGCTTCGCGGTCCGTTTGCCTGAGCGTTTCCGGGGCGGTTGCGCCTTCGGCGTCGAACCCTGTTTCCAGCGCCCGATCTCTCCCGCGAGAGCCTGCGACCTAAGGCATCGACTCAAGCGCCAAGTCAAGCGGGCCGGGAACAAGGATGCGTGCGGCGGGTTGTCGTTCCGAACCCCGAAACCAAACCCAGGAATGCGAAAATGTCCATCATAGACAAGCTGTTTGGCGACAACGACAAGCCGCGCGACACCCCCGCCAAGGCCGATGGCCCGATGCAGAAGGTGCTGGACGAACTGGCGTCCCTCGGCGGCAAGCCGATCGAGACCCTGTCGCCAGAGGAGGCTCGCCAGCAACCGACCCCGACCGACGCGGTGAAATCGCTGTTGCGCAAGGACGGCAAGGACCCCAGCGACGACATGGGCGTCAAGACCAGCGACATCACCATGCCCGGCGCCGCCGGCCCGATCCAGGCGCGCATCTACAAGCCGCACGACCATTCCGAAGACAAGCTGCATCCGGTCGTCGTCTATTTCCACGGCGGCGGCTTCGTGATCGCGGATCTGGACGTCTATGACGGCGGCCCGCGCGGCGTTTCCAAGATGGCCGATGTGATCGTGGTCTCGGTCCATTATCGCCAGGCCCCGGAACATCATTTCCCCGCCGCCCACGACGACGCCCTGGCCGCTTATCGCTGGGTCCTGGCGAATGCGCAGACTTTCCGCGGAGACCCGCAAAAGGTGGCGGTCATGGGCGAAAGCGCAGGCGGCAACCTGGCCATCGGCGTGTCCATGATGGCGCGCGACGCCGGCCTGCCGGCGCCCAAACATCAGGTGCTGGTCTATCCGGTCGCCGGCGTGGACATGGACAATGAGTCCTACGTCGAGAACGCCGACGCCAAGCCGCTGAACAAGCCGATGATGAAGTGGTTCGTGAAGCACATCTTCGCCAACGAGGCCGATGCTCAGGACCCGCGCATCAATATCGTCGAGAAGGCGAATCTGTCCGGCCTGCCCTCGACGACGGTGATCTGCGCCGAGATCGATCCGCTGCGCACCGAGGGCGAAATGCTGGCCGAGAAGCTGGAGCAGGCGGGCGTCGACGTGCGTCACAAGACCTTCAACGGCTCGACGCACGAGTTCTTCGGCATGGCGGCGGTCGTGCCGGATGCGGCGGCGGCCCAGACCTTCGCCGCTCACGAACTGAAACGGGCGTTCGGTACGGCGATTCTGCCGATCTGATCGACAACGCCGATGAATAAGGAAGCGCCCCGGTTTCGCCGGGGCGTTTTCGTTGTCGCCTCGCCCTGTCGCCTTGCTCTGGGGCCTGTCCCCGGTCAAAACGGCGCAACGCCCAGAACCGGACCGACCGCATGACCCGCACACGCCTTGACGCCCATATCGCCGCCCTGGATGCGCCCGAGGGGCTGAAGACGGTTCTGACCGTGGTCGCCGCTACCTGCGCGGACATCAGCAAGGTCGTCGCGGGCGGCGCCCTGGCCGGGGCGCTGGGCGCATCGGGACAGATCAATGTGCAGGACGAGGAGCAGAAGAAGCTCGACGTCATGACCAACGACATGCTCACCGAGGCCCTGCTGGCCAGCCCGGCCGTCGCCGGCGTCGCGTCGGAAGAGATGGACGAGGTCCAGCCGGCCTCGAACCCGGCCGGCGACTATCTGGTGCTGTTCGACCCGCTGGACGGCTCGTCCAACATCGACATCAACGCCCCCGTCGGCACCATCGTCTCGGTGTTGAAGTCCGCGACCGCGACCCCGACCGAGGCCGATTTCATGCAGCCCGGCCGCCATCAGGTCGCCGCCCTCTATGCCGTCTATGGGCCGCAGACCATGCTGGTGCTGACGACCGGCGCGGGCGTGAAGGGGTTCACCCTGTCGAACGACGGCGAATGGATCCTGACCCACGACGACATCGCCATTTCGCCGGACACCAAGGAGTTCGCCATCAACATGTCGAACCTGCGCCACTGGGCCGAGCCGGTGCAGACCTATGTCGGCGACCTGCTGAAGGGTGACGAGGGGCCGCGGGCCAAGAACTTCAACATGCGCTGGGTCGCGGCGATGGTGGCGGATGTTCACCGCATCCTGATGCGCGGCGGGGTCTTTTTCTATCCCTGGGACCGGCGCGAGCCGAACAAGCCGGGCAAGCTGCGGCTGATGTATGAGGGCAATCCGATGGCCTTCCTGGTCGAGCAGGCCGGCGGCAAGGCGACGACGGATGGTCGTCAGGCCATTCTGGACGTGCAGCCCCAGCATCTGCACCAGCGCATCCCCGTCGCGCTCGGCTCGGCCAATGAGATCGACGCTTACGCAGGCGTGTGATGAGCGACGCCCTTCTGGTCATCGATCCGCAGAACGACTTCTGCGAAGGCGGCCGTCTGGCGGTGGCGGGCGGCGCCGGGATCATGCCGCTGATCAACCGGCTGTCGGCCCGGTTCGACCGCGTGATCGTGACCCAGGACTGGCATACGCCGGACCAGATTTCTTTCGCCTCCAACCATCCCGGCGCGGCGCCGTTCACCGAGATCGAGGTGGCCTACGGTCGCCAGATGCTGTGGCCGGATCATTGTCTTCAAGGCACGCCCGGCGCCGACTTCCATCCCGACGCAGCGCCGACGGTCGAGAAGGCTATGGCCGTGATCCGCAAGGGCTATAATCCGGCGGTCGACAGCTATTCCGGCTTCTTCGAAAACGATCACCGCACCCCGACGGGACTGGCCGGCCTGTTGCGCGAATTGGGCGTGACGCGTGTCTTCCTGTGCGGTCTGGCCTTCGACTACTGCGTCCGTTTCACCGCCGAAGACGCGGTGTGCGAGGGGTTCGAAGCCGTGGTGATCGCCGACGCCAGCCGGGCCATCGCGCCGCAAACCGAGGCGGCGGCCCGGGACAGTTTCCGGGCCTTGGGCGTGGCGGAGATCGCGGCGGCGCCCCTGCTGAGCTAGATGGGCCTCACTCCCAGAAATCCTCGGCCTCGGGGATGCGGGTGAAGGCGATCTTGGCGCCGATATAGTCGGGCAGGCCGGCCCTGGGGCCGATGCTGACGGTGTCCTTGCCATAGCGGCGGTTCAGCGCATCCAGCGCCTGGGACAGGCGCAGGGACGGGGCCTCGCCGTCCTGATCCGGGCCGGCGGCGAACAGGTCGGTCTCGAAGGCGTCGCGGGCTTTCAGGCCGTGCACCCCGACCCCGACATAGCTCAGGCGTCCCGCCTCCAGCTCCGGCTCGACCTTGCGCCACAGACTGTCGAGGGCGGCCAGAAGGGCGAAGGTGTCCTGCGTCGGCGCGATGGGACAACTCATCGCCGCCGTTTCCCAACCGCGTCGACCGCTTCGGGGCGTCGCCTTCGGGCCCATGTCCAGATGCAGGGTCAGGCTGGCGCCGGTCAGGCCCATGCGCCGCAGGCGGGCTCCGCACTTGACCACCAGCCGCCGCGCCACGGCCCGCGCCTTGTCCGGGGTCCGCATGGCCTGGGCCAGGACGTGGCTGTGGCTGATCGAGGCGGGCGGTTTTTCCGGCGTCGGCTCGCTGTCCAGACCGTGCAGACCGCGCCAGATGCGTTCGCCCTCGATGCTGTTCCAGATCGCACGGGCCTGTTTCGCGCTCATGTTCCAAAGGCCGGCCGTGTCGGTGACGCCCGCCGCCTGCAACCGGACCTGCATGCGCGAGCCGATGCCCGGATATTTCGACAGCGGCAGGTCCAGCAAGGGCCCGGGCAGTTCGTTGGCGCGCAGCACCGTCAGCCCGGCGGGCTTCTGCATGCCGCAGGCGGTCTTGGCCAGGAACCGCGACGGGGCCAGCCCGACGGACGATCGCAGACAGTCGCCGACGTTTTGCAGGATGCCCGCCTGAATCCGTCGGGCCAGGGCGACGGCGTTCGCCTCCAGCCGTTCTGGACCGAGGAGCTCGCACGAGCATTCGTCGATGGAGCCGACCTTCCACACCGGCACATGGCGGTCGATCTCGGCCATGATCTGCTGATGGATTTTGACGTAGAGGTCGGGGCGCGCCTCGGCGACGATCAGGTCAGGGCACAGTTTGCGCGCCTCGGACACCCGCATCCCGGTATGCACGCCCCAGGCCTTGCTCTCATAGCTGGCGGCGATGGCGCCGGTGTATTCGCTCTCCGCCGGCCGCACGATGACCGGCTTGCCCCGCCAGTCCGGGTTCATCTGCTGTTCGACGCTGGCGAAGAAGGCGTTCAGATCGACGCACAGCCAGCGGAGGTTCGCGCTGTCTTCAGCCTTGGTGCCAGCTTGGTCCATCGACGGAACATATCAGGAACATCTGGTTCGAGGAAGCGATCACCTGTCCCTTTCGTCATTCCGGGCGCAGCGTAGCGAAGACCCGGAACCCAGGGCCGCATCCTCTCTGCACGATACAGCTGAGGCCGGATGTGAGCCTCCTGGCTTCCGGGTTCGTCCTTCGGACGCCCCGGAATGACGAGAAGGGAGGGTTCAGCGCTTCGCGTAGGCCTCGACCTCCGCCATGAACGCAGCCTTCTCCGCCTCGCCCAGGAACGACCCTTCGAAACTGTTCTTCGCCAGTTGCGTCACCTGATCGCGTGTCAGACCGACGGCCTCAGCCAGCCGGCTGTAGTTGTCGTTCACATAGCCGCCGAAATAGGACGGATCGTCCGAGTTCAGGGTGACGTGCAGGCCCCGGCGCAGCATCTCGGGGACGGGGTGGTCCTTCAGGTCATCGACCACGCACAGCTTCAGATTCGATAGGGGGCAGACGGTCAGGGTCATCTGCTCGGCGACCAGCCGCTGGACCAGCGCCTCGTCCTCCATGGAGCGATTGCCGTGGTCCATCCGGTCGATGTTCAGCAGGTCCAGCGCCTCGTGCACATAGGCGGGCGGGCCTTCCTCCCCGGCGTGGGCGCACAGTTTCAGGCCCAGCTCACGCGCGGCGGCGAAGACGCGCTGGAACTTGGACGGCGGATGACCGACCTCCGACGAATCCAGACCCACCCCGATGAAATGATGCAGATAGGGTTTGGCGGCCTCCAGCGTCGCAAAGGCTTCGTCCTCGGTCAGGTGGCGCAGGAAGCTGAGGATCAGGCCGCTTGAGACGCCCAGCTCCGCCTTGGCCCGGTCCATGCCCGCGATCAGCCCCTCGACCACCACGCCGAACGGCACGCCCCGGTCGGTGTGGGTCTGGGGATCGAAGAAGATTTCGGCGTGGCGCACATTATCGGCCGCCGCGCGCTGGAAATAGGCGAAGGCCAGATCCTCGAAATCCTGCCGCGTCAGCAGGACGGCGGCCCCCGCGTAATAGATGTCCAGGAAGTCCTGCAGGTTCGAGAAATCATAGGCGGCCCGCACCGCCTCGACGCTGTCGTAGGGAATGGACACGCCGTTGCGCTGCGCCAGTTCGAACATCAGCTCGGGCTCCAGCGAGCCCTCGATGTGCAGATGCAGTTCGGCCTTGGGCAGGCCGGCGATATAGGCGTCGAGATTAGACATGAGGGGAGGCTCCGTAACGGCCGCCAGCCTAAAGGATCAGGTTCGATGCGTCATCCGAAACGGCGATCCTCCCCCGCATGGCGGGGGAGGGGGACCATGCGCAGCATAGTGGAGGGGGCGAAAACAGGCTCGGTTCTGACCGGCGGGCGGCGGGGCGTATCCGCCCCCTCCACCGCTTCGCGGTCCCCCTCCCCCGTGAACGGGGGAGGATCGAGACCTGCTTACATCCGCTCAGGCGTGTCGATGCCCAGTAGGTTCAGGGCGATTTCCAACTGGCTGAGCGCCGCCGCCGACAGGGCGAGGCGCGAGCGTTTGGTCGCCTCGTCCGGCGCGATCAGCACGGGGCAGGCGGCGTAGAACTTCGAGAAGGACTGGGCCACGCGATAGGCGTGTTCGGCGACCAGATGCGGCATTCGCTTGTCGTAGGCGTCCGACACGGCCGTCGAGAAGGCATCCAGCGTCAGGGCCAGATCGCGCTCCGCCGGTTCGCAGATGACGATGGCGCCGGGCGTCAGTCCCTGTTCGGCGCCCTTGCGCAGAAGGGATTTGATACGGACCGACTGATACAGCAGATAGGGGCCGGTCTTGCCCTCGAAGCTCATGAAGCGGTCGAGATCGAAAACGTAGCTGGTCGTGCGCGCGTTCGACAGGTCGGCGAACTTCAGGGCCGCGATGGCCACCTTGTGCGCGATGGCCTCGAACTCTTCCGGCGACAGGTCGTCGCCCAGCTTGGCCTCGTGCAGACGCTCGCGCGCCTTTTCGGTCGCCTGATCGATCAGGTCGCGTAGCTTCAGCACCCCCCCCGCGCGGGTCTTGAAGGGCTTGCCGTCCTGTCCGTTCATCGTGCCGAAGCCGAGATGCTCCAGCGCGCCCTCTTCGGCGTAACCGGCCAGGTAGGCGGCGCGGAAGACCTGTTCGAAATGCTCGGCCTGGCGTTCGTCGACGACATAGAGGGCCAGGTCGGGCGAGAGGGCCTTCTTGCGGTCCAGGATCGTGGCCAGGTCGGTCGTGCCGTACATGGCCGAGCCTTCCGAGCTGATGACCAACAGGGGCGGGGGGGACGGGGCCTCGATCACCGAGCCGTCGGCCAGCTTTTTCTTGCGCGTCTCGCCGGACTTGGCGACGTGGACCACCTGGGCGCCGTCGTCCTCGACCAGCAGGCCGGTCTCTTTCAGATGCGCCAGCATTTCCGGCATCTGCGGATCGGCGTCGCTTTCACCGTTCCACAGGTCGAAATCGACCGACAGGTCGCCGTATTCACGCTTCAGCGCCTCACGGCTGACCGCCACGAAATGCCGCCACAGCGCGCGATAGCCGGGACGTCCGTTCTGAAGTTCCGCCGTCGCCTTGCGGGCGCGGTCGCGGAAGGCCGGATCCTCCTTGGCCTTGCCGGCGGCCTGCGGATAAAGGCGGTCCAGGTCGGCCAGGGTGACCGGGCTTTCGGCCGGGAAGGGGCCGTCGCCTTCAGCCATGAAGGCCTCGGCCAGACCCTCGTCGCCGCAGGCGACGATCAGCAGGCCCATCTGGAAGCCCCAGTCGCCGAAGTGGGCGTCGCCGGTGACGTGGTCGCCGCGGAAGCGGAACAACCGCTTCAGGCTCTCGCCGATGATGGCGCTGCGCAAATGGCCGACGTGCATCGGCTTGGCGACGTTGGGACCGCCGTAGTCGATGACGACCTGGCGCGGTTCGGCCACAGTCGCGGCGCCCGCGTGGTCTGCGTCGTTCGCCACCTCGGTCGCCCGTTCGGCCAGCAGGGCGTCGGAGAGCTTCAGATTGATGAAGCCGGGTCCGGCGACCTCAACCGAGGCGAAGCGGGCATCCGTGCTCAGGCGCCCGGCGATCTTGCCGGCCAGTTCGCGCGGATTGGTTTTCAGCGCCTTGGCGGCGGCGAGCGCGCCATTGGACTGGAAATCGGCCAGGTCGGGGCGGTCCGACGGGGTGACGCGGGCCAGGGCCGCATCCACGCCTTCGGCGGCGAAGGCGGCGGCGACCGCTTCGCTGAGGACGGTCTTCAGATCAGACATTATTGGCTCGGTGCGGAGGCAGGCGCGGGCGCGGCCGGCGTCGTGCCGGCGTTGACGCGGAAGCGGCTGCCCGAGCGATTGAACTCGGCCATTTCAGGCGTCACGTCGAAACCGACCAGGATTTCGAAGTTGCTGCCGCTGGTTTCAATGCCGGCGCGCGGAATGACGATGGTGCGCTTTTCAGTCACCGAGGCGGTGCGCTGGCCTTCGAAGTTCACCGGCAGGTCGAAATATTCCTTGGACAGGATGGCGTTGTTCCGCTCCGTCACCGCGATCCAGTAGCGGTAGGTGCGCTGTTCGCCCGCCGCCTGCGGACCACGGCCCAGGTTGAACAGCACGTCCATGTCGACGCGAATCGGATTAGCCTCGCGATATTCGCAGTCCGAGGCGATGCCCTCGATCTCGCCGGTGTAGCCGACGTTGGCCACGGCGGCGCGGCCGCCTTCCAGTTCGACGAAGCGGGCGGCGTCGTAGAGGATTTTCACATAGGGGCAGGGGCCAGCGTTGGCGCGGCGACGCAGGGGCGCGATGCGGGGAGCACGACGCGGCGCGGCGTCTTCACCCGAAGCCTGCTGCTGTTGCCCGCCGCGCTCGCGTTGACGCTGGGAGGTCTGGGCCTCGGCGGCGACGGGCAGGACGGAGGCCGCGATGGAGAGGGCGGCCAGGGCGGTGAACACGCGACGCATCAGCTTATTTTTCCGACAGCGAGAGAGGGCGCACGACGATCGGCGGCCGATCATCAACGCTCGCCGCTGATAGCGGCTAAAGCGAGGCGCGGCAAACGCTTGCTGCCCTCAGCGCTCCATCACCAGGCAGGTCGAGGTCGCGGTCGCATAGAGCTTGCCGTCCAGGCCGCGTAGATCGGCCTCCGAGAAGGCCGCGCGGCGACCGGCCTGAACGATCCGGCCCTCGGCCCGAACGGGCGTGCCGGCGGTCAGCGCCTTGTGAAAAACCGTCTTCAGTTCCAGCGTCGTATCGGTTTGGCCCGGCCGAAGCGTGGAATGCACGACGCAGCCGCAGGCCGAATCGAGCACCGTCGCGATCCAGCCGCCATGGACTGTGCCCAGCGGGTTGTAAACGGCGGTGGTGGGGATGGCCTCGAACACCACCCGGCCTTCTTCCACTTCGGTCAGTTCGAAGCCGACGGTGCGCGCGATGGGGGCGATGAAGGCGCCCGTCATGCCCAGACGCAGTTGGTCGATCCCGGACAGGGCGGCGATATCGACGGTTTCGGTCATGCAAACGGCTCCTGGTCAGGTCCGTTTACAATAAGGACGGACGCCGCCGTGGCAAGCGTCCGTCGGTCGGTTCTTAAAGGCCCGGCAGTTTGAAGCCGTTGCTGCGACGCGGCTGGATCGTGATGGCCTGCTGGCCGCCGGTCAGAGCTTGAAGGCGAGCGGCCTCGGTCGAGGCGTCGATGGTCTTCTGGCCTTCGGCGGTCTGGCGAACCGTCGGGGCCTGGGTCGAGGCGTCGTCCTTGCGCCAGAACATCAGGCGGTTGGCGAAGCTTTCGTCCTTGTGCGCCAGATCGCCGAACTCGTCATCGACGACATAGCGGGCCAGCGGGTCGGCCTGATCGCCGCCGGCCTGGGCCACCAGGACCTGTTCGCCCGGCGTGCGGGTGACGGCCTGACGCTGACCCAGAAGGATCTGACGCGCGGCGCTTTCGGGGGCCAGTTCCTGTGGGCGCGGCTGGCCCGGCGCGGGCGGACGCAGGCCGTATTCCGGCGGAACGCTGAGCGGAGCGGTCGAGACGGTGACGAACTCGTCCGGCACCACCTTGGTCAGGCCGATGCCCTGTTTGATGCTGCCGCAGGCCGAGACGGCGAGCGCGGAGGAGGCGACGAGGGTCAGGACGGCGACACTGCGGATACGCATGGTTTCAGGCTCTGGTCGGCTGATGCAGGAAGCGCCGCGATGGCGCAGTCGGCATAGTGAAGACGGGGTGATTACGACTTTTCGACGGCCGCGCCAACCTTGGCGGGTTTGTCAGACACCAGACTGTCGATGATCAGCAGCACGACGCCGATGGTGATGGCGCTGTCGGCGATGTTGAACACCCAGGGAAACACGCCGGTGCCCGAGAAGTCGATGAAATCGACCACATAGCCGAAGCGGATCCGATCGATCACATTGCCCAGCGCCCCGCCCATGACGAAACCGATGGCGGTGATCAGCAGGCGCCGGTTCGACTGCGTCGCCCACCAGGCCAGGCCGACCGAGACGACGATGGAGAAGATGGCCAGGCCCCAGCGCGCTTCGCCGCCGCCGAACAGGCCGAAGCTGACGCCGGTGTTTTCGACCCAGCTGAAGTTGAGGATCGGCGGGAAGACGGGGATGCGGCCGACTTCCTGCAGCGACAGGCCGCTGATGATCCAGGCCTTGGTCAGCTGATCCAGGACGATAATCAGGAGGGCGAACACATAGGCGGTGACGGCGAGGCGCGTGATCTTCATGCGGCGCGGTTAGCAGGAAGCGGCGCCGGGGCGAAGCGGAAAACGCGGATCATATCCGCCGCCGTCAGAACAGGCTGCCCTGATCGGCGGCGGACGGCTTCGGCTTGGCCGCCGGACGCGGCGGGAACGGACGGGGTTCGCCGCCGTCGATTGTCGCGGGCTGAACGCCGTCGCCGAACACCAGCCGGACCGCCTGACCCGCCTCCAGCGCCTTGGCCGAGGTGATCCAGGCGCCGTCTGAATCTTCCACGCGGGCGAAGCCGGGCTTGGGCCGTCCGGGGTCCAGGGTGGTCAGCGCGCGAGACAGCGCCGCCAGGCGAGCGGCTTCGCGCTCCAGCCGGCGCGGCAAGACCCCGTCCAGTCGCGCGCCGACGGCTTCAAGCCGGGCCTGACGCTGGTCCAGCCGCCGATGCAGCGGTTCGGGCGACAGCCGCCCAGAGACCTGCAACAACCGCCGTTCGCCGCGCGCCACGCTCGCCTGAAGCGCGGCGCCCAGCCGGTCGCCCGCGCCGCGCAGCCGGTCCTGCCCCCGCTCGATCCGGGTGCGCAGCAGGGCCGGGCTGAGCTTGCCGCCGGTCACCGCCAGATGCCGCTCGTGCAGGGCGATGTTGCGTTGCAGACCCGATCCCAGCCGGCTCGACACATGGTCCAGCCGTTGTTGCGCCAGGGCCAGCAGGTCCTCGGGCCGCGCCGGCAGACCGCGCGCAACCGCCCGCAGGCGCGTGCGTCGATCCTCGATCAGCCGTCCGCCCGCCTGCACCATGCGCCGGTCCATGTCGGCGACGGCGTAGCGCAGGTCCGCCAGCACCGGCGTCGCCATTTCGGCCGCGCCCGTCGGGGTCGGCGCCCGGCGATCCGAGACGAAGTCGATCAGGGTGGTGTCGGTCTCGTGCCCCACGGCCGAGATGATCGGAATGCGCGCCGCCGCCACGGTCCGCGCCAGGCCTTCGTCGTTGAAGCACCACAGGTCTTCGACCGACCCGCCGCCGCGCGCGACGATCAGCAGATCCGGGCGGGGGATCGGCCCGTTGGGCGTCATCGCATCAAAGCCGCGGATGGCGTTCGACACCTGACCGCAGGCCGAATCGCCCTGAACGACCACAGGCCAGACGATGACGCGGCAGGGCCAGCGTTCCGCGATCCGGTGCAGCACGTCGCGGATCACCGCCCCGGTCGGGCTGGTGATTACGCCGATGGTCGCGGGAAAAGCGGGCAGGGGCTTCTTGCGACCCGGCTCGAACAGACCTTCCTCACGCAGCCGGACCTTCAGCCGCTCCAACTGAGCCAGCAGGGCGCCGGCGCCGGCCGCCTCCATGCTCTCGATCACGATCTGATAGGACGACCGCGCCGGATAGGAGGTGATCTTGCCGGTGACGATGACTTCCAGCCCCGCCTCGGGCTGAACGCCAAGGCCGCGCACCGACCCCTTCCAAATCACGCCGTCGATAGCCGATTTGTCGTCCTTCAGCGTTAGATAGACGTGGCCCGAGGCGTGGCGGTTGACCTTGGAGACCTCGCCGCGCAGCCGCACATGGCCAAAACGGTCTTCCAGCGTGCGCTTCAGCGCGAACGACAGCTCCGAGATCGACAGGGGCGGATTGTTGTCGCGAGGGGCTGGGACCTCGGCCGGGCCTTCGAATACGTAGGAGTCGTCGCTCATGGGGCCCACCCTAGCCTGCGTCGATCCGTCCGGGAACGCTGCGCGCGCCCTGTCGTTCGACTTTCATGCCCGCCGACCCGCCCGGAACCGATCCTTCTGACCGCGATCCGCACGAGCGCGATCTGTCGCGCCGCGCCGGGGGCGGCGGCGCCATGAGCCCGTGGCTGATCATCGGCTGCATCATTCTGCTGGGGCTAGGCGTCTATGTCGTCTCGGCCCTGCTCTAACGCCCAAGGAGGCCGTATGAACCGCATCGTCCCGCTCGCCGCCATTCTTTGCCTGACCGGCGGCGTCGTCGCCTGCTCAGATCGCGACGACGATGTGGTCCAGGCCCCTGCGCCGGGCGCAGCGCCCGTGGCCTTGCCGGACCAGCAGGCCGACGCCGCAGCCTCGAACGCCGCCTTGGCGTTCAACATGACGCGCGATCAACTGGAAGACGCGGACCTGTATTCGCGCGCCAACGTCGATCTGGGCGACGTGGAAACCCTGGTGCTGGACGCCTCGGGCGCCCTGACCCATCTGGTCGTCGAACTGGAGGGACCCGGCGACATGAAGGTGCTGGTTCCAGTCGCGGATGTGTCTCCGATCAACCGCAACGGCGACCGGGATCTTGTCACCGATCTGACGCCCGGTCAGCTTCAGGCCCTGCCGGCCTGGACTCCGCCGGCGCGCTGATAGGACGCTGAATGTGGCGTTAAGTCTGACGGGCGCTTGACCGGCCGGCGCCGGCCGGTCATTGCCCGATCTCATGAACATTCTTCTCGTCGGATCGGGCGGCCGCGAACACGCCCTGGCCTGGAAGATCGCCCAGTCGCCGCTGGTCACGCGCCTGGTGGCGGCGCCAGGCAACCCCGGCATCGAGAAACTGTGCGAGCTGCGCGCCGTCAAGGCGGACGACGCCGACGGCTTGGCCGCCCTGGCCAGAGAGATCAAAGCCGACCTGGTCGTCGTGGGGCCCGAGGTGGCGCTGGCTGCCGGTCTCGCCGACCGCCTGGCTTCTGCCGGCATTCCCTGCTTCGGGCCGACCGCCAAGGCGGCGCAGCTGGAAACCTCCAAGGCCTTTTCGAAGGGTTTCCTTGAACGCCACGAGATCCCGACCGCCGGCTACGGCGTCTACGACACGGTCAAGGACGCCAAGGCGGCGCTGGACGTGTTTCGGCCGCCCTATGTCATCAAGGCCGATGGCCTGGCCGCCGGCAAGGGCGTGGCCATCAGCCCCGACCGTCCCGACGCCGAGGCCGAAATCGAACGGATGCTGGGCGGCCGGTTCGGCACGGCCGGCGCCCGCGTCGTGATCGAGGAGTTCATGGACGGCGAGGAGGGCTCGCTGTTCGCCCTGTGCGACGGTCAACGCGCCCTGCTGTTCGGCGGCGCCCAGGACCACAAGCGCGCCTTCGACGGCGACCTTGGCCCCAATACCGGCGGCATGGGCGCCTATTCGCCCGCCCCCGTCTTCACGCCCGACCTGGTGCAGCAGGCCGACGAACTGATCGTCCAGCCGACGATTCGCAAGATGGCCGAAGAGGGTGCGCCCTATCGCGGCGTCCTCTACGCCGGCCTGATGGCGACCGAGGACGGCCCCAAGGTGGTCGAGTTCAACGCCCGCTTCGGCGACCCGGAATGCCAGGTCCTGATGATGCGGATGGCGGGCGACATCGTGCCCTATCTGCTGGGCTGCGCGCGGGGCGACGTCTCGGGCCTGGCTTCGCCCGCCTTCAAGCCGCAGACGGTGATCTGCGTGGTCATGGCGGCCAAGGGCTATCCCGATAGCCCGCTGGAAGGCTCGATCATCCGCGGCGCCGATCAGGATTTCGGCCCTCATGTCCAGGTCTTCCATGCGGGGACCAAGCGCCGCGACGACGGCTTGCTGGCCGCTTCGGGCGGGCGCGTCCTGAACGTCTGCGCCGAGGGCGACGACATCGCCCAGGCCCGCGAACGCGCCTATGCCGCTATCCGCAAGATCGACTGGCCGGGCGGCTTCAACCGCTCCGACATCGGCTGGCGCGCGCTGGAGCGGGGCTGAAGCCTACGCCGCTGCGAACAGCAGTCGGCCTTCGCCCATGCGTTCACGCAAGGCCGGCAGGTCGGTGTGGGCGACCGAGAAACAGCCGTAGCTGCGACCCAGCTTGCCTTCACGCGCCAGGAAGTCGGGATCGGCATAGTCTGCGCCGTGGACGATGATGGCCCGCTCGCGCGCCTTGTCGTTGGAATATTCCAGCCCGTCCAGCAGCACGTTCGGCCCCTGTTGCGCGCCCCAGTTGGCGCCCGCGGTCGCATAGGCGCCGATCGAGGACATGTTGGAATCCGGCGTATTGGAAAAGCGCTGGGCATAGCCGGTGTGGCTGGGGTCCGATCCTCGACCGTGGCAGGTGCGCAGCACCTTCACTTCACCCGCGATGAGGTCGACTTCGTACAGCCGCTCCTCGCCCGAGAATTTCTGGAAATCGACCAGATACATCCGGTCACGCAGAGGCAGGCGGTGATGGTGGGTGTCCAGCGCGGTCATGGCGCGCTCCATCAGGTCCTTGCGAACGTGACCGCGTGGATCCAGCGGCGGAGGCGTCAGGGCGGAGGTCTGGACCGTGGGCAGACCGACCTGCGGCATGGCGATCGGAGTTCCGTTCTGAGCCGTCGTCAGCGGCGCCGTAGCGCTCGCACTGGCGCATCCCGCCAGCATGGCCGATCCGCCCAGAATAAGTCCTCGTCTCGATAGCCGCATGCGACGCCCTCGTTGCGGTTGGTCTTGAGGCGTGTTTGTTTCAGTTGGTTACGGGCGAGGCAACCTGAGCCTTGTGGGGCATTTTTGCGGCCGACGCGCCGCGGGGAGAGATCGATGAAACGTTTCGGAATCGCGCTGGCGGCGGTGATGGCGTCGGCGGTAAGCGCTCATGCCCAGCAAACCCCCGTGGCCACGGGACTTTCGGCGCAACCCGAAACAACGTTCGTCGAGGCCGGAAGGTTGCTTGCTGATCCGGAGAACGGCGTTGTGCAGAGCGATAAAACTCTCGTGATCAGAGGGAACCAGATCGTCGAAGTGCGCGACGGCTTCGTCGGCGATGCCTCTCAGGGCAAGGTCGTGGACCTGCGGCAAGCCTTTGTCCTGCCCGGCCTGATCGACAGCCACGTCCATCTGACGAGCCAGCAGAACCCGAACGCACGCCTTGAAGAGGTGACGCTTTCGGACGCGGACCAGGCGATGGTCGGCGCCCGCTATGCGCGTCGCACCCTGATGGCCGGCTTTACGACGGTGGCGGATCTCGGCGCCTCGAACCAGGCCATCTTCGCCCTGCGGAACGCCGTTAGGAACGGCGACGTGCCGGGACCGCGCATCATCGCGGCGGGATCGTCGGTGTCGATCCACGGCGGGCATGGCGACATCAACGGCTATCGCGAGGACGTCATGCACCTGCTGTCGTCCGAGAGCATCTGCTCGGGGCCTGAGGACTGTATGCGGGCGGTGCGCACCCAGGTTCGCGCCGGCGCCGACATCATCAAGATCACCGCGACGGGTGGCGTGCTGTCGAACACCGCCGCCGGCCTGAACCAGCAGTTCAGCGACGACGAACTGTCCGCCATCGTCGGCAGCGCTCACCGCATGGGCCGCCAGGTGACGGCGCACGCCCACGGGGTGGACGGCATCAACGCCTTCCTACGGGCCGGCGGCGATTCCATCGAACACGGCACCTATCTGGACGATCAGTCGATCCGCCTGTTCAAGTCGAACGGCGCCTGGCTGATCCCGACCCTGCTGGCCGGCGATTTCGTGGCGCGCATCGCCTCCGGCCCCGACAACTTCTTCACCCCTGCCCAGACGGCCAAGGCGCTGGAGGCCGGACCCAAGATGCTGGACATGGCGCGCCGCGCGCATGAGGGCGGGGTCAGGATCGCCTTCGGCACCGACTCGGGCGTTTCGGCCCACGGCGACAACGCCCAGGAGTTCGCGCTTCTGGTCCGCGCCGGCCTGAGCCCGCTCGAGGCCATCCAGGCCGCCACCGTCGGCGCCGCCGAACACCTGCGCATCGCCAATGAGGCCGGCAAGATCGCCGTCGGCATGCCCGCCGACATCGTCGCCGTCTCGGGCGATCCGCTGTCGGACGTGACCGAGCTGGAGCGGATGAAGTTCGTGATGAAGTCCGGCGTGGTCTATCGCGCCGACTGAATCCTGTCGTTCAGGAAGGCGGCGAAAGCCGCCTCGTCCTCGAACCGGGCGACGACCGGCCAGGCGACGACGTTTTTGCGCTGCTCGGGCGTCAGCCGCACCCAGTCCTTTTCCGTCGTGACCAGTCCGGCGTCGAACACCGCAGCCCGGTCAGTCAGGAACGTCATGTCGGCGGCGCTGTAGGCCGCGTGGTCGGGGAAGGGGACGAAGTCGACCAGGTCGCAGCCCGCCGCCTTCAGCGACCGCTCGACCTTCCAGGGCTTGGCGATGCCGGCGAACCCCACCTGGGGCCCCGACGGCGGGGGCCCCTCGGGCGTCAGGCGCGCGACGAAGACGGGGAGGGCGCCGAACACCGCCAGCAGTTCGGGATCGGCCGCGTCCACATCGGTCGGCAGCATGACCACCACGGCGTCGGCGCGCGCCAGCCCGGCCTTCAACGGCTCGCGCATGGGGCCTGAGGGAAAGACCGAACCGTCGCCGAACGGCCATTCGTCGCCGCGCGTCTCGCCGTCCACGACGATCAGGCTGACGGTCTTTTTCAGCGCCGGGTTCTGATGGCCGTCGTCCAGCACCAGGGGCTGCGCCCCTTCCGCGACGGCGGCCCTGGCGCCCGCCACACGATCGCGCGCGATCCAGATCGGCGACCCCCGCGCCAACATCAGCGGCTCGTCCCCGACATCGTCGGCCGTATGGATTTGAGGATCGACCCGAACCGGACCCTCCAGCCGACCGCCATAGCCGCGCGAGAGGCCCTGCGCCTCCATCCCTGCCTCGCGCAGCAGCCGCAGGGTTTCGCGCGCGACGGGCGTCTTGCCTGATCCGCCGACCGTCAAATTGCCGACCGAGATGACCGCGCAGCCGGGGTCGACCGGGACCGCCTTGGCAATCCGACGCGCTGTCACGGCGGCCCAGACCCAGCCCAGCGGTTTCAGCGCCGTGCGCGTCATCCGGACGTGGTTGCTGTCGCGCACATACCACCAGCGCGGCGTATTCAGCTTCATCGCCGGCCCTGCCTCTGCGGCATTAGCGGCGATAGCAGCGCCCACAGTCGCTCCAGCCCGCCTCCAGCCTCGACCGCCGCGCGACGCCCGCGTTCGCCCATGGCCTTGGCCGCGTTCAGGTCTTCCAGCAGGGGCTCGATCACGCCGGGCAGGTCGGACGGCGCCTGAACCAGGGCCAGGCCCCCCGCCTCGACTAGGGCCGCCGTCACCGGCGCCCAGTTGGACGCATCCGGCCCCGTGATCGTCGGCTTGCCCAGCCGCGCGGGCTCCAGCGGATTGTGCCCGCCGACGGGCGGCAGGCCGATGGCGGGCGCGAACGAGCCGCCCATCACCACCACATCGGCCAGACGCAGGAACAGGCCCATCTCGTTCAGGGTGTCGGCCAGATAGATGTCGGTGTCCGGCCCGATCGTCTGACCCTGCGAGCGCATGGCGAAGGCGTAGCCGTCGCGTTGCAGGGCCTGGGCGATGTGCGCCCCCCGCTCGGGATGGCGTGGCGTCAGGATAAGGCAGACACGCTCGCTCAAATGATCCAGCGCCCGCACGATGGCGATCTCTTCGCCCTCATGGGTGCTGGCGGCGACGATCACCAGCCGGTCGCCTATGGCGGCGCTCAAACGGCTGAAGGCGGCGGGATCGTGGGGCAGGGCGTCTCCCGACAGTTTCAGGTTCACCAGCCCGTCGATCCGCGCGCCCATGCCCTCCAGCCGCTGGGCAGAGACCGCATCCTGCGGCAGGACCAGATCAAAGGCGCCGGTCAGCGCGCGCGCCGAAGCCTGAAACCGCGCCCAGCCCTCGACCGTCTTTTCCGTGATGCGCGCGCTGACCAAGGCCAGTTTCACGCCCCGCCGACGCGCCTCCAGCAACAGATTGGGCCACAGTTCGCTCTCGACGAAGACCGCCAGATTGGGCCGCCAATGGTCCAGGAACCGCTCGACCACGCCCGGCGCATCGACCGGCGCATACTGGTGGATCACGCCCGCCGGCAGTCGTTCGGCCAGAATCTGCGCCGAGGTCACGGTGCTGGACGTGACCAGAACGGTCAGGTCGGGACGCGCCTTCGTCAGCCGCTCGACCACAGGCAGCAGCGACAGGCTCTCGCCCACGCTGACGCCGTGCAGCCAGACCAGATCGCCTGCGGGGCGCGGGGTGCGGGTGAAGCCCATCCGCTCGTCCACCCGCACCGGGTCTTCCTTGCCCCGCCTGGCGCGTGCATCCAGCAGGCGCGGGGCCAGGGGCTCCAGCGCGCGCGTCGCCAGCCGATAGGCGATCAGCGGCAAGGGCGTCACGGCTGGGTCCTCACGGCTTCAGGCCCGTGATCGCATCGGCCCGCGCCTCCACGGCGTTCAGCCGCGCGGTCCAGTCGATGACGACATCGGCCATGTCCGCGTCAGCGGGATAGTCGGCGCGGTCCCACACGATGGCGCCCTTGCCGAAGGGCAGGGGCAGCACGGCCCGGTCCCAACTGTCCAGACGGATCGCGGGATTGCACGACATGCCGATGAACAGCACCGGCGCCTTTGACAACTTCGCCATCAAGGGCAGGCCCTCGGCCATGACATTGGCCGGGCCGCGCGGCCCGTCCGGCGTGATGGCCAAGGCGCCGACCTTCAGCTGTTTCAATCCGTCACGCAGCGCCTGGGTGCCGCCCTTGGCCTTCTCCGCCTTGTCCTTGTTGGCCGAGGATCCGCGCACGGCGGGAAAGCCCTGACGCGCCACCGCCTTGGCGATGAACTCGCCGTCGGCCGAAAGGGAGATCAGCGCCTTGGCCGGCTGCGCCCGGTCCAGCGGCCAGCATGACGGCGACAGGCCGATCCGCGAATGCCAGAACACGCACAGCACCCCGCCGCCCTGCGCCCAGACGGCCTCAGCGGCCTGCTGGTTTTCGTGCGTCCAGCGGATGGTGGAAAAGCAGAACTGCATCCACTTCGCCAGCGTCCAGGCCAGGGCCGACTGGACCGCCGGGTTGCGAAGCGGCCTCATGCGACCGTCTCGACGCTGGGCGCGGCGCCGTCCAGCGACTGCTGACGCGCGAGGCGAGAATACAGGCCGCCCTTGGCGACCAGGGCGTCGTGCGAGCCTTCCTCGACCACGCGCCCGGCCTCGATCACATAGATGCGGTCGGCGTTCCGAACGGTGGACAGGCGGTGGGCGATCATCAGGGTGGCGCGTCCCTGCATCAGCCGCTCCAGCGCCGCCTGGACCAGGGCCTCGCTCTCGGTGTCCAGGGCGCTGGTGGCCTCGTCCAGCAGCAGGATCGGCGCGTCCTTGACGAAGGCGCGGGCGATGGCGATCCGTTGGCGCTGACCGCCGGACAGGCGCAGGCCCGCCTCGCCCGCGCGGGTCGCATACCCGTCAGGCAAGGCCGTGATGAAGTCGTGGGCGGCGGCGGACCGCGCGGCGTCCTCGATCTGCGCCTGTGTCGCGCCCGGCCGGCCATAGGCGATGTTGGCGGCGATGGTGTCGTCGAACAGGAAGGGTTCCTGCGTCACCAGGGCGATGTGGTCGCGCAGGTCGTGGATGCGTAGCGCCCGCACGTCCGCGCCGTTGATCGTCACCGCCCCGCCGGTCACATCGTAGAAGCGCGGCAGCAGGCTCAGGATCGTGCTCTTGCCGCCGCCCGACGGTCCGACCAGCGCCACCGTCTCACCCGGCGCGACCCGCAGAGACACCCCGTCCAGCGTCGGCGCATCGGTCCCGGCGTAGGCGAAGGAGACATTGTTCAGCACGACCTCCACAGGCCCGGCGGCCAGGGGCGCGGCGTCCGCCGCCTCACGGATTTCCGGCTGGATGTCCAAGGCGCCGAACAGGCGGCGCGCGGCGGTGAAGCCCTCGCTCATCACCGTGGCCAGGTTGGTCACCTGGCGCAGGGCCTGCCCGGCGGCCAGCAGCATGCCGATGAAGGCGGCGAACCCGCCCACCGTCATGTCGCCCGACTGCGCCCGCCACCCGGCGTAGGCCATGACGGCGGCGACGACGATATAGGCGACCAGATCGCTGGACGGGCCGGCGAAGGCGCGGGCGTTGGCGCCCTTGATGACGTGGCGCTGGCGACGGGCGACCACCTCGGCGACGCGGTCCTGTTCGGCGGCCTCGCGGTTCTCGATCTTGATCAGACGAACCCCGTCCAGGTTCTCCATCAGGGCGGTCGACAGGTTTTCGGTCTCG
This sequence comes from Brevundimonas sp. KM4, assembly GCF_000964075.1. NCBI lineage: Bacteria > Pseudomonadati > Pseudomonadota > Alphaproteobacteria > Caulobacterales > Caulobacteraceae > Brevundimonas > Brevundimonas sp. KM4. The sequence continues at coordinate 214,941 of NZ_JZRG01000008.1, read as the reverse complement.
GCCATGGCGCCGACGGCGGCCTTGCGCGTCTTGCGCCCGAAGCGCCGCAACACCAGCGCCACCAGCGGCACGCCCAGCAGCACGACGATCGTAAGCTGCCAGTCGATGAAGCCCATGTAGATCAGCACCGCGATCAGGGTCAGCAGGTTCTGGGTGTAGTTGACCACGCCCGAGGTGAAGGCCTCGCGCACCATATTGGCGTCGAACAGGACGGAGGAGACGAAACCGCCCGAATGCTGGCTTCTCAGCCGAGCCAGGTCGGCGCGGATCATGGCCCCGAACAGGCGAATCTGGATGTCGCCGACGATGGTGTGACCCAGCCGGTTGACCAGGGCCGCTTGGCCCAGCGCCGCCAGGGTCCGCGCAATGGCGACGGTCAGGATGGCGACCGGAATCCAGACGACGGCCTTGTCCGCCGGAAAGGTCACCAGGCCGAACAGGCTGATCGGCTTGGTCCCGCCCAGGAACAGACCGTTGACGGCCGGCTCCAGCAGCTTCAGCAGCGCCGCCGTCAGCAGGCCCGTCGTCGCCGCGCACAAGACCGACAGGATCAGCGACCCCTTGTGCTTGGACAGATAGTCGCGCCAAATCCGCGCCAGCAGGGCGCGCAGCGGCATGGTTTCGGAGGCGGCGACGGTCATCGGCTCTCGGTCGTCCGAGCCGCCGTTCAAGTCAAGGCTTGTCCGGCGACGGTTCCAGCGCATGGCCCGGCTCGTCGGCGCGGATCAGGGTTTCGCCGGGCGCTTCCCGGATCCTGACCGCGGGCGGAACCGTCGGATTGGACGCGTATCGACGCCCGTCAAACGGCACGGCGACCTCATAGCCTTCGGTGATTCCGCCGCCCGCGACATAGACGCCCAGATCCCGTCGGCCATGGGTCTGTCGCTCCAAGAGCCGGATCGGGGCGCGCGCGACGCTGATCTCGCCGACCGACCGATAAGTTTCGCCGGTTCGGTCCAGCACCAGCAGCCGGCATCCGCCCGAGCCGCACCAGTTGGGGCCGGTCAGATAGACCAGGGTCATGGCCCCGTCCGGCGTGATCGCGGCCGTATAGCGGCTGGTGTCCAGCGCCTCCTTGGCCCGGTCGCGCAGATAGGCGATCAGGGCGGGGTCTTCGGGCGGCGGCGTCTGGGCGGCGGCCGCGCCGGCCCACAGGCTGGCGGCGGCGACGACGGCGGTGGCGGCGAGGGTTTTCATCGGGGTGTTCTCCGGTCTCGACAAACATTCCAACGCATCAGGATCGAGATCGGATGACGCGGCGGCGTCGGATCGCTATCTGGCGGGCATGGCGCGCTTCGACCTCTCGACCGCGATGGGCCGTTTTCGGGCGCATTGGCATTATTTCTTGGCCGACCACGCGTTTCTGCGCGTGGCCTTTTCCAACGCCCACTGGCTGGGCCCGGATCTGGTGCGAACCAATCAGCCGTCGCCGCGCCAGCTGGCCTATTGGAAAAAGAAGGGCGTCAAGACGGTCATCAACCTGCGCGGCGCGCGGGACGAGGGCTATTACTGGCTGGAAAAGGACGCTTGCGAGCGGCTGGGCCTGACCCTGATCGACGCGCCGCTGGACTCGCGCGATCCGCCCGAGACGGTGCGCATCCACCGCGCGCGCGAGCTGTTCAGGACGATCCAGTATCCGGTGCTGATCCACTGCAAGTCCGGCGCGGATCGAGCGGGGATGATGGCGGTATTCTATCGCCACTTCCACCTGGGCGAGCCGATCTCGGTCGCCATGAAGCAGCTCTCCAAGAAATATCTGCACTCCCGCGAGGGGCTGACCGGGGTGCTGGACTATACGCTGGAGAAATACGTCAACGAGATCGAGCCGAAGGGCATCAGCTTCATCGATTGGGTCGACAGCCCCGACTACGACCCCAAGACCATCCGCGCCGAGTTCAAGGCCGGCTGGTGGGGCACGCTGCTGACCGACAAGCTGCTGCGGCGGGAGTAGGGGACTTCAGCCCCAGGGACCGGTTTTCGGCTCGTCGCCGCCTTCGCCGTTCGCGCGGGCCTCGGCGGCCAGTTCGGCGTCGCGACGGGCCTTGCGATCGGCCTCCCACCGCTTGAACCAGCGGGCGTAGTCGATGTGGCCGCGCAGCGAGAAGCTGAATAGCGCCAGCACGGCCAGCAGGCTGACCAGTTGGAAGATCTGTTGCGGTTCCAGGTTCATCGTCGTCCTCGCCTACAGATCGAAACGTCGGATCGAGGAGCCGGTTCGGCTCCTCGATGTCGCACTCAGTCCTCGGCTCAGGCCGCGTCGCCGCGCGGATCGATCAGCTTGTGGGCGTGCAGGATGAAATAGCGCATGTGGGCGTTGTCCACGGTCGCCTGGGCGCGCGCCTTCCACGCCTTCTTGGCGTCTTCATAGTTGCCGAAGGCGCCGACGAACTCGACCTGCGACAGGTCGCGGAAGGTCGGCTCGCCCAGGTGACGAAGCTCGCCGCCGATCACGATGTGCAGAAGTTGCGGCGGGACGGCGTTCTGATCGGTCATCGGAAATCCTGAAGGCTGGGCCGGAAGGCTTGGGGGAGGAGGTTTGCGCGCGGCATAGGCCGAGAATGCCCTCGGATCAATGTGGGCCGGGGTTTTTCCGCCCTCGCCTCAGGTCGAAAGCGGCACGTTTTTACAACGCCGCACGATCATCGGCTGGATGATCGGCGCCGCGCAGACTAGGCTGGCCTGACGCGGATCAGGCCGGTTGAACGCCCATGGCCGCCCGTGGTGATCGCTGACCCTGGCGCCGGCTTCGGTTGCGATCAGCCAGCCCGCGGCGACGTCCCAGTCCCATTTCGGCGTCAGGGCCAAGGCGGCGTCAAAGGCGCCGGCGGCGACCAGCGCCATCCGATAGGCCAGGGCGTTGCGCTTTTCGAACCGCATGGACGGCCAGGGTTCGTCGGCGAAATAGGGCGCTTCGATCAGTCGCGCATCGCCCAGGATCGAGGCGTCTTCCAGCGTATCGACATCCGAGGCGTGGATGGGTTTGCCGTTGCGCCGCGCCCCGCCGCCGCGCGTCGCCACATAGGTTTCGTCCACCTCGGGCGCATGGATGACGGCGGCGACGACCTCGCCGTCCTCGATCACGGCGATGGGCACGCACCACCACGGCGTCCGCTTCATATAGGCGACGGTGCCGTCGATGGGATCGACCACGAAGATGCGTCGTTTCGACAGACGCTCGGCCGTATCTTCCGTCTCCTCTGACAGCCAGCCGTAGTCGGGCCGCGCCGACAGCAGCCTGTCCCGCAGCATGGCGTCGACCTTCAGGTCGCCGCTGGTGACGGGCGAACCACCGACCTTGGACTCGATCTTCAGCCCCGCCTCACGCTCGGCGATGGCCAGCGTCCCGGCGTCTATGGCCGCCTGGCGGATCAGGTCGAGGTCGGCGTGCAAGTCGATCATTTGCCGGCGATGGCCACCGCGTCGAACATCAGGCTGGGCACATTGAATCCGCCCCGGAACTCCAGGTCCGAGCCGCGCTCGATCCGCAGATAGAGGTCAGTCAGCTTGCCCGCGACCGTGACCTCGCTGACCGGATAGGCGATCACGCCGTTCTCGAACCAGAAGCCCGACACCCCGGCGGACCAGTCGCCGGTGTTGCCATTCAGCGACGGGCCGAACATCGACGTCACCAACAGGCCGGTCCCGGCGTCGGCCATCAGGCCCGCCAGATCGCGCTCGCCCGGCTCCATATGCAGATTGTGCGTCGAGACGCCGGACGGCCCGGCCAGCCCCCGCGACGCGTGGCCGGTGGTTTCCAGACCCAGTTGCCGGGCCGAGGCGCTGTTCAGCAACCAGGTGGTCAGGACGCCGTCGTCGAACAGGGCGCGCTTCTGAACCGCTGCGCCTTCGTCGTCGAACGGGGTCGATCCCATGCCGCGCGGGCGGAACGGATCGTCGATCAGGGTGACGCCCTCGGCGAAGACGCGCTGACCCATGCGGTCCTTCAGGAAGGAGGTGCCGCGCGCGATCGAGGGGCCGGAAATGGCGCCGATGGCCGGCGACACGATCTGGCCCGCCATCCGGTTGTCGAAGATCACGGGCGCGGTGGTCGAGGCGATCTTGCGCGGTCCGACGCGGGCCACCGCGCGCTCGCCGGCGGTGCGGCCGATCAGGTCGGCGCCCGGCAGGTCGGACAGGTGGCGGGTCGAACGGCTCTCGCCGCCGCGCTCCATCGCCCCATCCTTTTCGGCGATGACGCCGACGCCCAGCGAGAAGGCCGAACCCTCATAGGCGCCGTCGAAACCGTGAGACGTCACAAGCCGCCAGCGGGTAGACGACCAGCCGGCGTGTCCGCCTTCTGATCGCGCCACGCCGGGCACCGCCAAGGCCGCGGCCTCGGCGTCGGCCGAGACCTGTTCCAGAGTTTGTGCGCTGCGTTCGCTGGGATCGAACAAATCCAGATCGATGAACGGGCCGCGCGCCAGCCGTTCCTCGGGCGCGAAACCGGCGTGGGGGTCTTCCGGCGCCAAGCGCGCCATGGCCACCGCCCGCTCGACCAGGCGCGCCTGGGTCGCCGGCGAAAGGTCCGAGGCCGAAACGGACGCCTGCCGTTGGCCCACGAACACGCGCAGGCCCAGGTCGCGCGATTCCTCGCGTTCGACATCTTCCAGCTTGCCGTTGCGCACCCCGACCGACAGGGATCGGCGATCGGCGCTGACCGCCTCTGCGGCGTCGGCGCCGGCCTTCAGCGCGGCCTTGACGATGTCGTTGAGAAGATCGGTGGAAACGGGCGCGGCCAGGGTTTCAGTCATGCCCCGATATGGCGGACGCCCCGCTGCACCGCAACCGCGTCAGACGACGGCGAAGGCGATCAGGCCCACAGCGGCCGTCAGCAGCGCCACCCAGGTCAGCAGCATGCCGACGACGCGACCCAGCGACGGCCCGGTCTGCAGCAAAAGGCCCAGGGCATGGGCGACCCGGCCGACGAACAGCGTCGCGCCGACCCCATGGACCATCCAGGCCGGCGCGCCGACGGCGGCCAGCAGCAGCATGGCGATCATGCCCGGCGTCGCATATTCCACCAGATTGCCGAAGGCGCGGCTGGCGGCCATCAGGTCCGCGTTCCCGCCGTCGCCGAATGACACCATGTGTTTGCGTCGCCCGCTGACCACGATGCCCGACAGCACCAGCATCATCAGGATCAGCAGGCCGCTCCACAGGGCGGCGGCCTGGACGGCGTACATCAGCGGCGTGGTCATCGATCAGTCCTCGCGCCCGACGGGGTAGAGCAGATAGTGGTCGTCATAGAAGGGCGTGCGCTCATAGAACCAGGCCAGACGCGCCTGCGGATCGGCGGCGAACGTGGCGTCGGCCGCCACCTTGGCCTCGAACTCGGCCTTCAACGCCGGGTCCGCCGCCATCATCTTGTCCGCAAGCGGGGCGATGGCGTAGGCCTCGATATATTCGACGCGGCTCATCACCTCGGGGAACATGCCCCAGGCGAAGAAGCTTTCGCTGGATTGCGGCTCCAGCAGCAGCACGACGATGTCGCCCAGCGGCTGATCCGTCGGCACGCGCACCGAGCCGATCGGATACGTCCAGTCGCGCTTCTCGACCTCCACCGTCTTCACCGACGCCGGCACGTGACCTTCATTGGCGCGGGTCGCCAGCTTGGGCTCGACCAGGCGCAGCATCGACAGGTTCACGGTGCGCGCAGCCTCGACCGTCTCCATTTCGATCCCGTGCGTCTTCAGCCGCTCGATGATGTCGGTGCGATAGCCCGGCACCCAATAGGCCGTCGGTCGCGTCAGGGTCAGCGTCGGCCTGGAGCCATAGAAGGGCATTTGCCACAGTTCGGGGTCAGGTTGGCCCAGCCAGCGGATCTCCTTCCGACCCGAGGCGGGACTGTCATACATCTCGTACAGCATGCCCTTGAACGGGCGCGTGGACGATGGCGTCTCGTCGGCCTCGAAGTTGGCGGGGATCTGCGCCGGACGCAGGGCCTTGTCCTGATCCGTCGCGGCGCGAAGACCGGCGCCCTGATCGGCCAGCAGACGCATCGCCGCCTCGATGAAGACATAGGTGCCCAGCACCCGCTGCTCATGCGGTTTCAGGCTGTGGTTCTCGATCAGGATCGTCGGCACATGGGCGGCCGCGCCCCAACCGTTCGAGAACCGCTCGCCCAGGCCGCCGTCCGACAGGCCCTTCCTGGGTTCATCGTCGTCGATGCCGAACACCAACTCGCCGGGAATATGACCCTCGCGTTCCAGGGCGGCGTTCATGGCCGGCTTGAAGACCGAATCCAGCCAGGCCGAGACGTTCGGCGAGCGGCTGAAGGTCCCGTCCTCGCCGTTGAAGCCGTAGGTGACGTCGTACTGGTAATCCATGCCGTCGGTGACGTGGACGTCCACATAGAGGTCCGGCCGGTATTTCAGGATCAGGCCGCGCACGGCCCGCATCTCGGGCTGGTCCAGCTTCAGATAGTCGCGGTTCAGGTTCTGGTTGGTCGCCGTATTGCGCCAGCCCTGGATGCGCGGGCCCCGCTGGTTGGGGCGGGAATAGGGTCCGGAGCGCTCATGGCCGTCCACGCTCAGGATCGGGATCAGGATCAGGTTGACCCGGTCCAGCAGGGCGTCCTTCCCATAGAAGGCGATGTCGCGCAGCAGCATCATGCCCGCGTCCTTGCCGTCGATCTCGCCGGGGTGGATGCCGGCCTGGATCATCAGCACCGGCTTTGCGGGATCGAAGGCGGTCCCGTCCTTGGAAGCGATCACCGCATAGATGGGTCGGCCCTCGGGCGAGACGCCGAACTGTTCGATGCGGATCAGGTCGCTGGCGGCGTCCAGACGATCGAACCAGGCGCGCGTGTCGATATAGTTGGGGCTGAAGTCATGGCCCGGATCGGCCTCGAACGCCGTAGCCCACGGATCAGCCGCATCGCGCAGCAAGGCCTTGGATGCGCCGTCCCAGGCGGGGGCGGGCGGCAGGAAGGCTTGATCCCACGGGGCGGTGTTGGGAAGCGTCTGGGACATGGCGGGGCTCACGCTACAGGCAAGGGCGGCGACCAGCGCCGAAACCAGAAGAGGGGACTGCATGGCCTTTCGTGAGCCGATTGCGCGGCCCTGACAAGGTTTCAACCGCCGCCGCCCAGGACGGGCGCCCAGCCTCCGGCCTTGAGCAGCAGGGCCGCCGCGTTCCCCATCTGCCAGAGACTGTAGACCAGAACGACGACCAGGGCGCCGACCGCAACCCGGCGCCACGGCGCGAACGCCGCCGTCGCCGTGCCGATCACGAAGATGGCGACCCCGACCCACAACCGCACCGAGTCGGCGATCCTGGCGAAGCCGGGATTGAGCTGGGCCAGGATGATCACAATCACCGCCACGATCAGATTGGCCGCCAGGATGCAGCCGAACACCAGTCGCCGATGCGACCAGAAATGCGCGTCCAGATCGATCTTTTGGTCGCCGCCCTCGGCTGAAACGCGCGGGAAGGTCACGCTGGCGGCGACGTAGAAGGTTGCGGCGATGGCCAGTGAGATCAGCAGCACGAAGGTGTTGAACGGCGCCCCGCGGAAGATGACCCAGGCCTGGTTCCAGAAGGTGGCGATGTCGATGGCCACGAACAGGGCCAGCATCGGCGTCAGCCAACCGAACCGGATCCGCTTCTTCTCATGCAGCACCCGCGCGAACCCGCCGACCAGTTCGGCCACGGACAGGCCCAACAGCAGGCCGTAAAAGCTGAAGAAGAACTCAAACGCGCTCACATCGCCCCCCGGCGTCACCAAAAGCCAAGCTTATTTCCAGATCGGCGTCCCGTCACCCGGCAGGCCGAGACGGCCCCACAGGTCGTTGACCCGTTCGACGACCGCCGCGTCCATGCGAATCTCCTCGCCCCATTCGCGCTTGGTCTCGGGCGGCCATTTGTCGGTGGCGTCCAGGCCGATCTTGGAGCCCAGGCCGCTTTCGGGGCTGGCGAAGTCCAGATAGTCGATGGGCGTCGACTCGATCACGGTGATGTCGCGCGCCGGGTCCATCTTGGTCGAGATGGCCCACATGACGTCCTTCCAGTCGCGGGCGTCGATGTCGTCGTCCACGACGATGACCCATTTGGTGTACATGAACTGGCGCAGATAGCTCCAGACGCCCAGCATCACGCGTTTGGCGTGGCCCGGATAGGCCTTCTTCATCGACACCACCGCGATCCGGTAGCTGCAGCCCTCGGGCGGCAGCCAGAAGTCCGTGATCTCCGGAAATTGCTGGCGCAGCAGGGGAATAAAGACCTCGTTCAGCGCCTCGCCCAGCACGCTCGGCTCGTCCGGCGGCCGGCCGGTGAAGGTGGTCAGATAGATGGGGTCGCGGCGCATGGTGATCGCGCTGACCTTGAAGACCGGGAACTTCTCGACCGAGTTGTAATAGCCGGTGTGGTCGCCATACGGACCCTCGTCCTCGAACTCGTCCAGCAGGACATGGCCCTCCAGCACGATCTCGGCCTGGGCCGGGACCATCAGCGGCACGGTCTTGCAGGGCACAAGCTCGGCCTTGGCGCCCCGCATAAGGCCGGCGAACTGGTACTCCGACAGGGTGTCCGGCACCGGCGTCACCGCCGCCAGGATGGTCCCCGGATCGGCGCCCAGCACGACGGCGCAGGGCAGCGGCTCCTTGGGCCGGGCCTTCTTGTGCCGGGCATAGTGTTGCGCCCCGCCACGGTGCGCCAGCCAGCGCATGATGGCCCTGTCCTTGCCCAGCACCTGCATCCGATAGATGCCCAGGTTGAAGTCGTCTTCGCGGTCGTCGCTCGGCCCCTTTGTCACGACCAGGCCCCAGGTGATCAGGGGCGCCGGCTCGCCGGGCCAGCATGATTGGACGGGCAGGGCGGTCAGGTCGATCTGGTCGCCCTTCAGCACCACCTCCTGCACCGGCGCCTTCTTCACCGTCTTGGGCCGCATCGACAGGACGGTCTGCATCAGCGGCAGCATCTCCATCGCGTCGCCCAGACCGCGCGGCGGCGTTGGGTTTCTCAGGAAGGCCAGCAGTTCCCCGACCTCGCGCAGTTCGCCCGCCGTGGTGCGGTCCTTGCCCTCCAGCGTCACCCCCATGGCGACCCGCTTCACCGTGCCGAACAGATTGGCCAGGCAGGGGATGGGGCTGATCGTACCGTCCGGCATGACCGGCTTTTCGAACAGCACCGCCGGTCCGCCGTTCCTCAGCAGGCGGGTCTGGATCTCGGTCATCTCCAGCACTGTGGAGACGGGTTCGGACACCCGCACCAGCTCGCCCTTGGCTTCCAGCTGGTCGATGAAGTCACGCAGGGATTTGTAGGCCATGAAGCGTCCGGTCTTTTCCATTCCGCTCATCCCCGCGAAAGCGGGGACCCAGCGTTTTGGGGCGTTCTGGCATCCGGACCGTGGTGCAGTCCTCAATCCCCGACACTCTGCCACGCAAAAGAACTGGGTCCCCGCTTTCGCGGGGATGAGCGATGTTGAGGATGCCTAGAGCGCCGGAGCCGAACTGTCACGCGCCGCGCGACCGAACACCCGATCCAGGCCCACCAGCACCAGGCCGATCAGCAGGAAAAACACCAGCAGCACGCCGAAAATCACCACGACCCGGACCAGCCCCAGCTGATCCACATTGACGAAGCCATAGGGCCACCAGCGCGTCGCCAGTCCATGAACCAGGGTCCAGCCGCCGTAGACGATCGGAAACGCCAGCCATTTCGCTGGATCGATCCAGCGCAGCCGCCCTTTGGGGCTGAACCACAGCCAGTCCAGCACTAAGGCGGCCGGCATGACGTAGTGCAGCACCAGATTGACCACCAAGGACCAGCCGGTCGGGTTCCAATAGGGATGCAGCAGGAAGTGATACACTACCCCGACCACCACGATGTACATGGCGACGGCCGCCCTGACACCTTCGCTGGCGGACCAGCGGGCCAGCCGCGATCCTTCGCCCAGCAGCGGCCCGGTGAAGGCCAGGGCGACCAGGATGTTGGTCAGGATCGTGAAGAAGCTGAAGTAGTTGATCGTCCGTTCGAGCACGGTCCAGCCCTGGGTCGGCGCGATCATCAGCAGATATTGAAGCGCCAGCGCGGTCCAGCCCACGACGGCGAACGTCGCGCGCCACAGCCTGGGCTGGTCCCGCTTGCGAAACACCGGCGCCTCCCGTGTCGGTCAGGCGGCAGTCTTGTCCCATTCGAACGCCGGGTCCAGCCAGTCGCCCAGCCGTTCGCCGCGATCCAGCGCGTCCATCCGCTGCATCTCCTCGTCCGTCAGGGCGAAGTCGAAGATGTCGAAGTTCTCGCGCGCGCGGCTTTCCTTGGTCGTGCGCGGGATGGCGATAATCCCGTGCTGGATCAGCCAGCGCAAGGTGATCTGGCCGTTGGTCTTGCCGTGCGCGCCGGCGATCTCGCTGATCGTGGCGTCGTCGGCGATCTTGCCCTGCGCCAGCGGCGACCAGGCGGTGATCGACGATCCCAGCTCGGCCGCGGTGGCGACCAGCTGATCAACGCCCAGATAGGGGTGATGCTCGACCTGATCGGTCAGCAGCCGCGCCTTGGACAGGCTCTGCGCCTGGCGGAACTCCTTGGAAGGGAAGTTGGACAGGCCGATCGACTTGGTCAGGCCCTGGTCCTTGGCCTCGTTCAGGGCGCCCAGCGTCTCTTCGAACGTCGGCGTCGTCTTGGGCCAGTGCAGCAGCAGCAGGTCCGGCGTCATGCCCAGGCTGTCGGCCGATTCCCTGGCCTGTTTCAGCAGGGCGTCGTGGGTGAAATGCTCGACCCAGATCTTGGTGGTCAGGAAGATGTCCTCGCGCGCCACGCCCCCAGAATCGACAACGTCCCGGATGCCTTCGCCGACCGCCTTCTCATTCTTATAGATCCAGGCCGTATCGATGTGGCGATATCCGATCCGCAGCGCCTCAGCGACCATGCGCCGCGCATCTTCCGGCTCCAGCTGCCAGGTGCCGAAGCCGAGCAGGGGGATTTCGATACCGTCGACGGTGATCGTGGGTTGGTCGCCGTAAGCCATGGGGCGCTCCTTGGGCTGGGTCCGCTTGAGGGGCGTAGTTAGGCGCCCGACCCCGCTCCGGTAAGGTCCGGATGCGCCTTGGACAGCTTTTTCGGCGCGATCCGACGCCATCGCTTCTCAAGCGCGGCCCTCAGCCAGACGGGATCGACGCTGGCGATGCGGGCCAGGACAATGGGATGGTCGCGATAGTGGTCGGTGAAATGAAAGGTCGCCGGGTCCATTTCGATCAGCAGTTCGCGCTCATCCCGATTGTCCAGATGCACCACGATGCTGTCGTCCAGCGCCGGGCGCATCCAGGTGAAGAACTTGCCCGCCACCTTGAACGACGGCTCGCCATAGGACACGCCGTCCTCCACGCCGGGAAACGACAGCAGAAGGGCCCGGACCTCGTCGTGGGTCATCGGTCGGTCAACCTCAGTCAGCCAACTTCAATAAGCCAGCGCGATCCCGTCCTTGCGCATCTCGGTCGCCGCGCCATAGGTCCAGCGCCCGCCGGGGTTCATCTGTTTCATGACGTTCTGATAGCCGCCGAAGCCGCCGTCGGGTTCGCCCAGCGTCCAGCCCATGGCGCGCAGCTGGGCCTTAGTCGCCTCGGGCACGCCGCTTTCCAGATGCAGCACGCCGGTTCCTTCCTGCGGCTGGCCGGTCGGTTCGGACGAGCCATAGTGTTGCCAGCGCGGGGCGTCGCCCGCCGCCTGGGGCTCCAGCCCGTAATCGACCATGTTGATGATGATCTGGGCCTGGCCCTGGGGCTGCATGGCGCCGCCCATGACGCCGAACGCCATCCACGGCTCGCCGTCCTTGACCGCAAAGCCGGGGATGATGGTCTGGAACGGGCGCTTGCCGGGCGCATAGATATTCGGATGGCCGTCGGTCAGGGCGAACAGCTCGCCACGGTCCTGAAACATGAAGCCCAGCGGTTCGGAGCCGTTGTCGGGCGCCAGGCCCGAACCCATGCCGCGATAGTTGGACTGGATCCAGCTGACCATCATCCCGTCGGCGTCGGCGACGCTGAAATAGGTGGTGTCGCCGTGGTGCGGCGCATCGCCCGGCATGACGCGGTCCATGACCCGATCGGGCCGGATCAGCTTGGCGCGCTCGGCCGCATAGGCCTTGGAGTTCAGCCATTCGACCGGCGTCTTGGAGAATCGGTCGTCGGCGAACCAGCGCGCCCGGTCCTCGAACGCCAGCCGCTTGGCCTCGGCCTGGACGTGCAGCGAGGCGGCGGACTGGAAGCCCATGGATTTCAGGTCGAACTGTTCGCAGATGTTCAGGATCTGGTTGGTGCTCAGCCCCTGCGTGTTCGGACCCAGGCCGAAGACATCGACCCCGCGATAGTTGGTCCGGATCGGCTCGACCCATTCGGTATGATGGGCGGCCAGGTCGGCGCGGGTCATCCAGCCGCCGATCCGCTTGAAATAGGCCTCGATCTGATCGGCGATGGGGCCGTTGTAGAAGGCGTCGCGCCCGCCCTCTGCGATCATCCGCAGCGTCTTGCCCAGATAGGGGTTGGCGAAAATCTCGCCCACTTTCGGCGTCGCGCCGCCGGCGGCCCAGATGCGCTTTCGGTTCTCGTTTTCCTCGATCGGGATCTGGCCCCGATCAAACGCAGCCATGTTGCGTTCCAGATAGTAGGCGATGACCTGGGGCACGGGCACACCCTGTTCGCACAGTTCGGCGACGGGCAGCAGCACCTCTTTCCACGGCAGCTTGCCGTACCGCTGGTGCGCGCTCCACCAGGCGTCCACCGTGCCCGGCACATTGACCGTCACCGCGCCATAGCGGGGCAGATAGCCGTCGATGGCCTTTGATCGCGCGATCTCCAGGCTGAGGCCCCGCGGACTGGCGCCCGATCCGTTCAGCCCGACGACCTTCTTCTGTTTAGGGTCCCACAGCATGCAATAGGCGTCGCCGCCGATGCCGTTGGCGACCGGCTCCAGAAAGCCCAGGGCCGCATTGATGGCGATGGCCGCATCGATGGCCGATCCGCCGCGTCTTAGGGTGTCGATGCCGATCAGGCTGGCCGCCGGATGCGCCGTCGCCGCCGCCCCGTTCGCGCCCCAGACGGTCGAGCGTCCCATGAACTTCGGTCCCGAAATCCGGTCGCCGATGCCGACGCCGGCATAGGGGTCAGCCGGGCGAGCGGGAGCGGGCGCCGCCTTGGTCGGCTTGGCGGCGGGAGAGGCCTGCCGGGCCTGGGCTGCGGTCGCCGCCAGCGCGCCGGCAGGCAGGGCGGACAGGAAGGTGCGACGACGCATGGGCGGACTCCTCGAACAACCGATGCGGCATCAAGGGTGCAGTCGATCGATCCGGCAAGCCTTGCGGCAAAGAAAAAGGCCGCGTCCCTTTCGGAACGCGGCCCAAATCCTGGAAAGGACGAAGGTCCTATTCGATGTCTTCGTTCAGCAGGCCGACTTTGAAGAAGCCGTTCTCCTGCATCTTGTTCATGACTTCCATGAACTGCGAGTACTTCACTTCCGGCTGGGCGCGGACGAAGACGCGCTCTTCCTGGCAGGCGCCGCCGCCCAGGGCGGTGCAGACGTCAGTGGCCAGGTTGTCGATCGAGGTTTGCTTGTCCGACAGGAACAGCTGACCGTTTTCCTGGATGGTGATGTACACCGGCTCCTTCTCTTCGGTCGGATTGGTGGGCGGCTGTGCGGGCGGCAGGTCCAGACGGATCGACACGGTCGCCATCGGCGCGGCGACCATGAAGATGATCATGAGCACCAGCAGAATGTCGATGAACGGCGTGATGTTGATATCCGCCGTCTGTTCGATCGTGTGCTTGTCCCCGCCGGAACCACCGAGCTTGGCAGCCATGCATCGTCTCCGTTACTCGCCGGCTGCGTTCCGCGCCGACATTTCCCTATGGATCGCCCGAAGGCTTGATCGGTTCTTGGCGTCCCGATGCGGGCTTGTAAAGCGGTTCTAAACGATCTGCCGTTCCCGAACGCCAATTATACACGACAGAGGGACGTCAGTTCGGCCTTCACGCCTTGGCCAGCTTCAAAAAACGGTCCGCCAGGGCAGGATCGTCCTTGAATGCGCCGGTGAAGCGGGTCGTGATGGTCGAAACGTGCCGATGATGCACGCCGCGCGTGGTCATGCACTGATGCTCGGCGTCCACCAGCACCGCCACGCCGCGCGGCTGCAGGTGCGATTCGATGGCGTCGATGATGTCGTTGGTCAGGGTTTCCTGGTTCTGCAGGCGCCGCGCATAGATCTCGACGACCCGCGCCAGCTTGGAGATGCCGACCACCTTCTCGCCGGGCAGATAGGCGACATAAGCCTTGCCGAGGAACGGGGCCAAGTGGTGCTCGCAGTGGCTCTCGACCTCGATGTCGCGCAGGATGACCATGTCGTCATAGCCGGTCACGTCCTCGAAGGTGCGGCTCAGTTCCTTGCCTGCATCGGCGTCATAGCCGTCGAACCATTCGCCGTAAGCGTCCACCACCCGCTTGGGCGTGTCGATCAGCCCGGGACGGTTCGGATTGTCGCCGGCCCAGGCGATCAGGGTGCGCACGGCCTCCAGCGCCTGTTCGCGCGACGGGCGTTGCACGGCAGCATCGCTGACGAGGACGGGCTTGGCGGGGGTGACGCTCATGAACTCGATTTCCGGCCGGGGCGGGCGGTCGCCCGGTTTACCTTCTACAATCCGTCGGGACTGTATATCAGGCCGCTATATGGGACAGACCGTGCGTCCCGCAAGAAAACCCGCTGAAGACTGATCCATGCCGCTGCACATCCACGATACCCTGCGCCGTGAAAAGCGCCTGTTCGAGCCCCGGAACAAGGATCGTGTGACCCTCTATGTCTGCGGCCCGACGGTCTATGACTACGCCCACATCGGCAATGCGCGTCCGCCGGTGGTGTTCGACGTCCTGGTGCGGCTGCTGCGCCGAACGTATGGCGCCGACCACGTGATCTACGCCCGCAACGTCACCGACGTGGACGACAAGATCAATCAGAAGGCCGCGCGCGAAGGCGTGCCGATCGGCGAGGTCACGGCCCGCTATGAAGCCGCCTATCTGGCCGACATGGGCCTGCTGAACGTCTCGCCGCCCGATATCGCGCCCCACGTCACCGACTACATCCCGGCCATCGTCGATCAGATACAGGCCATCGTCGACGCCGGCTGCGCCTATGCGGCTGAAGGCCACGTGCTGTTCGACGTCTCGTCCTACAAGGCCTACGGCGCCCTGTCGGGCCGCAACCTGGACGACATGATCGCCGGCGCCCGCGTCGAGGTCGCGCCCTACAAGAAGAACCCGCACGACTTCGTCCTGTGGAAGCCGTCCAAGGCGGACGAGCCGTCCTGGCCGTCGCCGTGGGGCGAGGGACGTCCTGGCTGGCACATCGAATGCTCGGCCATGATCGAAAAGACCCTGGGTCTGCCCATCGACATCCACGGCGGCGGCATCGACCTGGTCTTCCCCCACCATGAGAATGAGATCGCGCAGGGCGTCTGCGCCCACGGCCATGCCCATGGCGATCAGGCCCACGACGAATACGCCCGTTACTGGATGCACAACGGCTTCCTGACCGTGGACGCCGAGAAGATGTCCAAGTCGATCGGCAACGTCCTGCTGCTGCACGATCTGGTGCAGGCCGTGCCGGGCGAGGTCGTCCGCTGGGCGCTTCTGTCGGCCCACTACCGCCAGCCGCTGGACTGGAACCAGGGGCTGTTGGACCAGAGCCGCAAGAACCTGGACCGGCTATACGGCGTCCTGCGCGACGCCGATGCGGCCCTGAGCGATTTCGACGAGGACACGCTGGACGAGGCCGAGAGAGAACTGGCCGAGAACGCCCTGGATCCGGTGCTGGACGCGCTTGAGGACGACCTCAACACGCCGGGCGCCATCGCCCTGCTGTTCGGGCTGGGGAACGCTCTGCGCGAACTGCTGAACGACGCCGAGGCCGATATCAATGACCTCGCCATGGCCCGCTGGAGCCTGAAGGAAGCGGCCGGGTTGTTGGGGGTGCTGTCTCTGACGCCGGACGCCTGGTTCGAGGGCGGCGATCCCGCCCTGAAGGTGGAGGTCGAGGCCCTGCTCGACCAACGCGCCAAGGCCCGCGCCGCAAAGGACTGGCCCGAGGCCGACCGCATCCGCGACCGCCTGAACGCCCTGAACGTCGTCGTCATGGACGGCCCCGACGGCGCCACCTGGCGCGTGAAAGGGTAAGCAGGCTATTCTCTCTCAAGCTGAGAAAGCAGTCGCGCCTCCCTCTTCGTCATCCTCCGGCAAGCCGCTTGCGGCGCAGACCGGGGGACCCAGCGGCGCCGGAGGCGATGTTTCCGCCGCACGGCTGTCAGCGAGTCCGCGACAGGTTCGCGCTCTCGCGCGCCGCTGGGTCCCCCGGTCGCTTCGCGCCGGAGGATGACGATGGATGGGATCACCGCCGCAGCCATCGCAATGCCGCTGGTCCATCCGCAGCGATTTCAACCGCTTGCCGATTTATGTCCCCCGTTTCCCATCCACGGGGTCAAACGGCCCCATAATGCACCCGTCTCGTCGCATGGAGGGCTCGCCTGGCCTGCGACCTTGCGGCGGCGAGAGCGGAGGGAACGGGGGCGATGGTGAAATCCCATCGCGGCGCCGGGGCTGATCGGTCGGGGAATCGCCCCGGCGTCCGCAGCCGCGTCGCAGGGTCGAGGGGGATACTCGGCCGCACCGGGGATCGGGGATCGCTGCTCCGACCCGCCCGTCGCAGGCTTATGGGGTTAGGCGATAAGACCGCCACCGCTCGGCGCCCCGAGCTTGCAGGCCAACCTTCCGCGCGGAGCGTCATACCCTTCGTCGAAACGGTACTTAAAAACTCACACTCCGGGCGAAGGCCCGGCGCTCCGCCCAGCCCTCCATCCCTCCGCCCGATAAAAGGCAGGAGCGGCGAACCATGCCCGACTCTAAGCCCTCAGTTCGTCCGGCGGATCAGTTCGTCCGCCAGCGCCGGCGTCAGATAGCCGTCGGCGATCCGGCCGTTGGCGATCTGCCAGCGACGCAGGGCCGCGCGGGTGTTGGAGCCGATCACGCCGTCCACGCCCTGGGTGTCGTAACCCAGCTGCGTCAGGGCGCGCTGCGCCCCGATACGCTGATCGCGCGTCATCGACGGATCGTTGGGCCAGGCCTTGGTCAGCCCCGGCTTGCCCATGATCCCGTCCGCCGTCAGGCCGATCGCCAGGGCGTAGGACACCGAGTTGTTGTAGCGGCGGATCACATAGTGGTTCGGCAGGGCCAGGAAGGCCGGACCGTCGGCGCCTTGGGGCAGCAGGATGGTCGCCTCTTCCAGCGCCTCGGCGCCGTTCGGGGTGCCGCCTTGCGCCAAGCGCACGCCCTTGGCCGCCCAATAGGCCCAGTTGTGCTTCGGGCCTTCCGCCTCGGCATAGTCGAAGCCCGAGGGCAGGGTGACTTCATAGCCCCAGCCCTGACCGCGCTTCCACCCGGCCTGGGCCAGCAGGTTGGCTGCCGACGCCAGGGCGTCGGCGTCGTCGCGCCAGATGTCGACCTTGCCGTCGCCGTCCTGGTCCACGCCCAGGCGCAGATAGTTGTCGGGCATGAACTGGGTCTGGCCCATGGCCCCGGCCCAGCTGCCCTTCAGGCCCGCGCGCTCGCGCCGGCCGTCCACGACGATGTCCAGCGCGTCCTTCAGCTGCCCCTCGGCCCAATCGCGTCTGCGACCGTCATAGGCCAGGGTCGCCAGCGAGCGGATCACGTCATAGTCGCCCTGCACCTGACCGAAGGCGCTCTCCTGGGCCCAGACGCCGACCAGGATTTCGCTGGGCACGCCGAAGCGTTGAACCACCGACCACGGAACCCGGTCGATGCGCTGTTTGGCCTGGGCGATTCGGACCGGGGTCACCGCATTCTGAACATAGGCGCCGGCGGGTTTGGAGAATTCAGGCTGGTTGCGATCCAGGCGGATCACCGTCGGATCGGGCGTCAGCCCCTCCAGTTCCCGGGCGTAGTCGGCGCGGCGAGCGCCGCCCTTGCGCGCGAGGAAGCCCTGTTTCCAGCCCTCGAAACCCTGCTGGTCATAGGCGGCCAACGGCGGCGTCTGAGGGGCGGGGGCCGGCGTCGTGACCGGCGCGCCCGCCTGGGGCTGAGGCTGGGACGTCGGCAGGTTCACCTGCGGCTCGGGCAGCATGGGCGCGCAGGCCGAGACGCAGCCGATCAGGAGAAGGCGGTAGGAAAAGCGCATGAGATTCAAACTAGAGCCCCCGGGGTCAGACACGAAATGACATCCGCGCGAACGGCCATTTCGACGCCCTAAAGCGCGCGCCGCGCGAATGCGTTGCCTGACCATTCCCCACTCGGGTGTAAGGCGCGCCGTTAACCACCTTTGTATTGGACGCCTTATGCGTGTGTGTCGTAATGACGCACCAGCTCTGACGGCCTGATGGCGGAGCGGCGACGCGGCGGGCGTGCAACCCCGTAAACCCTCCGTTCGACTCGGAGGTCAGGCCTCCATAGTTTTTTGTCGTGCTATCGCGCTTTGCGTTACTTGAGCACGAGAGGCCGGTGCGTCCTTCGGGCCAGACAGGGACTGGGTTTTCTGCGGTTTCGGCCTTTGGCGGCTTGACCTTCCGAACCCCTCTCTCTATACGACCGCCTCCGCCGCGATCCGACCGGGTCAGCGGCTTTCTTATTGGTTTCTTTCAGGACGTCCGACCATGAAGGTCCGTAGCTCGCTCAAGTCGCTGAAGACCCGCCACCGCGACTGCAAGGTCGTGCGTCGCAAGGGCGTCGTCTTCGTCATCAACAAGACCGACCCGCGCTTCAAGGCGAAGCAGGGCTAAGCAGCGTTCGCTGCGCGCCGCTTCGGCGGCGTGCGCACGCTGGATCGCGCTCAGGCAGCCCGAAGGGCGATAGCGCGCTTGAAAGATGACGATCCACAGGCTGCGGATTTCTGTCCGCGGCCTTTTTCGTGTTCGCGGTTGTCGCGCGCCTGTCCGCAGGGTTAGCGTCCGCGCCTGATTTCTGGAGTATTCCCCATGGCTGACGACGCCTCGTTTGACGGTGGTTCCGACGTTCTCACCGCCACGGCGCAGGGCCGCCTTCGCACCATCATCGAGCGCCTTGAGCGTCTCGAAGAGGACAAGCAGGCCGTCATGACCGACATGAAGGAGGTCTTCGCCGAAGCCAAGGGCGAGGGCTACGACGTCAAAATTCTGCGTAAGGTCATCCGTATCAGAAAGCAGGACAAGGCCAAGCGTCAGGAAGAGGACGCCATCCTGGACCTTTATCTGTCGGCGCTCGGCGAGATCTGAGGCTGATCCGGCTTGAAGCGCACCCCCTTCAAGCCAGGAGGCGGGCTGTCGCGATCGGGCGGCCTGAAAGGCGATGGCGCATCCAAATCGCGTTCAAGCCTGCGCTCAAGCAGCCCAAAGGGCGGTAGCGCCAAAAAAGAGAAGCTGCTGAGCCCTTGGGATCAGCAGCGCGAGGCGGCTAAGCGCGCTGCGTTGAATGCCTTAAAGCGCGCTCGCCGTGCGGCGGATAAGGCGGGCGTTTCCCTGTCCGAATGGGAAGGCGAGTTCATCGATTCGGTCAGCGAGCGCGTGAAAACCCATGGCCGCGCCTTCGCCGACCCCGAAAAGGGCGCACCGGGCCAAGCCCTCTCGGCCATGCAGGGCCGCAAGCTGAAAGAGATAACCGCCAAGGCCAATGGCGAAGAGCCGAAACGGCGTTGGGGCAGGAAGAAGCCGGAGTGATCGTCTCCTCCCCACTTGTGGGGAGCCGGACCGCACAGCGGTGGAGGGGCTCTCGAATCTCCAAAGGCGCTATGATGCGGCGAAGAGCCCCTCCGTCACGGCGCTAAGGAGCGCCGCGCCACCTCCCCACGATGTGGGAGGAGAGGGTGACCCTCAGCCCGCCTCCTTCAGCTGACCTTCCAGCCCCTGTTCGCGGACCTTGCGATACAGGGTCGAACGGCCGATGCCGAGGCGGCGCGCGATCTCGCTCATATGACCGGCATAGACCTCGATGGCGTGCTGAATCAGGTCGCGTTCGATGTCTTCCAGCGTGCGCAGATGGCCGCGCTCGTCCAGGATGCGGATCGGCTGATCGACCTGCGCGGCGGCGTCGGTCTGGGCGCCGGCGGCTGTTGCGGCCTGCAGGGGGTGGGCGTCGGGCATGGGCGCGGCGACGCCCGAAATTGCGGGGAAATCGTGCGGCTGAAGGAAGGGCGCATCGGCCAGGACGATGGCGCGGAACACCGCATTTTCCAGCTGTCGCACGTTTCCGGGCCAATCAAACCCTTGCAGCAGAGCCAGGGTCTCGGGCGCGCATCCGGCGATCCGCTTGCCCTCCTCGGCGTTGAAACGGGCGATGAAGTGATCGACCAGGGGCGCGATGTCCTCGCGCCGGTCGCGCAAGGACGGGGCCTCGATCGGGAAGACGTTCAGGCGATAGAACAGGTCCTCGCGGAAGGCGCCGTCCTTGACCTGCTGGGCGGGGTCGCGATTGGTCGCCGAGACGATGCGCACGTCGATCTTGACCGGGCGTTTGCCGCCGACGGGATCGATCTCGCCCTCTTGCAGCGCGCGCAGCAGCTTGACCTGCATGTCCAGCGGCAGTTCGCCGATCTCGTCCAGGAACAGGGTGCCGCCGTCCGCCTCGCGGAACTTGCCCAGCGTCTTGTCCACGGCGCCGGTGAAGGCGCCCTTCTCATGCCCGAACAGGATGGATTCGATCAGATTGGCGGGCAGGGCGCCGCAGTTGACGGCGACGAAGGGCTTGCCGGCTCGGTCGCTGGCGCCGTGCAGGGCGCGGGCGATGACTTCCTTGCCGACGCCGCTCTCGCCGGTGATCAGGACGGGGATCGAGGATTTAGCGGCCCGTGCGCCCAGCGCCTTGACCATGCGCATCGGCGGGCTGTCGCCGACGATATCGTCGAAGCTGGTGCGGCCTTGGACGCGCTTGGTCAGGCGTCCGACCTCGGCGGTCAGGCGCTTCATCTGCATGGCGTTGCGCACGCCGACCAGCAGACGTTCGGGTCCGACCGGCTTGACGAAGAAGTCCTGGGCCCCGGCCTGCATGGCCTTGACCACCATGTCGATGCCGCCGTTGGCCGTCAGGACGATGACCGGCTCGTTGACCCCGGCGCTGCGCAGTTCGGCCAGGCATTCCAGCCCCGACATCTCGGGCATGACCATGTCCAGCAGGATCAGGTCGGCGCCGCCGCCCCGCGTCATCCGGTCGATGGCCTCGCCGCCGCTGGCGGCATGGACCACGGCGTTGCCGTCCCGCTCCAGCACGGCCTGGATCAACCGGCGCTGGGTCGGATCGTCGTCAACGACCAAAATGGTCTTGGCCATGAAAATCCCTTGTACTGTCGCCCAACCCGTCACGGATGGATCGTTTCGGGACGATTCCTAGGATGGCGAGGTGAAAATCGGGTGACACGGCGTGGTGAGCGTCCCGTTAACGCGGCTCTGTCGCGTCGCATTGCACCTCGGGGCTGGCGCGCAATCTCTGGCCATCGACGACCAGGTCGGGCAGGGCCGCCGGCGCCGTCGCGACGCCCTTCGACAGGCCCTCGTTCATCCGCTCGGCATTGCGCCCGCAGGTGAAGCCGTATCGGCCCGTCACGCGCCATTGGCCCTGGGCGTCCTGATCGAAGGCGACGATTTCACGAGCCGTGGCGACCAGCAGATCGGTTCGTCCATCGTCGTTCAGGTCCATTGATCGCACGACGCAGGGGGCTTCCGCATTGCAACTGAACAGCGCATCCACCTGCGCGTCCAACTGATCGACGAAGCTGGCGGGGACGGATTGGCCACCGGCGGCCTTCAGGCGGATGGCGGCCTTGCGCGCTTGCCGTCCCTGCTCGGTATCGCCGGATGGCCACGGGCGAGCCTGGGCGGCGCGGGCGTTCCGCGCGATGCGAGGATCGGTTGAGGCGGCCAGACGTCGCAACGCGGCCTCGCCGGCCTTGCCGCTCTCGAATCGCAGGAAGTCATAGTCGAACGTGTCAGCGGACACCGCCCCCCGCTGCAAGCGGGCGACCTGATCCTTCACCGAGAGGCGGGCGGGATCGGCCAATGGGCTGAACAGGGCCAGGATGACCATAACCGACAGGACCGCCGCAGCGACATTGGTCCGCTCCAGCGGCTTCATCCAGCCGCCCGGTTTCACGGCCGCCAGCAGATAACCCGCGCCATAGACCGCGCCGACCAGGGTGCAGGCGGCGGCGATGATCCGATCGGGCGTCAGGCCGTGCTGGCCGATCCGCAAGGCCAGCCCCCAGGCGGCCAGAACGATCAGCGGCGCGATCGGGACGGACGCCACCCGCACGCCATATCGCAGAACGACCGGCGGCAGATTGTCGGCGCGCCCGTCCTGATAGGCCGTGTTGATCAGCACGATCAGGGCGGCGGCGGCCGACAGCACTAGGGCGGTCGCGCTGCGCGTCTCCCACAGGCCGTCCAATCCGGTGAAGGGCAGGGCGAGGAGAAAGCCGCCAACCAGGACCGTGATCACCAGCAGCAGCCAGGACAGCAGCATCAAGGCCACGGTCCGCACGCCCCTGATCAGCCCGTCGCGCACATCGGTCAACTGGACGGCGGTGGCGAAGACCAGGGCCGTGACCGGAATGGCGAACCACGCCTCGCTCAGCAGGTGCTGCAGAAAGCCGAGGCCGATCATCTTGAACAGCGCTGCACCCAGATGCAGCAGAATCCAGAAGGCGCCGGTGAAGCCCAGAGATAGGGCCAGTTGCACCCCCGCCTTCCAGGCGATGTCGAAATATTCGGGATAGTCGACGATCCAGCGTCGTTCGCGGATCGCGGGCACGATCAGGTGGTGGGCGATGAACAGGGCCGCCGCGCCAAAGGCCAGCACGGGGAAACTCAGAAAGGGCGGCTCCTCGTAAGGCTTCAGCACCTGGCGAGCGACGTCGTGGGCGCCCAGCAGGGCAAGCACGCCGGCTGCGGCGGCTGCCCAAAGGATCAGGGCCAGCGGCTTGACCCGGCCCACACCGGCGAGAACCACCACCGGCACATAGCCGGCCGCCAGGGCCAGGGCGCCGAACACCACCGGCTGGGTTTGGGGCCAGACGCGGCTGTCGGCCGCCAGATACAGAAGATAGAGCGCCAGCCCCTGAACCAGACCCGTCGCCAGGCGGATCGCAAACAGGCCAGAGGCCTCGCCAAGGCCCGTCCGGCCGGTGTCATGCTGCAGGGTTTCGGTCATTAGCGCGTCTCCGGAGGGCAGGATTGCACGGGCCGTGACGCCGAGAAAGCGCAAGGGACGGTTGCAGCCGTCGCCGCGCATCCCCAGAACAGGGGCATGAATGCTCCCTTCAAGACGCCCAACACCGAAGCCCCGCTATGGGACCTGACCGACCTCTATGCGTCACGCGACGACGCCAAGGTCGCCGCCGACCTGGACAAGGCGCGCGGTCTGGTCGAGGCGCTGAACGGCCTGAAGGGCCGGCTGGCGGTGGATCAGGACGCGCAGGCGCTGGGCGAGGCGCTGGACCGCGCGATCCAGCTTTACGAGCAGGCGTCCGATGTGCGGGGCGCGCTGGGCGCCTATGCCTTCCTGTCGGCCTCGACTGCGCGTGATGATGCGACAGCGCAAGGGTTCGAGGCCGATGTGCGCGAGAAGATCACCGCCATCGCCACCCCGACCGTCTGGCTGACGCTGGAGATCAACCAGATCGACGATGCGGCGCTGGAAGCGGCGCTCACCGCCCATGGAGGCGCGGCGCGGTGGCGGCCGTGGCTGCGCCGGGTGCGGGCGATGAAGCCGCACGAACTGTCGGCCGAACTGGAAACCTTCATCGCCGAGCGCGGCCCGATCACGGCCCAATGGCCGCGCCTGTTCGACGAGCAGCTGGCCGCCCTGCGTGCGAAGGCGGGCCATGAAGAACTGACGCTGGCCGAGGCGCTGAACCGCCTGTCGGACGCCAAGCCCGCGCGCCGCAAGGCCGCCGCCGAGGGTCTGTCAGAGGCGCTGGCCGCCCGCGCCCCGACCCTGGCCCTGGTGCTGAACACCGTCGCCGCCGACAAGGCGATGGAGGATCGCTGGCGCGGGTTCAAACGTCCCGCCGACAGCCGTCACCTGGGCAACGAGGTGGATGGCGAGGCTGTGGATGCGATGGCCGAGGCCGTCGCCGCCGCCTATCCGCGCCTGTCGCACCGCTATTATGCGCTGAAGGCCAAGGCGATGGGCAAGGCGCGCCTGGACCACTGGGACCGCAACGCGCCTATCGAGACCACGACGCCGCGCGCCTTCACCTGGACCCAGGGGCGCGAGATCGTGCTGGACAGTTTCTCGGACCTTGGCGGCGATTTCGCCGACCGGGCCGGCGGCTTCTTCGACAAGCCGTGGATCGACGGCCGGGCGCGGCCGGGCAAGCAGTCGGGCGCCTATGCCCATCCCGTCACCGCCGACCGCCACCCCTATGTCTTCCTGAACTGGATGGGCGAGCGGCGCGATGTCCTGACCCTGGCGCATGAGCTGGGACATGGCGTCCACCAGACCCTGGCGGCCGATCAGGGCACGCTTTTGGCCGATACGCCCCTGACCCTGGCGGAGACGGCGTCGATCTTCGCTGAGGGGCTGACCTTCGACCGTTTGCTGGCCACGGCGCCCAAGTCGGAACAGCGCGGCCTTCTGGCGGGCCGTATCGAGGACGGTTTGAACACCGTCGTGCGCCAGATCGCCTTCCACCGGTTCGAGACCCGCTTCCACGACGAGCGCCTGCAGGGCGAGGTGTCGCAGCAGCGGATCAACCAGCTGTGGCTTGAGGAAATGGGCGCCTCGCTGGGGCCGGCGGTCAAGCTGAACCCGGGCTATGAACACTGGTGGGCCTATGTCAGCCACTTCGTCCATTCGCCCTTCTACGTCTACGCCTACGCCTTCGGCGACCTGCTGGTGGCGGCGCTGATGGAGGCGCGTCGCAGCGATCCGGCCGAGTTCACGCCCCTTTATCGCGAGCTTCTGGCCGGCGGCGGGTCGCGAACCTACGTCGAGGCGTTGAAGCCGTTCGGTCTGGACCCGCGCGACCCGGCCTTCTGGAGCGTCGGCTGTCAGAGGCTGGAGCGGCTGGTCGATCAGTTCGAGGCGCTGGCCTGACCAGGGCATGACTGCGGGCTTGAGCGGGGCGGTCGCCTCGGTGTAAGTCCGCGATAACGACGAGGGGATTCCACGAATGGCCGACCTGCACGACACCGCCAACGCACCTGCCGACGCCGATGCGCAAGCCTATCTGCACGGCCATATGGAAGTGCGCGAACAGGTCTCGACCTACCGCCTGTTCCTGAACCTGGCCAAGTGGGGCAGTCTGGCCATCGCCGTCTTGCTGCTGTTCCTGACCCTGTGGTTCCACCCGGGCGGCAGCTTCATGGCCGCGATCATCGGCGCGGTCGTTCTGGGCGGCGTCGGCTTCGTGGCGCTGAAGTCCAAGCCCGGCGCCGCGCACTGAGCCTTGCAGACGATCGCCCTCGGGCGGTCTGAAATCACGCGCCCTCGCCAAGCTTTGGCATAACCGTGCTTTGACGGCTTGCGCCGGAAGGGCCTAACCTTCGTTCAACGAAAAGAACGAGGGGATTCGCTTGGCCGTCGCTATCGCCGTCACCCGTGAACGTCGCGAAGGCGAGACGCGCTGCGCCGTCACGCCAGAGACGGTCAAGAAGCTGATCGCCCTGGGGGCGACCGTCACGGTCGAGGCCGGGACCGGCCTGGGCTCCTCCATTCCCGACGCCGACTACGCCGCCGCCGGCGCCGTGGTGAAGCCCGACACCCGCGCCGTGCTGGACGGCGCCGACATCGTGCTGAAGGTGCGCGGCCCCACGGCCCAGGAAACCAGCGCGCTCAAGCCCGGCGCCGTCGTCATCGCCATGCTGGACGCCTATCGCGACAAGGCGACCGTCGACGCCCTGGCCGGGGCTGGCGCCACCGCCTTCGCCATGGAGTTCGTGCCCCGCATCACCCGCGCCCAGGTCATGGACGTCCTGTCGTCCCAGGCCAACCTGGCCGGATACCGCGCGGTGATCGAGGCGGCCTACGCCTACGGCAAGGGCTTCCCGATGATGATGACGGCGGCCGGTACGGTTGCTGCGGCAAAGGTCTTCATCATGGGGGTGGGGGTCGCGGGCTTGCAAGCCATCGCGACAGCGCGTCGTCTGGGCGCCGTCGTCACCGCCACGGACGTCCGCCCCGCGACCAAGGAACAGGTCGAAAGCCTGGGCGCCAAATTCCTGGCCGTCGAGGACGACGAATTCAAGAACGCCCAGACCGCCGGCGGTTACGCGAAGCCCATGTCGGCCGAATACCAGGCCAAACAGGCCGAGCTGACCGCCAGCCACGTGGTCAAGCAAGACATCGTCATCACCACGGCCCTGATCCCCGGCCGCGCCGCCCCGGTGCTGCTGACCGCAGCGCACGTCGCCGCGATGAAGCCCGGCTCAGTCATCATCGATCTGGCGGTCGAGGCGGGCGGCAATGTCGAGGGCTCCAAGCTGAACGAGGTCGTGACCACCGCAAACGGCGTCACCATCGTCGGCTGGTCGAACCTGCCCGGCCGCATCGCCGCCGACGCCAGCGCCCTCTACGCCCGCAACCTCACCGCCTTCGTCGGCCTAATGATCAAGGATGGCGGTCTGGCGGTCGATCTCGAAGACGAGATCCTGAATGCGGCGGTGGTCACCCATGGCGGAGCCGTGGTGCATGAAGGTCTGAAGGGAACACACTGATGGAACACGTCGATCCCACCGTCTTCCGCCTGGCCATCTTCGTGCTGGCGATCTTCGTCGGCTACTATGTCGTCTGGAGCGTGACGCCGGCCCTGCATACGCCGCTGATGGCCGTGACCAACGCCATTTCCAGCGTCATCATCGTCGGCGGCCTGATCGCGGCGGCGGCCGTGTCCGGTGACGCG
Source organism: Brevundimonas sp. KM4 (assembly GCF_000964075.1). NCBI lineage: Bacteria > Pseudomonadati > Pseudomonadota > Alphaproteobacteria > Caulobacterales > Caulobacteraceae > Brevundimonas > Brevundimonas sp. KM4. Next base: position 188,093 of record NZ_JZRG01000008.1, on the reverse strand, counting down.
ACCGGCCCCAGCGCCTGGATCGCCAAGGGCGCGGGCGTCATCGCCGTCACCCTGGCCAGCGTCAACATCTTCGGCGGCTTCATGGTCACCCGCCGGATGTTGGCCATGTACAAGAAGAAGGAGCGGCCGACCGCTCCGAAGGCGTCCTCGTGACCGACGCCGCGCAGATCGCCATCACCGGCTCCTGGGTCGCGACCGGCGTCGGCTTCGGCCTGTGGCTGTATGGCTGGTTCGGCACCAAAACTCCGATCAAGCGCCAGCGGCTGCACGACTGCGGCATCGCCCTGGTCTTCTCGGCCATTCTGGTTCGGGTGGTGACGCAGGACCGGCCGCTGGGCGTCTTCGAATGGGCCTTGTTCTTCATCGGCCCGCTGTTCATCGCCGCCGCCCTGTGGCGGCTGGCCCGCACGTCTTGAGGGGAGGGGCGTGATGAACGCATCTTTGGCCGCACTGGCCTATCTGGTTTCGGGCGTCCTGTTCATCCTGTCGCTGCGGGGGCTGTCCAGCCCCGAGACCAGCCGTCAGGGCAACACCTTCGGCATGGTCGGCATGGCGCTGGCCATCGGCGTGACCCTGCTGACGCTGGGCACGACGGGGGCGCTGGATACCGTGACCCTGGCCCTGATCGCGGGCGGCGTCATCGTCGGCGGCGGGGCCGGCGCCCTGATCGCCAAGCGGGTCGCCATGACCGACATGCCGCAGCTGGTCGCCGCCTTCCATAGTCTGGTCGGCATGGCCGCCTGTCTGGTCGCCATCGGCGCCATCTATGCGCCCGAGGCGTTCGGAATCCTGACCGACGACGGAAACGGCATCAAGACGCTGTCGATCATCGAACTCAGCCTCGGCGTCGCCATCGGCGCCATCACCTTCACTGGCTCGGTCATCGCCTTCGCCAAGCTGAACGGCAACATGAGCGGGGCGCCGATCATCCTGCCGGCGCGGCATCTGATCAATGTCGGCCTGGCCCTGGGGCTGGTCTTCCTGATCGGCATCCTGATCGGCACGAACGGCGCGGCGACCTGGGCCTTCTGGGGCGTCTTCCTGATCGCCCTCGTTTTGGGCGCGACCTTGATCATTCCCATCGGCGGGGCGGACATGCCGGTGGTGGTGTCGATGCTGAACTCCTATTCCGGCTGGGCCGCAGCCGCGCTGGGCTTCACGCTGGAGAACATCGCCCTGATCATCACCGGCGCCCTGGTCGGGTCGTCGGGCGCGATCCTCAGCTACATCATGTGCAAGGGCATGAACCGCAGCTTCGTCTCGGTGATCCTGGGCGGCTTCGGCGGCGGCGATGCGACGGCCGGTCCCGGCGGCGCCAAGGAGACGCGCCCGGTCAAGCAAGGCTCGGCCGAGGACGCCGCCTTCATCATGAAGAATGCGTCCAAGGTCATCATCGTGCCCGGCTACGGCATGGCGGTGGCCCAGGCCCAGCACGCCCTGCGTGAAATGGCCGACAAGCTGAAGGAGGAAGGCGTCGAGGTGAAATACGCCATCCACCCCGTCGCGGGCCGGATGCCGGGCCACATGAACGTCCTGCTGGCCGAGGCCAACGTTCCCTATGACGAGGTGTTCGAGCTTGAGGACATCAACGCCGAGTTCGCCACCGCCGACGTCGCCTTCGTCATCGGCGCCAATGACGTGACCAACCCCGCCGCCAAGACCGACCCGACGAGCGCCATCTACGGCATGCCGATCCTGGACGTGGAAAAGGCCGGCACGGTCCTGTTCATCAAGCGCGGCATGGGTTCGGGCTATGCCGGGGTCGAAAACGAACTCTTCTTCCGCGACAACACCATGATGCTGTTCGCCGACGCCAAGAAGATGGTCGAAGGGATCGTGAAGGGGCTTTGAGCCATGGCCAGTACGCCCAAGACCGGCCCCACAGACGCCTCTGTCGACGGCTTCTTGTCTGCAATCGACGATCCACGCCGACGGTCTGACGCTCATGCCGTCGCCGCACTGATGTCGGAGATCACCGGTGAACCGGCCGTGCTCTGGGGACCGTCCATCATCGGGTTCGGCAATGACGGCCGTCCCAAGGGTGGCTGGCCGCTGATCAGCTTCTCGCCGCGAAAAGCCAATCTGGTGCTTTATGTCGCTGCCGATTTCCCTGAACGGGCCCAGCTGATCGCCCGCTTGGGCAAGGTGAAGACCGGCGTCGGGTGCATCTATATTTCACGCCTCGAAGATGTCGATCAGAAGGTTCTGCAGGACCTTTGCGGTCGCGCTGTTCGCGCGGTCGAAGCCGGCTCGGACTGAAGTCTCTTCAGACCCCTATCGCGCAACCTTGACCGGCGCTATCACGCGTCCGTGAACACCCTGTCCGGCTCCCTTCCTGTCGCCCATCGCCGTTTCGAGGCTCTGGATTCCCTGCGGGGTGTGTGCGCCATCCTTGTCGTGATGTTTCACATGCCGGTTGCAAGTCACTGGCGCGACTGGGGTTTTATTCAGCACTCCTATCTGTTCGTCGATTATTTCTTCGTCCTGTCGGGCTTTGTCATCGCCCATGCCTATGCAAACCGATTGAAGTCCGGACGGGACGCCGGGCGGTTCATGGTGCGGCGTTTCGGGCGGATCTGGCCGCTGCATCTGCTGATGCTGGCGGCCTTCATCGGGCTGGAGCTGGCGCGTCTGGTCTTGCATTTCGACAGTGCGCCGCCGTTCACGCGGGATCGGTCGATCGAAGCGATCTTCACCAATCTGGCGCTGATCCAGGCCTGGCATGTGCATCCCTATCTGACCTGGAACGGGCCGTCGTGGACGCTCAGCGCCGAATGGGCTTGCTATCTGATCTTCGCAGGGCTGGTGCTGATCGCGCCCAGAAGGTTCCGCTGGATCGGGCTGGTGCTGGCGATCATCGGCGGGGCGTTGGTGCTCAGCTACGCCCGGCGCTGGATGAACACGACCTATGATTTCGCCGTGCCGCGCGCGGTCTATGGCTTCTTCCTGGGCTGCCTGCTGCAGGGGCTCTGGACCCGCATTCCGCGGCTCAAGGGCGGCGCCGCGACTCTGTTGGAGATTGCGGCCATCGTCGCGGCCTGCGTCTTCATCGGCTATGCTCAGGGGCCGATCACCGTGGCCGTCACCCTGATCTTCGTGGCGCTGATCTGGGTCTTCGCCGGAGAGGAGGGGGCGCTGTCACGCGTGCTGGACCATCCAGCTCTGGTCACCCTGGGACGATGGTCGTTCGCCATCTACATGGTCCACATGTTCATCCTGACCGTGATGATGATCGTGGCCAGGACGCTGGACCTCGTACCGGTTCGTCGCATCGATTTCGGCTCGGTCTGGCTGAACGACCTTTTCGCCGTCGCCATGTTCGGCTTCATCGTCGCGGTCGCCGTGGTGGCGCACCGACTGGTCGAGCAGCCGGCCCAGCGCATGATCGACCGCTGGACCAAGCCCAAGTCGGCCTGAGGTCAGGCGGCCATCCGCCATTCCGGGGCCATGTCGCCGGCGCGGCCTTCGTCCCACAGCATGTCCTCGTCAGAATAGCGGCTGCTGGCGGCGGCCGAGATGACGTCGACCACCTGTTCCTCCAGCCGGTCCCAGATCACGGCGAGGTCGGACGACCCATCGGCCTCGCACGGCACGATGATGTAGCGGCTGGCGTTGACGGTCTGGGCGGGTTGGAAATGCGCCATCTGATGATCTCCTGAAGCGGGGGCCTCTTGTCGATGATGTCGTTATGAAGCAGTGTTGCGTCAGAAACGGACGTAGGGATCGGCGAGAGCATTGAGACACGACAAGGCGGCGATGGTGATCGATCTGGCGCGCCGCATGGCCGCCAGCGCCGAAGGGCTGAGTCTGGACGAGATCGCACGCGACATGCGCGTCGGCCGCCGCACCGCCGAACGGATGCGCGACGCGGTTCTGATGCTGTTCCCCCAGGTGGATGAGGTCTCGGACCCGCCGTCCAAACGCTGGCGCATCCGGGGCGGTCTGTCGGCCTTCGAACAGGCCCCGACGGCGACCGAAATGCTGGAACTGTCCAAGGCCGCGACCGCCCTGCGCGCCGCCGGCGAACCGGCGCGCGCCACGGCGTTGGAGGGGCTGGAGCGCAAGCTGAAGGCGGCGATGCGGTCAACCACCCTTAACCGCATGGCGCCGGATCTGGAGGCCCTGGTCCGGGCCGAGACCATTGCGGTTCAGGCCGGCCCTCGACCCTCCGCCGACGAGGCCATGCTGACCGCCATCCGCGCGGCGGTGCTGGCTCAGCAGCCCTTGGGCTTCACCTATTCCCGTCCGGGCGCCGAGCCGCGTCGGCGCAGCGTGGCGCCGTGCGGCGTCATGTTCGGCCGGGCCAACTATCTGGTCGCCGCCGACCGCGAGACCGGCCGCATCCAGACCTTCCGCCTGGACCGAATGAGCCACGTCGCCCCGCAGGAGGGGATGGCCGTACCACCCGCCGATTTCGATCTCAACGTCTTCGCCAGCCAGTCCTTCGGCATCTATCAGGACGAGATCGAGGACGTCGTGCTGCGCATCGCGCCCGAGGGCGCGGCCGAGGCCAGGGGCTGGCGCTGGCACCCCACCCAGTCGTTCGAGGATCAGCCGGACGGCGGCGTGATCGTGCGGTTCCGCGCCTCGGGCATGCGCGAGTTGGCCTGGCATCTGTTCACCTGGGGCGAGCAGGTGCAGATCCTGGCGCCGCAGCGGCTGAAGGCCGTGATGGCCGGCGAACTGGCGGCGGCGGGCCGCGCCTTGGAACGGGCCTCAGCCTGACGAAACCGTAAGCTGACGCGGCGCGTTGACGACCGCTAGGCTTCGCGCCGACCGCCCTTCAGGAGATCGCCCTTGCGCGTCCACGCCTTCGCCTCGTCCGCCGCCCTGGCTCTCGCCCTGATGAGCGGCGCCTGCGCCGCCGGACCCATGTCGGCGCCGGCGACCTTTCAGGCGGAAGACGGACCCCAGGTGACGGTGACCCGCGACGGCGATCACCTGAACATCGACTATCGCTTCGGGCGCGACGTGCCGGTCTGGGCCTTCCAGGATTCGGCGCTGGAACAGGATTCGCGTCAACCCTGGCGACCGCGCCAATGGACGGTCGAGACGCCCGGCGTCGTCATGGAGCGGCGCGGCCATTACGACATCATCCGCAGCACGGACGGCGGTCCGGTGCCGCGCGAGGTCCGCTTCCGCGTTCGACCGCAGGCGGTAGATCTTGAGGCCGAGTATCCGACCCTGCTGTTCTCCAATGGCGCGGTGGCCCTGCCGACGCGGCAACTGGACGTCTTCGCCCTGCCGTCGGCCCGGGCGGCTGAGCTGGTGCCGGACGATCTGAACCGGATCCGGCTGGATGGCGGTCCTTCGCGCGTGACGTGGCGGGACGAGAACGGACCCGTCCTGTTCAACGGGCGCCGCCGCGACGAGCTGACCACGATGGACGAGCGCAGCTACGTCCTGCTGGGCGAGGCGACGGTCACGCCGGGCGACGGACTGTCGACCGTCATGGACCCCAATCTGCCGCCGTGGATCGGCGAGGAGATCCGCGGCTTTGCACCGCGAGTCGGTCACTATTACCGCGATCGCCTCGGCGCGCCGGGCTCCGGCGGCGATACGCCCATCGTCATGGTGGCCTGGAACGGGCCGACCGAAAGCATGACCAGCATGGGCGGCAGCGTCCTGCCGGGCCTGATCGTCATGTCGTTCGAGGGGCGGGGCGTCACCTCGCCCCAGCCCGAAATCATGGAGCGTTCGCGTTGGTTCATCGGCCATGAGGGGGCGCATTTCTGGCTGGGGCAGATGGTGCGCTACGCTTTCGCCGATGAGGCCTGGATCACCGAGGGCGGGGCCGACCTGATGGCTGTGCGCGCCCTGAAGGCCCTCGATGCAAACTATGACGACCGGGCCGAGCTTCAGTCCGAGGTGGACGACTGCGTCAACCTGGCCCGCCAGCCGGTCGCCCAGGCCGGCGCCCGGGGCGAACACCGCGCCTACTACGCCTGCGGGGCCGTCTTCGCCTTGGCGGCGGAGGGCGCGCAACGCCAGCGGACCGGCGGCGACTGGTTCGATTTCCTGAGACCGCTGCTGCGCCAGCCGGACGGCGTGCTCAGCCGCGAGGAATGGCTGACGGCCCTGACCCGGACATCGCGCGACCCGTCGTTGCGCGGCGATGTCGAGCGGCTGCTGGATCAGGGCGCGTCCGATCCGTCCGCCGTCATCGCGCGCCTGTTCCAGCGCACAGACGTGGCCTTCCGCATGATCGACGGCCGGGTGGTTTTGAGCTGAAATCGACATCAGGCGCCGGCGCGGTTAGTCGGATTGAACCCGAACCTTGGCCGTGGCGTTGTGGCGGGATGAAAACAGCCTTGATCCCGATGGCGGGCGTGATCGCCCTTCTGGCCGCCTGCGGCGATCACGAGGTCAATCCGCCGAACGAACCGGCGGCGCCCCTGCGAACGCCCGAGGCCATGCAGCCGGTCGAACCGCCTGGGCCGTCTTCTCTGGCTGGACGTGGGCCGCGCAGTTTCGTGGGCGTCTGGGCGGCGAACCCGCAATGGTGCGCCCGGCCCCAAGGCGAACGCAGCCCGATCACCCTGACGCCGCTGCGCTTCGACGCCTATGGCCGCAACTGCGACATCGCCAGCATCGATGAGACGGGTTCCGGCTATGTCGCGGTTCTGCGATGCGCGGGGCAGGCTCAGACCGAGCGGGTGCATATGAGCACGAGCGGCGACGTGATGAACCTGACCTATGTCGATCAGGACATGAAGACGGTGAAACTGGCGCGCTGCCCCGGTTCGCCGCGCGCGCCCGATCCCGCCAATCCGCTTGAAAAGATGATGAAGAAGGACGGGGCCGAAACCCCGCCTGCCGCGCCGCCTAGTTGAACAGGAAGTTCATCACGTCGCCGTCCTTGACGACATAGGACTTGCCTTCGGCGCGCAGCTTGCCGGCCTCGCGCGCCTTGGCTTCGCCGCGCAGAGCGACAAAGTCGTCGAAGGCGATGGTCTCGGCGCGGATGAAGCCCTTTTCGAAGTCGGTGTGGATCACGCCGGCCGCCTGGGGCGCGGTGTCGCCGACATTGATGGTCCAGGCGCGGGCTTCCTTGGGGCCGACCGTGAAATAGGTCTGCAGGCCCAGCAGCTTGTAGGCCTCGCGGATCAGACGGTTCAGGCCGGGCTCTTCCAGGCCAAGGGTCTCCAGGAACTCCTTCTGTTCCTCGTCGTCCAGCACGGCGATCTCGGACTCGATCTGGGCCGAGATGACGACCGAGTTGGCGTTGTCGGCGGCGGCGCGGGCCGCGACCTTGTCGGACAGGTCGTTGCCCTTGTCGGCCGAGCCTTCCTCGACGTTGGCGACATAGAGGGCAGGCAGCGCCGTCAGCAATTGCAGCATGTGCCAGGCCTTGATGTCCTCCTTGGACACCTCGGCGGTGCGGGCGGGCTTGCCGGCGTTCAGCTGGGCCAGTGCCAGATCGACCAGTTTCAGCGTCAGGACGGATTCCTTGTCGCCGCCCTTGGCGCGCTTCTCCAGCTGCGGCCGACGGCGCTCCAGGCTTTCCATGTCGGCCAGCATCAGCTCGGTCTCGATGATCTCCAGGTCGGCGATTGGATCGATGCGGTCCTCGACGTGGGTGATATCGTCATCGACGAAGCAGCGGGCCACGAAGGCCACGGCGTCGCAGTCGCGGATGTTGGCCAGGAACTGGTTGCCCAGGCCTTCGCCCTTGGACGCGCCGCGCACCAGGCCGGCGACGTCGACGAAGGTGATGCGGGCCGGGATGATCTCTTTCGAGCCGGCGATCTCGGCTAGGGCGTTCAGACGCGCCTCGGGCACCGCCACGTCGCCGGTGTTCGGCTCGATGGTGCAGAATGGATAGTTGGCCGCCTGGGCCGCCGCCGTCTTGGTCAGGGCGTTGAACAGGGTGGACTTGCCGACGTTGGGCAGGCCGACGATCGCGACTTTAAGAGCCATGGTATTCCTCGTGAGGCGCGAGCCTTTAGCGGGTTCCAACCCGTTTGTCAGGCTCGCGCTTCAACTGAGGTCAGTGGGCGCCGTGATCCATGCCGTCCATGGCCGGTTGGCGAACCTGGGCCTGAACGGTGATCGCCGGCGCCGAGGCGAACTGCAAGGTCAGCGGCACGGTCTCGCCCGCCACCAGAGGCGCGGTCAGGCCGATCAGCATCAGGTGGTTGCCGCCCGGCGCCAAGGCCACCGCCTGACCGGCGGGCAGGGGCAGGCCCCCCGTCAGCTCGGCCATCTTCATCATGCCGTTCTCGGTCTTCATCTCGTGGACCTGAAGCGATCCGGCGCGCGGTGTCGATCCGCCCGTCAGTCGGTCGTCGGTCGCAGCGGTCAGGGTGACGTAGCAGCCGCCGGCCTTGGCTCCGTTCGGCGACGGGCGGCACCAGGCGTCGGTCGCGGTCACGGCGGCGGTCGCCGTCGGCGTCTCAGCGGCGGGCGCCTTGGCCGGTTCGGACGGATTGCAGGCCGCCAGCGACAGGGCGGCGGCGGCAAGGGCGAGTTTAATCTTCATGGCGTCAGGTCTTTCACGATGCGGCGGAACGGCGCCGGATCATCGGACGCAGGGCTCGGTCGAGCAATACGGCCGCGATCAGGCTCAGTCCCGTCAGGGGATAGAGGATGGCGAGTGGCAGGACGATGCCAAGGACAGCCGCGCGCGCACGCGGTCCCGGCGGGGCGGGCGGCGCGCCCAGGCGTCGGCGCGACAGATTGGGCGGGCGGCGCTTCCACCACATGACCAGGCCGCTGATGGCCAGCAGCCACACGCCGATGCAGCCCATCAGCATGACGATGCGGTTCACTTGTCCGAACTGCGTGCCCTGGTGCGTATAGATGCCGAACTCGATGGCCTTTGCGCCGGCGCCGAACTGGTCATAGCCGATGTCGCCCAGCAGCCGCCCGGAGGCCGCATCGACATAGAGCGACCGGCTGTCCTGAACCCGTGTCGCCTGGGTCGTCAGCGTATAGGCGGTGTCGTCGGCCTTGGGGATGTTCACCGTATAGGGGCGCGCCAGGCTGGCTTCATCCGCGACCCGCAGAACCTGCGCCAGGCCGCCATGGCCAGCGTGGTCGTGGGTCATCACCATGCCCTCCATGGTCCAGCCGGTCCCGACCGGCGCATCGTGGTGCTGCGCCCTTTGCCAGGCGCCGGCGACGGGTGCGGGCGGCCGCCCCAGCCCCGTCTCCTTGACCGCCCCCATGACCTTGTCGCCCCAGACCGCCGACCACGGCATGCCGGTCACGGCCAGAAACAGCACCACCCCGCCGACATAGAAACCCGTCAGCGCATGCAGGTCGCGCCAGAACGGACGGCGGCGACCGTCGGTCGTCTGTGGTGCGAAGTTCGCCACGCCCCGCCCGCGCGGCCACCACAGATAGAGCCCCGTGGCGAACAGAATGATCGTCCAGCCGGCGACGATCTCGACCAGGATGTTGAACGGCCGCCCCAGCAGGGTCAGGCTGTGCGTGTTCTTGACCAACTCCATGAACCCGCCGGCCGGAATGACGCCCGTGGCCCGCCCGGTGTGCGGATCGACGAAGACCGTCTTCTGCACGCCGTCGGGTCGATCGACCCGCAGCCGGATCGCCTCATCGTCGCGGGCAGGCATGACCAGATTGGCGACCCGCCCGCCGCCTGCGGCCTGGGCGGCCGAAGCCACCCAGGTTTTCGGCGTCGCTTGGGCCTGAACCGCCGGCACGCGGATCATGTCGCGATAAAGAAACTCGTCGATCTCGTCCTTGAACAGATAAAGCCCGCCCGGCAGGGCCAGCAGCATCAGCACCGGCATCACGAAGACGCCGGCATAGAAGTGCCAGCGCCAGACCGCGCGGTAGGCGTCGGACAGGTCGTCCGGCGTCGTCTTGTCGAGATTGCGCGCCATCAGTAGCTCATCCTGACGCCGACATAGGCCGAACGGCCGTCGCCGGGGAAGAAGACGGCCTTGGACACGGTGGCCACGCGGGCGTCCGTGACCGCGCCGAAGTTCGACACATAGGCTTCGTCGAACAGGTTGCGGACATCGGCGAACACCGTCAGTCGGCGATTGACGGTCCAGCCCATGTTCAGGTTCGCGACCGCATAGGACGGCGACTTCAGAGTGTTGGCGTAATCGACCCAGGCATCCTTGATCGACCATTCCACGCTAGGCGCGATGAACCAGCCGGCCGGATCGTCGTAGCGAAGCTCCGCGCGGTACAGGTGCGGCGGCACGACTGGCAGGTGGCCGTCTCCATAGACCTTGTCCCCGTCGAAATAGAAGTCGGAGAAGGCGTAGGTCTGGCGCAGCCGCCATTCCGGCGCGATCCGCCAATCCAGCCCTGCTTCGATCCCCTGGTGGATGGTCGGTCCCGCGTTGAAGGTCGCGGCCGGTATGCCCAGGGCGGCGTTTACAGCAAAGTTCAGTAGTTCGTGCTTCAGATCGGCGCGATAGGCGGTCACGTCCCAGGTCAGCGGTCCCCGGCGACCCCGCGTGCCGATTTCCCAGGTCACGGCCTCTTGCGGAACGAGGGGCTGATAACCGCCAGCAGTCGGCGACAAGGCCGAGAAGTTGGGCGGCTCGATCGAGCGGGTGACGTTGGCGAAGACCTGGGCGCCGTCCTCGCTCTCCCACAACAGGCCGGCGCGAGGCGCGAACCAGTCGAAGGTCTTGTCGGTGGTCAGGTCGATCGTGCCGACGACGCCGGGAACGACATAGCTCTGATAGTCCCGCTCGGCGCGCCCCCAGGTTCCTCCCGCGACCAGCGCCAGGCGATCGGTCACGAACAGCCGCCCCTCGCCGAAGACATCCAGCCCCTTGCCGTTCTGGAAGCTGCGGGCGCGTAGACCGTTCTGCTGTCCGCCGACATTGACCCACTGTTTGGCGTCCAGATCACCCTGTCGATACCAGGCGCCATAGAAGGCGTCGGCGCGCATCCCGCCGATCCGGCCCTGCCAATCGAACCGACCAAAGGCACCGTAGTTGCGGCTCTGCTGGTCGATGACCTGGAAGATGGGATGGTCCAGATCCTTCCAGGTTCCATAGAGGGCGCCCTCGAACACCGTTGCGTCGTCCAGCCTCCAGCGGGTCTGCAAAGTGGTGCGAAGCGAGCGCATATTGCGCTGATAGTTGAGGGCGATATTGGCGGGATTGGCCGCCTCGGGATTTGTCAGGGCGTCGGACAGACTGACGCTGCCCGGAATCTCCTGATGGATGTCGCCCCACGAGACCAACAGGCGAACTTCGCGATCCTGCCCAAAGCTGCGCCCGATGTTGCCCGACAGGTTCAGCGCCTTGCCTTCGCTCTGTTGACGCCACCCATCGACGCTCTGGCCCGTGACGGCGGCGAAACCGTCCCAGTCGCCGCGAACGCCCGCGGCCTCCGCATGGGCGCGCACGGTTCCGTAAGAGCCGCCGTCCAGGCGCAGGTGCAGGTTGGACGAGGCCGTGCGCCCCGTCGGTGTCACCAGATTGACCGCCCCGCCCAGCAGGGCTCCGCCGAACCGCAGCGCATTCCCGCCCTTATAAACCTCGGTGTAGCGGGCGATCAGCGGGTCGATCAGCTGGAAATCACCGAACCCGTCGGCCTCGTTGAACGGCACGCCGTCCTGAGCCAGCAGAACGCCGCGATTGTGAGCCGCATTGCCTATGCCCGATCCGCGAATCGACAGGCGAATGTCGCCGCCCCACTTCTTCTGGGCATAGACGCCGGGCGCATCGCGCAGCACGTCGGCGAGGTTGGTCGCATACCGGTCGGCATAGGATTCGGCTGAAATGACAGCAACGGCGCCCGGCGTGCGCGACAGCCGCTGTCGCGCGTCTGCGACGATGGGCGGATCCTCGGCGTTGCGGCGGCCGGTGACGATGACGCTATCCAGCAATGCCGGTTCGGGCGTCTGCTGGGCCCAAACGGGGCTTGTCCAACCGGCGTTGGAGAGGGCGGCGAGCAGCAGCGCGCAGGGCGCTACGGTGGTCTTGAAGGACATGGAATGAACCTGAAATCAGAACGAGACGGCGCGCGGGCGCTGGGGCCGGCGCGGGCTTGGGGTCTGGTTCAGGCGTGGGGCGGGGCGGTGGACGGGGGACGCGGCGGCGCGCGCGCGGGCGGCGGGGGGCTGACGCTGGCGGCGACATAGACGACGCGCTCGACGGTGCGGACCACCGGCGCCGGCTCCGGCGCTGGCGGGCAGGGCAGGGCGGCGGCCAACGGCATGACGCAGGCGGCGCATTTGGCCCCGACGTGCTTATTGACCGGGCCGTCCATACCGCCGGACTGGATCGTCTGGGGGCCTTCCGCCGAACAGATGACCAGCGGGTGGCCCGGCTGGACCGCCGCGAGAGCCGCGAACGGCAGCAGGGTGCCGAGCACGAGCGCGAACACCGCCGCCAGGAAGGCGAGCGATTGCGAGATCGACCAATTGTCGGCCTGGGCGCGGGTCACGTCTGGCCTCTACGGCGTTTTGCAACGGCGTGAAAGGCGGCGGTTTGTCCTAAAGCTCGCCACGCGCCGCCTGGCGGGGGCTGAACTTGGGCGCGGGGGCCAGGCGCATGACCTCGCCCTGATAGCGTTCGTCGTCGCCGGCGATCGCGAAGGGCAGGGCGTCGGCGCAGGCCTGCAGCATGGCGTCCAGCCAGGGCTGCTCCGCCTTGTGGAAGTCGCCCAGCACGTGCGGCATCACCAGGTCCTTTTCGCCCGGATGGCCGATGCCCATGCGCGCGCGTCGGAAATCGGCGCCCAGGTGACTGATCAGGGAGCGGATGCCGTTCTGTCCCGCCGCGCCGCCGCCGGTCTTCATACGGAACCGCCCGGGGGCCAGGTCGATCTCGTCGTGGAAGACGATGATTTCGCTCGGCTTGATCTTGTAGAAGCGCGCCGCCTCGCCGACGGCCCGACCGCTTTCGTTCATATAGGTCTGGGGCTTCATCAGCAGGACCTTGGTCCCGTCGACCAGACCCTCGCTGACGATCGACTGGAACTTGGCGCGTTCGGGACCGAACCGCCACCGGCGCGCGATCTCGTCGGCGGCCATGAAGCCGATGTTGTGCCGGTTCTTTTCGTATTTCCCGCCCGGATTGCCGAGCCCCGCGATGATGATCATGGCGTCCTCTTGCCGTTTGCGTCAGGCAAAGAAAAGCCCCGCACGGCGAACCGGGCGGGGCGCGATCTTGTCGAAGCGACGAAGGATCAGTCTTCGGTCTTCTCGGCCGGAGCGGCCTCGGCGTCAGCGGCTTCGTCAGCAGCTTCCGACAGGGCGGCCGACGAGATCTTGACCGTGGCGATCACGAAGTCGCGGTCGGTGATGGTGGCTTCCGCGCCCTTGGGCAGCTTGATGTCCGAGATGCGGATGGTGTCGCCGATTTCGGCCTTGGCCAGATCGACAACCAGCTCTTCCGGGATCTGGTCGGCGCGGACCAGGATCTCGACGGCGTGGCGGACGATCTCCAGCGAGCCGCCCTGACGCGAGTAGGGCGCTTCATCGGCGTTCAGGAAGTGAACCGGGACTTCGATCTTGACCGGAGCCTTCTCGTCGACTCGCATCAGGTCGAAGTGCAGGGGGCGGTCCGAAACGGGGTCGAACTGCACGTCCTTGGCGATGACCGGCTGGGTCTCGTCGCCGTACTTCAGGGTCACCAGGTGGCCCAGCAGCTTGCCGGTGTAGAGCGACTTGCGGAAGTCCTTCTCGTTCACCGAAATGGCGACGGGGGCTTGCTCGCCGCCGTAAAGGACGCCCGGCACGAAACCGGCGCGACGCGCAGCGCGAGCGCCGCCGGTGCCGACGCCATCGCGGACGTCCACGTTCAGAATGATCTCGGCCATGTGGCTCGCCTCAACAACAACGGAAACGCCGCGCCAACCCGGGGCTCTCGCGGCGGGGGTGATGAACCCTCGAATTCAAGAGCGCGGGCTATTACACGCATCAGGTCCAAGGCGCAACCGTCAAAGGTTCCGCTTCACGCCGCCCGCGCGCGATCCTTCAGCAGTGAGGTCGGCGCCCCCACGATGCCCAGCAGCTCTGCGGCGTTGAACGGCTTGGCCAGGTGGTGGTCGGCCCCGGCCGCGCGTCCGGCGGCGACGTGCTCTGGCATGGCGTTGGCGGTCAGCATGACGATCGGCGTGCGATCCAGACCCATCGTCGCCTCGTGCAGGCGAATCTCCTGCGTCGCGGTCAGCCCGTCCATGATGGGCATCTGCATGTCCATCAACACCAAGTCGAAGGTGTCGGCCCGGAAGCTTTCCACCGCCTGGGCGCCGTTCTCGGCGATCACGATCTGCGTCGGCGTCTGCGCCAGAATCAGTTCGATCACGCGGCGGTTGGTCGGATGGTCGTCGGCGACCAGCACGCGTATCGTCCGCGCTTGCTCGACGACGGCGGGTTGCGCCGGCGCCGGTTCCTTGCGGGCCGGGGCCTCAGTCTGTATCAGCGGCAAAGTCAGGATGAAGGCCGCGCCGCCGCCGGGTTCGCTTTCGCAGCCCAGGTCGCCGCCCATCATCTCGGCCAGCTGACGACAGATGGACAGGCCCAGTCCCGAACCGCCGAACTTGCGCGTGATGCCGCCGTCGGCCTGTTCGAACCGGCTGAACAGGCGCGCCCGCGTCGCGGCGTCGAAGCCGATGCCGCTGTCCTCGACGGTGAAGCGCAGCACGGGCGAGCCCTGGCGATCCGCTCCGCGCTGCACGATCAGGCCGACGAATCCCTTACTGGTGAACTTGACGGCGTTCGAAATCAGATTGGTCAGAATCTGCTTCAGGCGCACCGCATCGCCCAGGATCCAGACGTCGTCCTCCAGATCGATATCGACGTGGAAGTCGAGATGCTTCTCACGCGCGTTCTCGGCATAGAGTTGAGCCGCCTCGCGCACGACCGTCGCCAGTTCGAAGGCGTCTTCCGTCAGCTCCAGCTTGCCCGATTCGACACGCGCCAGATCCAGGATGTCGCTCAGCAGGGTCTGCAGCGTCTTTCCCGACGCCTGCATCAGATCCAGCATCTCACGCTGTTCAGCCGTCAGATCGGTCTTGGCTAGAGCCTGGGACAGGCCGATCACACCGTTCAACGGCGTGCGGATCTCGTGGCTCATGTTGGCCAAGAACTGGCTTTTGGCGACGTTGGCGGCCTCGGCCGCGTCACGCGCTTCGGACAGGGCCTCGGCGTCGCGCTTGAGATCGGTGATGTCGTTGCAGACCGTGACCGTCCCGCCCTCGGATGTACGGCGGTCCTGAATACGCAGCCAGCGCCCGCCGGCAACCTGTTGCTCGCTGTTCGAGGACAACTGACGACGCGCCTGCATGCGCTCGTTCAACCATTCCTCTTCGCGACCGGCCGCTTCCTGATAGCGGCCTTCGTCGATGCCGATGCGCAGGGCCTCTCGGAAGGTCAGGCCGACGACCAGATGCGGCTCAAGTTCGGGGTTCACCTCGGCATAGCGCGCATTCCAAAGCACCAGCCGATCCTTGGAATCATAGAAGCCAAGGCCATCGGGCATGGCGTCCACCGCCTCGCGGATACGGCGCAGCGCGGTGGCGCGCGAAATATAGGCCATCATGCCCAGGACGGCGGCCGCTGAGCAGATCATCAGCAGAATGGCGGCCAGCAGCAGTCGCATCGCCTCGCTGGAGAGCCCCTGGTCGGCGGCGACGGTCGGGTCCGGCGTCACCGTGATGGCAGACATGCCGATGAAGTGAAGAACAAGAACTGTCGCCGAAAGTCCCGTCGTCGTCGCCAGCAGGCGCAGCAGGCCGCCTCGACGATAGAAGAAGGCCGTCGTTCCGCCGATCGCCAGGGCCGCGATGATGGACAGCGCGACAAGACCGGGGTCCCAGCTGATGTGCGCCGGCGCCTTGATGGCGGCCATGCCCAGATAATGCATGGCGCCGACGCCGGCGACCGCGATCACCGCGGCAAGCACGCGCCACATGCGGCCCTTGCCCATCAACGTCGAGCCGATCGTCAGGCCGATCATGGCCAGCGCGATTCCAAGAGAGGCGATCGTCAGAAACGGATTGTGCCGCACCGGCACACCGGCCACGAACCCCTGCATGGCCACGAAATGGGTCGCCCAGATGGATAGGGCGCCGATCATGACGGCCAGCAGGACCGAGCGACGGCGTCGCCCGGGATCGCGCCGACCCATCCGTTGCATGACGTGGGTGGAGACGCCCAGACCGGCCATGCAGATCAGCGCAGCGAACAGCGTGATCCGCCAGTCGTGATCGTGCGCAATGCAATGGATGATGCGGTCCACGAGGCCTCCCGTTAAGCGTACGATAGGCGACAATTCTAAAGAAACCGTGCGGCGAAGCTTATGGGCGCCGCAGGCTGTCGGCACGCCGTCACAGAATCCGTGCAAGGATCGGAATCGTTCTTCAGTTCGAGGTCGCCCGGACCCATGCCTTACGAAGTCTCGCCATCGCCTGTCGCGCCGGTCTCCACCTCAAGGCTGTGGACGGTCGGCGCCAGCATCGGCATCGCCATCGTGACCTTGCTGGTGCTGGCGATCCTGCATCCCGAAATGGCGAACTGGCTGGTCGGCGGGGCGGTGATCGTGGCGGCCTCGGCCTGGCTTTTGAACATGAGCGAGGCGAGCAGGGCTGAGCCGGCGGCCAGTCAAGGCGCTGCGATCGAGCCCGCCATCGACATGATGACGGGCGATCTTCTCGACCGGGTGTTCGAGGCGCTGGACGATCCGGTGCTGGTGGTCAGCGGCGGCGAGCCGGACGACATCGCAGGGCGACGCATTGTCATGGCGAATGCGGCGGCGCGCGAGCTTCTGCGTATCCAGCGTCAGGGCGCCTTGCTGGTCCAGGTGATCCGCGAACCGGGCGTGCTGGAGGCGGTGGACGAGGCCCTGTTCGGCGGGACGGCCCGCACGACGGATTATGCGACGGGCGGTCAGCGCGACCGACGCTGGCGCGCCTGGACCCGGCCGCTCTCAGTCGAATCGTCAGGGAAGGCCGGGTCGGAGCTGGCCCTGCTGATCCTGCGCGACGAAACGGACTCGCGCCGTATCGAGATGATGCGCGTGGACTTCCTGGCCAACGCCAGCCACGAACTGCGTACGCCCCTGGCCTCGCTCAGCGGCTTCATCGAGACCCTGAAGGGCCATGCCCGTGAGGACGTGGTTGCGCGCGACCGCTTCTTGGACATCATGTCGGCCCAGGCGGACCGGATGGGGCGGTTGGTCGCGGATCTGCTGTCGCTCAGCCGGATCGAGCTGAACGAGCATATTCCGCCGTCCGGTCGCGTCGATCTGGACCGCGCCGCCTCTGACGTGGTCGACGCCATCAGCGTTCTGACGCGTGAAAAAGAGATCGCCATCGCCCTGGATCAAGGGGAGGCGAGGGCGTCGATCAGCGGCGATCGCGACGAGATATTGCAGGTGGTGCAGAACCTGCTCGACAACGCCGTCAAATATTCGTCACGCAACGGCACGGTCGAAATCTCCGTCCGTTCGGACCTGTCGTTCGACGAGGCTTGGGCCTCGCGCATGCCCGGCGCCACACGACTGCCGCTGGTCACGCCGGACCGCACGGCGGGCGTTTCCTATGCCGCTGTCACGGTGCGCGACCATGGGCCCGGCATGGCGCGCGAACACCTGCCCCGCCTGACCGAGCGCTTCTATCGGGTCGAGGGTCAAAAGAGCGGCGAGCGGCAGGGGACGGGGCTGGGGCTGGCCATCGTCAAACACATCATCAACCGTCACCAAGGCGGTCTGGTGGTCGAAAGCGTGCCGGGCATGGGTGCGGCCTTCACCGCCTGGTTCCCTCAACCGGTCGAGCGACGCTGAGAGCGCGCCGGACGGTCGCTGTCACCCAACTGTCATCGACCCGTCGTAATCCGCTGACCATTCGCAGGCAGTAGTCGCGCCGCGTTGGTCCCGATGTTCAGGACCGTCGTCGATTCGCGCACGGCGCTTCGGACTTCTGAATGATCTGGATTTATCTGCTGATCCTCGTCGCCTTGAGTGCGGCCGCCTTCCTGGGCGGACGCGCGTTGGCGCGTCGTCGTGCGATCGGCGCAAAGCCCCATTCCCGCCCCGGCCAGCACGGCGCCTATGCGCTGATCTGGGTCGCCGCGCCGGCTCTGCTGGTCCTGATCCTGGCTTCGGTGTTCGCCGCCCCGCTTCAGCGTCAGCTGACGGCCGCCGGCACGCCTGATGCAGTCGCTGCGCTGGAGCCCTTCCGTCGCGACGCCTTCTTCGCCGACGCCCACCGCGTGGGTCGTGGCGAGCCCGCCATGCAGATTTGGGAGCGTCCGCTGGCCGAAGAACTGCCGGTCGAGGCGCGCCGCATGGTTCGTATCGAACGCACCCTGTCGTGGGGCGGCGGCGTCGCCGCCATCCTGGCCGCCGTCTTGGGCGGACTGTTCGCCCTGACGCAGATCAAGCCTCAGACGCGCGCCCGCAACCGGGTCGAGGGCTGGATCTACGGCGCCCTGTTCGTCTGCTCGGCCATCGCCGTCCTGACGACCCTGGGCATCATCGCCTCCCTGGCCTTCGACAGCTTCCGCTTCTTCCAGAAGGTGCCGGTTCTCGACTTCCTGTTCGGCACCCAATGGAGCCCCCAGATCGCGATCCGCGCCGATCAGGTCGGGTCGTCGGGCGCCTTCGGGGCCGTGCCGCTGTTCGCCGGCACCCTGCTGATCATGGTCATCGCCATGTGCGTCGCCGCGCCGATCGGCCTGCTGTCGGCCATCTATCTGTCGGAATACGCCGGCCGCACGACCCGCGCGGTGATCAAGCCGCTGCTGGAGGTTCTCGCCGGCGTGCCGACCGTCGTTTACGGCTTCTTCGCCGCCCTGACCGTCGGGCCCGTGCTGCGGGTCCTGTTCAACGAGATCGGCCTCTTCCTGATCGGCGGACCGCTGGACGGACTGGGCCAATACCTGGCCATGGTTCAGAACCAGATGGCCCTGACGGCCGGCGCGGTGATGGGCATCATGCTGATCCCGTTCGTGTCGTCCCTGTCCGACGACATTCTGAACGCCGTGCCCCAGTCGCTGCGTGACGGCTCGTTCGCCATGGGTGCGACCAAGTCCGAGACGGTGAAGCGGGTTCTGCTGCCCGCCGCGCTGCCGGGCATCGCCGGCGCCCTGCTGCTGGCGGTGTCGCGCGCCATCGGCGAGACCATGATCGTGACCATGGCCGCGGGCCTGGCCGCCAACCTGACCTTCAACCCGCTGGACACCGTCACCACCGTGACCGTGCAGATCGTGACCCTGCTGACCGGCGACCAGGAGTTCAACAGCGCCAAGACCCTGTCCGCCTTCGGCCTGGGCCTGACCCTGTTCCTGGTGACGCTGATGCTGAACATCATCGCCCACCGGATCGTGCAGACCTATCGGGAACAATATGACTGACGCGACCCCCGATCAGATCGCCGGCGCGGCCGCCAAGGGACGTTTGGACCGCCTGCGAGCCGGTCTGAAGCGTCGTCACGCCAAGGAAACGCGCTTCAAATGGTATGGCCGCCTGGCCATCGCCGCCGCCATGCTGTTCCTGGCCGTGCTGCTGGTCCGCATCGTCGAGCAGGGCCACACCGCCTTCTACACCCATACCGTCACCGTGCCGGTCTTCATGGACCCGGCGCGCGTGGATCGCGCCTATCCGCAGGGCTCCAACTTCGAGCAACTGGCCGCCGAGCAGCAGTTGGTCCGCATGGGCATTCCGGACGACGCGGCCGGGACCAAAGCCGCACAGATGAAGCGGTTGTTCTCGTCGGAGCTGAAGTTCGTCGCCGCCGACCTGGTCGCCAAGCGCAGCGAAGTCATCGGCGAGACCGTGCCCTTGGCCGTGCCCTTGTCCGACGACGCCGATCTGTATCTGAAGGGCGAAATCTCCAAG
Source organism: Brevundimonas sp. KM4 (assembly GCF_000964075.1). Lineage (NCBI taxonomy): Bacteria > Pseudomonadati > Pseudomonadota > Alphaproteobacteria > Caulobacterales > Caulobacteraceae > Brevundimonas > Brevundimonas sp. KM4. The sequence goes on along the minus strand of NZ_JZRG01000008.1, from coordinate 168,309 downwards.
GCCACGCCCGAGGATCAACGCCGTCTCACCGATCAGCAGATCGCCTGGCTGGACCGGATGAAGGCCAGTGGCGTGATCGGCTCGCACTTCAATACGGCCTTGTTCACCAAAGGCGATTCCACGCAGCCCGAGCTGGCGGGCGTCCTGGGCGCCGTGGTCGGGTCGGCCCTGATGCTGATGGTCACGGCTCTGATCGCCATTCCGCTGGGCGTCGGCGCGGCTATCTGGCTGGAAGAGTTCGCGCCCAAGAACAAGCTGACCGACATCATCGAGGTCAACATCAACAACCTCGCGGCCGTGCCGTCGATCGTCTACGGCCTCTTGGGTCTGGCCCTGTTCATCAACTGGATGCATCTGCCGCGCGCCAGCCCCATCGTCGGCGGTCTGGTCCTGGCCCTGATGGCCCTGCCGACCCTGGTCATCGCCACCCGTTCGGCGCTGAAGGCCGTGCCTCCGTCGATCCGCGAGGCCGCCCTGGCCATGGGCGCATCCAAGACCCAGACGGTGTTCAGCCACGTCCTGCCGCTCGCCATGCCCGGCGTCATGACCGGCGCCATCATCTCGATGGCCCATGCTCTGGGCGAGACCGCGCCGCTGCTGCTGATCGGCATGGTCAGCTTCGTGCCGGGCGTGCCGCACGCCATCGACCAGCCGGTCGGCGCGCTGCCCTCGCTGATCTACATCTGGGAGAACGCCTCGGAGCGGGCCTTCCACGAACGCACCGCTGCGGCGATCATCGTCCTGCTGGTCTTCATGATCATCATGAACGCGGCGGCCATTATCCTGAGGCGGCGCTTCGAGCGTCGGTGGTAAGAGAATGAAATTCCGTATTTTCCGCTCCGCCGAGGACCAGACCGGCGCCGGCTCGGTCGATCCGACCGAAGCGCCGCGCATGGGCGGCCAGGTCCTGCCCGAAATCGCCCCGTCCAAGGGCGCAGCCGCCGAACCGCGCATCGAGGACGCCACGCCCCGGTCGGGCCTCGCCGTGGTCGACAGCCCGCCCGTCGGTCCGATCAAGATCGCCGCGCGCGACGTCTCGGTCTTCTATGAGGGCAAACAGGCGCTCTACGACGTCTCGCTGGATATTCCGGACAAGACCGTCACGGCCCTGATCGGCCCGTCGGGCTGCGGCAAGTCCACCTTCCTGCGGACCATGAACCGCATGAACGACACCATCGCCGGGGCCAAGGTCACGGGCCGCATCGCCATGGACGGCGAGGACATCAACGACCGCTCCATCGATCCGGTGCTGCTGCGCGCCCGCGTCGGCATGGTGTTCCAGCGTCCGAATCCCTTCCCGAAATCGATCTACGAAAACGTCGCCTACGGGCCCAAGATCCACGGCCTGGTGTCGTCCAAGGCCGAGATGGACGAGGTCGTTGAGAAGGCTCTGAAGCGCGCCGGCCTGTGGGACGAGGTCGCCGACCGACTGCAATCGTCGGCCATGGGTCTGTCGGGCGGTCAGCAGCAGCGTCTGGTCATCGCCCGCGCCATCGCCGTGAACCCCGAGGTCATCCTGATGGACGAGCCCTGTTCGGCGCTGGATCCCATCGCCACGGCGCGGATCGAGGAGTTGATCGACGAACTGCGCGAGCGGTTCTGCATCGTCATCGTCACCCACTCGATGGCCCAGGCCGCGCGCGTGTCGCAACGCACCGCCTTCTTCCACATGGGTCGTCTGGTCGAGACCGGGGACACGGAAGACATCTTCCAGAATCCGCGCGAACGGCGCACGCTCGACTACATCACGGGACGCTTCGGCTAATCCGATGAACCAGCACACCGTCAAAGCCTATGGCGACGAACTGAACCAGATCACGGCCGAGATCGCCCGCATGGGCGGTCTCGCCGAGGCCCAGGTCGCGGACGCCATCGACTCCGTCGCCCGGCGCGACATCGCCCTGGCCCGCGCCGTGGTCGAACGCGATCTGAAGCTGGACGCCCTGCACCGCGATATCGAGAAGAAGGCGATCCGCCTGATCGCCCTGCGCCAGCCGGTCGCCAGCGACCTGCGCCGCACCCTGGGCGCCATGAAGATCGCCACCGACCTTGAGCGCACCGGCGATCTGGCCAAGAACATCGCCAAGCGCGCGCTGATCCTGGCCGAAGCCCAGCCGATGCAGCCCCTGACCCGTTCGATCGAGCGGATGGGCCGTCTGGTGTCGACCCGCCTGCGCGACGTGCTGGACGCCTATACGGCCTCGGAAATCGATCGCGCCGTCGCCGTCTGGCAGACCGACGACGAGGTCGATGAGCACTACAACGCCCTGTTCCGCGAACTGCTGACCTACATGATGGGCGATCCGCGCACGATCGGCGCCTGCACCCATCTGCTCTTCATGGCCAAGAACCTGGAGCGTATCGGTGACCACGCGACCAACATCGCCGAGACCGTCCACTACGAGATCACGGGCGAGGACATCGTGGGCGAACGCCCGCGCGCCCAGCCCACGGCTGAGGATTCCGATCCGACGCCGAACCTTTCGACGCACTGACCCGAGACCGGAGACCCGACGTGCAGCCCTATATCCTTGTGATGGAAGACGAGGACGCGCTGGCGACCCTTCTTCAGTACAATCTCGAAAAGGAAGGCTACGACGTCGCCGTCGCCGCCGACGGCGAGGAGGGCATGCTCCAGATCGACGAGCGTCTGCCCGATCTGGTTCTGCTGGACTGGATGCTGCCCAAGCTGTCGGGCATCGAGGTCTGCCGTCGCATTCGCGGCAAGGCCGAGACCCGCAACCTGCCGATCATCATGCTGACGGCGCGCGGGGAGGAGAGCGACCGGGTTCGCGGTCTGGACACCGGCGCGGACGACTATCTGACCAAGCCCTTCTCGATGGTGGAGCTGATCGCGCGCATCCGCGCCGTCCTGCGCCGCATCCGTCCGGGTCTGGCTGACGACCGTTTGAACCACGGCGACATCGTCGTGGATCGCGTCTCGCACCGGGTGAAGCGCAACGGCAAGGAGGTCCATCTGGGCCCGACCGAGTTCCGCTTGCTAGACCACTTCATGCAGCACCCGGGCCGGGTGTTCAGCCGCGAGCAGCTGCTGGACGCGGTCTGGGGATCGGACGTCTATGTCGAGGCCCGCACCGTCGACGTCCACGTCGGTCGCCTGCGCAAGGCCCTGGCCATCGCCGACGAAAGCGCCAATCCCATCCGCACGGTTCGCTCGGCGGGCTATTCGCTGGATCTGGAAGGCTGAGATCAAAAAAGGGCGGCTCCCCGGAGCCGCCCTTTCTCGTTCAGATTTGCTCCGCGACCACTTCGTCGGGGTCCAGCGCATAGACCGTGGCGCAGTATTCGCAGGTGACGCGAATCTTGCCGTCGTCCTCCAGCATCTCGGCGCGCTCGGCCGGATCGAAGGACGCGAGGACCGAGGTGATCCGTTCGCGCGAGCAACGGCAGACGGCCGTCAGTTCTCGCGCGCCCTCCAGCCGCACGCCGTCCTCGTGGAACAGGCGGAACAGCAGCGTCTCGGGCGAGATCGTCGGATCGACCAGCTCGTCATCGCCCAGCGTCCCGAACAGGGCTCGCGTGCGGTCCCAGACTTCTTCGGTCGAGCCGCGGGCCTCGTCGCCGGCGATGATCTGGATCATCGCGCCGCCGGCGCGCCATTGCGATCCGGCCTCGGTCTGAACCTGGCCGACGGCCAGACGCACCTTGGTCGGCACCTGTTCTGACTGCTGGAAATAGTGTTCGGCCGCCAGCGACAGGCTTTCGCCCTCGATCGGCGTGATGCCTTGGGTGCGCTCGAAGTCCGGGCCGCGATCCAGCGTCATGATGAAGACGCCTTGGCCCAGCAGCGAGCGGGCGCCGGGGCGGGCGAACCCCTGCGACGCCTCGGCGACCTCAGCCTCGTCATAGCGGCAATAGCCGCGCAGCGATCCGTCGGTGCCGTAATCGGCGACGACATAGCGCACGGGGCCGTCGCCCTGCGCCTGGACCAGCAGGCGACCCTCGAACTTCAGGCTGGAGCCGATCAGGGCCGCCAGCGCGCAGGCCTCGCCCAACAGGGCGGCGACCGGCTCGGGATAGGCGTGGGCGGCCAGGATTTTGTCGATGGTCGCGCCCAGGCGAACCAGGCGACCGCGCACGGGCCAGCCTTCGATCTGGAAGGCGGCGGCCAGATCGTCGGAAACGGGAATGTTGGGCGCGTGATCGGTCACGGCGAGGTCCTTTGGGGCGTCATTTGGGGATCGCGGCTATGTAGGCGCCCGTAAGCGACTTGATAAGGGGGCTAGTCCGCCGGGTCTTGGGAGAGGGCGACGGAACCGATTTCGGCGCGGATCGCTCTTTTGGCTCAAGCGGAGCCGTCGCTCCGTTCAAGACGCCAATAACTGAAGAGGTTCCGCCGATGATCCGCGACATCGATCCGATCGAAGAGATTCGCAAACACCCCGGCATCACCGCCGGCAGCCTCCTCGCGGTCGCGCTCGGCGCTGTCGCCGTCGTCTATCTGACGCAACGCAGCGGCCCCACCCGTTACCAGCGCATCAAGTCGCGCATCGACCCGCGCGGCTGGGTCGATACGTCCGAACTGCGCGACCGTTTCCACGACGCCGTCGACGCCTTCCGCCACCGCGCCGAGGATGTGGGCGAACGCGCCGGCGCCTTTTCGCGCGACGCCCGCCACCGCGCCGCAGACAGCGCCTACGATTTCCGCGACCGCGCCGACGACTGGTTCCGTTCGGCCCGCAAGGACGGCAAGAAGGCGTTGAAGAAACATGGCAAGACGGCGCGCCGCTATGCTGACGACGCCGGTCAATATGCGCGTGATCACGCCCGCGAAGGCGGCGCGCTGCTGGCGGTGGCGACCATCGCCGCCGCCGTCGGCGCAGCGGTGCTCGAAAGCCGTCGTCCTGACAGTCACGTGCATCGCATCGCGCGCTTCTGATATTTTCATGCCGCCCGTTGTGAAAAAATCGCGACGGGCGGCAAACTTTTAGCGCATCTGCCCACAGTGAGCAGCATCGCTCGGCTTTGCCGCAGGCGCGAAGGCCGCTAAGACGCCGCCCATGAGCGCGCGCCCCACCCTGATCTTCGACTTCGATTCGACCCTGGTCGATTTCGAAACCCTGGAAGCCTTGGCCGACATCGCCCTGGCGGATGCGCCCGGCGCTGCCGAAACCCGCGCCCAGATCGCCGCCCTGACGGATCAGGCCATGGCCGGAGATATCGAGTTCGGCGAGGCTTTGCGCCGCCGGCTGGCTCTTCTGCCGCTGACCCGCGCCCATGTCGCCGCCCTCGCCCAGAGCGCGTTGGACCACCTGACGGCGTCTGTGCGGCGCAACCTGAATTTCTTCCAGCAGAACAAGGGTAAGGTCGTCATTCTCTCCGGCGGCTTCCGTGAGGTGATCGCGCCCGTCGCCGAAGAGCTGGGCGTCTCGCCCGATCGCGTGCTGTGCAACGATCTGATCTACGACGCCGACGACCGCGTGATCGGCGTGGACGACGCCAACCCACTGTCGCACGCCAATGGCAAGCCGACCGCCATTCACAGCCTGAACCTGTCGGGTCGCGTCGTCATGGTGGGCGACGGCTGGAACGACGCCGAGGTCAAGATCGCGGGCGCCGCCGACGCCTTCTACGCCTTCACCGAGGTCGTGCGCCGCGCGCCGGTGGTCCAGGTCGCCGACGCCGAGGCCGCGTCGCTCGACGAGGTGCTGCATGCCGAAGGCCTTGTCGGCCGTTGGTCCTTCCCGCGCAGCCGCATGAAGATGCTGCTCCTGGAAAACATCCACCCCGCCGCCGTCGAGCGGCTTGAGGAGGCGGGCTATTCGGTTGAAACCCAGAAGGGCGCGCTGGACGAGGACGATCTGATCGCCGCCATCAAGGGTGTCCATGTCCTGGGCATCCGTTCCAAGACCTCGGTCAGCCGCCGCGTGCTGGAACAGGCCGATCGACTGATGGCCGTCGCCGCCTTCTGCATCGGCACCAACCAGATCGACCTGGACGCGGCCTCGGATCACGGGGTGGCGGTGTTCAACGCCCCCTATTCGAACACCCGCTCGGTGGTCGAACTGGCCATCGGCCTGATGATCGTTCTGATGCGCGACGTGGCGGACAAGTCCGCCGCCATGCATGTCGGCAAGTGGAACAAGTCCGCCACCGGCTCAAAGGAGCTGCGTGGCAAGACCCTGGGTATCGTCGGCTACGGCGCGATCGGCAGCCAGCTTTCCGTTCTGGCCGAGAACTTGGGCATGCGGGTGCTGTTCTATGACCTGTCAGAGCGCCTGGCCCTAGGCAATGCGCGCCGCATGCGCTCGCTGGACGCGCTGCTGGCCGAAAGCGACGTGGTCACCCTGCATGTCGATGGTCGCAAGGAAAACGCCAATATCTTCGGTGCGGCTCAGTTCGGCCGGATGAAGGAAGGCGCGTTGTTCCTGAATCTGGCGCGGGGCCATGTGGTCGATGTCGGAGCGCTATCTCAGGCGATCGGCTCTGGCCGGGTCGCCGGCGCCGCCGTCGATGTCTTCCCCGAAGAACCGCGCACCAACGCCGACCCCTTCGAGAGCCCGCTTCAGGGCCTGCCCAACATGATCCTGACGCCGCACATCGGCGGCTCGACCGAAGAGGCGCAGGAGGCCATCGCCGAGTTCGCGGCCGAACGCCTGCTGGGCTATCTGAACCGGGGCGACACGACCTTCAGCGTCAACCTGCCCAACGTCCAGCTTTCCGAAGTTTCGGGCGCGCACCGCATCTTGCACATCCACCGGAACCAGCCGGGCGTGCTGGCTGAACTGAACCGCGCCCTGGCGTCGGCGGGCCTGAACATCCTGGGCCAGCATCTGAAAACGGACGAGCGCACGGGCTATGTCATCACCGATGTGGATCGCGACTACGACCCGGAGGCGCTGCGCGAACTCAAGACGGTGCCGGGCACGCTGAAGTTCCGCACGTTGCAGTGATACGTCGCTCGCAAATATCTTCTCAAAGCTGACCTCGCGGCATCTTGCGCTCTGCGCGAACTGGCGCATCCTCACGTCGAACGGCCGCGCAACGACGGCTGCGGGAGGAATTTCATGTCACGCTTCATCACCGGCGGCGCCGTCGCCGCTCTGGCGCTTGCCGCCTGCACCTTTGCCGGCTCGGCCTCGGCCCAGACTTACAACCGTCTGGTCGTCTTCGGGGACAGCCTCAGCGACAACGGCAACCTGTTTCTGATCTCGGGCGGGACCCAGCCGCCGTCGCCGCCCTATGCGCGCCGCTTCTCGAACGGTCCGACCTTCGTTGAACTGCTGGGCTTCAACGCCGCCAACTTCAACGGCTCGGTCACGGGCAGCATCAACTACGCGTTCGGCGGTTCGCGCAGCGACGCCTCGGCTGGCGTGCCGTTCGGCATGCTGAACCAGCTGTCGCGCTACACCGCCGCGGGCGGCCGCTTCAGCTCGACCGATCTGGTCAGCGTCCTGGGCGGCACCAACGACATCTTCCAGGGTCTGCCCGCCGCCGGCGCTTCCGCCAGCCCGGTCGCCGCCATCACTCCGGTCGCTACCACGGCCGCCGCCAACATCAACAGCCTGGTCAACACCGTGGCGGGCGCGGGCGCCGGGACCATCCTGGTCACCAACCTGCCCAAGCTCAGCCTGACGCCTCAGTTCCGCGGCACGACCGCCGCGCCCCTGGCCGACTTCGCCGTCACCACATTCAACACCGCGCTCCAGACCAATCTGACCGCCACGGCCGCCGCCCGCCCAGGCAGCAACATCATCATGATGGACCTGTACAAGATCGGCGACAACCTGGCCGGCAATCCGGGCCTGTTCGGCATCACCAACATCATCCAGCCCTGCTTCAACGGCGTGACGGTCTGCACGAACCCCGACAGCTATTTCTACTTCGACGGCGTCCACCCGACCGCAGCGGGCCACCGGATCATAGCCCAGCTGGCGGCCGACTACCTCTACTATGGCGACATCGGCGCCCAATCGACCCTGCAGGGGGAGACCGCCTATCGTCACCGCGAGGATGCTTTGGACGCCGCCGGCGAGGCCCTGTCGGGTCGTCAGCCGTGGGAGGCCGGCGTGTCCGTCACCACCTCGGCCCTGATCGACAGCGTCGACACCGACGCGCGCGGCTCTGTCACCAGCTCGTCCAGCGACGGCTGGGGCGCCCGTATCGCGCTTGAGGCCGGCCCCTCGGCCAACTGGCGCTTCGGTCTGGCCGGCACGGCGCGTAACACCGACGTCGAAAGCCAGGCGCTGCAGTTCAACGTCGAAAGCTTCGGCCTGGACGTCTATGGCGGCTGGCGCTCGGGCGATGTCTTCGTCAATGCTGCCGTCGGCGTGGCGCGCGACAACATCGACGACATCGAACGCACCACCAGGCTGGCGCCGATCGTCCACACTGCCGAAACCCGCGCGCTCAGCAGCGGCGCGCGTCTGCAAGGCGGCATGTGGTTCGACATGGGCGGCGTCGCCCTGTCGCCCCGTGCGGCCCTGGCCTATGTGTCCAGCGACGTGGACGGCTATTACGAACAGGGCGTCGGCGCCCAGTATCAGTACGGCGACCGCACGGTGAAGGCCCTGACCGGCGAGGTCGCCTTGCGCGCCGAAGCCGAAATGGGCGGGTTCGGCCTGTTCGCCGAAGGCGGCTACCGCGACGCCCTGGACGACAGCTCCGATCCGGTGCGCGTCGGTCTCTACAACAGCCCGGCCCAGGTGCTGTCGCGCGAGATCGACGATTTGTTCGGCGGCCAGTTCCTGGCCTCGGCCGGCGTCGAGGGGTCGGTCGGCCCGGTCAAGGTGACGGTCGGCTATCGCGGCCGCTTCGGCGACCACGCCGACAGCCACATGGGCGGCATTCAGCTGAAACTGCCGCTTTAAGCGGCAGGGGCGGGAAGGGGCCTCAGCGCCCCTTTTTCCTCACCCACATGGCGGCGTCGGCCTCGGTCAGCCAGACCTCGGCGTCGGTATGGCCGTCCCAGGCGCGCACGCCGAACGAGCCGCCCAGTTCGGTCTTCTGGCCGTCCCAGACAAAGCCTTCGGTCTTCAGCGCCTCGGCCAGCTGACGCGCCTTGGCCCGGCCCTCTTCATAGCCTGCGTGCAACATCAGCAGGGCGAACTCGTCGCCGCCCAGCCGGCCCACCGCATCCGACTCGCGCAGGTTGGCCAGGAACAGCTCGGCCACCGCGACCAGGGCCGCATCGCCGGCCGCATGGCCCAGGTTGTCGTTGACGCTCTTGAATCCGTCCATATCCAGATACAGCAGCACCGCCGGCACCCCGTGCCGCTGGCAATAGGCCATGGTCCGCTGCATGGCCGTGATGAAGCCGCGCCGGTTCAGGGCGGGCGTCAGCACATCGTGGTCGGCGGCGGCCTCGGCGGCGGCGGCGCGTGTCTTCCACGCTTCCAGCTCGACGCGCAGGCGCGCGATCTCGGCGGTCAGGTCGTGTTCGGCCACGTCGGTCACGGCGCAGGGTTGGCTCCGAAGGCGCGACTCAGTCTGCGTCGCGCGGTCGAACGATGGTAGAGCGTGATCCGCCGACATTGAAGGCCGACATTCCGGGCCGACCCGGCTGAAATCACGGTGTTGCGGTTGCGGGCGTCACCCGCGTGCTGTAACCGGCGCCTTTCCGCGAGGGGCCTTGCAGACATGGCGACTTCCCAAACCCCGGTGGCGATCATCATGGGCAGCCGGTCCGACTGGCCGACCATGAAGCTGGCCGCCGATCGCCTGGATCAACTGGGCGTCGCCTGGGACGCCAAGGTCGTCAGCGCCCACCGCACGCCCCAACGCCTGGTCGAGTTCGCCACGGGCGCCAAGGCCGCCGGATACAAGGTCATCATCGCCGGGGCCGGGGGCGCCGCCCATCTGCCCGGCATGGCCGCCTCTATGACCGAACTGCCGGTGCTGGGCGTGCCGGTCCAGTCCAAGGCGCTGAAGGGCATGGATAGCCTGCTGTCGATCGTGCAGATGCCGGCCGGCGTTCCGGTCGCCACCCTGGCCATCGGCGAGGCAGGCGCCGCCAACGCCGGCATCCTGGCCGCCCAGATCCTGGCCCTGTCGAACGAAGAACTGGCCGGACGCCTGGCCGCCTTCCGCGCCGCCCAGACCGAATCCGTCGCAGAAACCGTCGAGGACTGAGTGCCTGATCTTCCGCTTCCCCCCGGTTCGACCCTCGGCATCATCGGCGGAGGCCAACTGGGCCGGATGCTGAGCCAGGCCGCCTCGCGTCTGGGCTTCGATGTCGTGATCCTGGACCCCGAGGCCGACAGCCCGGCCGGCCGGGTCTCGGCGCGCCAGATCGTCGCCGCCTATGACGACCCCAAGGCCCTGTCGGCGCTGGGCCGCGCCGCCGATGTCGTCACCTTCGAGTTCGAGAACGTGCCGGCCGAATCCATCGAGCGTCTGGCCGAGGCCGGCGCCCTCGTCGCGCCGGGACCGACGGCGCTTCGCGTGTCGCAGGACCGGGTGGACGAAAAGACCTTCCTGAACGCCGTCGGCGCCCCGACGGTCGCCTTCGCCGTTGTCGACACGCTGGACGATCTGGTCGTCGGCCTGACCGAACTGGGCCTGCCCGCCCTCTTGAAGACCCGCCGCGAAGGCTATGATGGCAAGGGCCAGGTCTGGATCCACGCTATCGAGGACGCGCCCGCCGCCCTGGAAAGCCTGGGCGGCCGCCCGGCCATCCTGGAGGCCAAGGCGACCTTCGTACGCGAACTGTCGGTCATCGCCGCCCGCGACTGGGACGGCCATATGGCGGTCTATCCGCTGGGCGAAAACCGGCACGAAGGCGGCGTCCTGCGCACCACCCTGGCCCCCGCCGCCGTGGATGAGAAGACGCAGGTTCGCGCCCGCGCCATCGCCGAGGCGATCCTGGACGGGCTGGACTACGTCGGCGTTCTGGGCGTCGAACTGTTCGACCTCGGAGATGACGTGCTTCTGGTCAATGAGATCGCCCCGCGCGTTCACAATACCGGCCACTGGACCCAGGACGGCTGCGTCTGCGACCAGTTCGAACAGCATATCCGCGCCGTCGCCGGCTGGCCGCTCGGCCCCACGACGGCCCACGCCCGCATCGAAATGACAAACCTGCTGGGCGACGAGGTCGAGGACTGGCGCAAGCTGTCGGCCAAGTCCGACGAACGCCTTCACCTCTACGGCAAGGCCGAGGCCCGCCCCGGCCGCAAGATGGCGCATGTGAACCGGGTGTTGGGCGTGGTCTGATCAGTCGACCTTAGTCGCGTCACATCGCACGACATTGAGCAGGCCGTTGGGAATCGGTTTGCTCTCAACCCAGCAGACCTTCGGTTTCACTTGTGACGGCGGCTCTGGGTAAGAGAGTGCGCCCAAAAGCGCAGATCCGGCCAAAACGCCTAAGCCACTTAAGACGATAGTCTTTTGCATCCTACACTCCCCGTTGGAGTGAAGGGGTCGCATGGGCTGCGCTTTTCAGCAACCTTGACGCGTTCGCTTTACACCCTCGCCCCATACCGCATGCGGCTCAGCGCATCGCTGACCTTTCGGAACGGCGCGTCGAAGTCCTTGCCCGCCTTCCACTTCTCGAAGGCCATGACGTTTTCGATCCGGCGGGCGACGAAGGCTTCCGCCGCTTCGCGTCCGTCGAACCAGCGCAGGGTCAGGGCGGGAATCAGGATGCCCGACAGGATCGTCCGCTTCGAATAGTGATTCCAGTCGGTCGCCTCGTCCCCAGCCCAGCGCCACAGATGATCCGCGCTCTCCCAGGCCAGTTTCAGCCCCAGGTCGGCGTTGACGGGGAGGGCGAGGAAGGCGGCGCAGCGACGCGTGGCCTCCAGATCGGCGGCGCCCGCCTCCATCCGCTCGGACACGGCGCGGGCGATTCGCTCGCGGATCTTCAGCGACTTGGCGTCGATCTCACCCAGAGCCGCCAGCGCTCGCGCATCGTGGCGGCGCGACAGCAGGGCCGCCAGATCTCGCGCGCCGTTGGGCAGCAGCAGTTCCTCGTCGCCCTGCGACAGGCCGCACGCCTCACAGGCTTCGCGCACCAGACGCGCGTTCCAGCCCAAGGCGGGCGCGCGGGCGATGGCGGCGTCCAGCACGGTCTGTTCGGTCCGGTCGGCCCAGTCTGTCGTCTCGGTCATAAGGGCGATCATACGCCGGTCGTCATGGCGTTTCGAGCCTTGAAGAATGGTCGCGACGATCTGGACAGAAGGGGGCGGCTCGTGTATCAGCGCGCCTTCATCCGAGAGCCCGGCTGTCGGAAGACGATTTTATTTTGTTCGCCCGTCTCCCTCACAGGACGCGGCGGGCGGCCAAAGGAGAGTTTAACCTGGTTCAGATTTTCGTTCGCGACAACAACGTCGACCAAGCGCTGAAAGCCCTGAAGAAGAAGATGCAGCGCGAGGGCAGCTTCCGTGAAATGAAGCGCCACGTGCACTTCGAGAAGCCCTCGGAAAAGCGCGCTCGTCAGAAGGCTGAAGCCATCCGTCGCGCCCGCAAGCTGGCGCGCAAGCGCATGCAGCGCGAGGGCCTGCTGCCCGCGCCGAAGCCGCGCGTTCCCGGCGGTCGTTAAGACCCCGGCGAAAGCCGAAAGATTTAAGGCCGCTTCCCGAAGGAAGCGGCCTTTTTCTTTGCGTTTCGTTTCTGCGGAGCGTGGTTGAGGACTCTTGAAGTCCCACCGAAGAACCGCCGCGCCACCTCCCCATCGCGACGCGACGGGGAGGAGATAACCATGCCGCCTACGCCCGCCCGGTGATCGCCCGGCCAAAGCTCTTCCAGCTCAGCTTCACGTCCGAAAGCGCGCCGGCGCGGAAGGCCCGCCCGGCGATCCACACCATGAAGGCGGCGGTCGCGAACATGCCGATCAGCGTCAGGATCACCTCCACCAGCGGCGGGTCGCTGGGCGCGCGCGCACTCATCAGGAAGGGGGTGAAGAAGGGGACCCAGGACAACACCTTGACCACCGGCGCATCCGGACTGGTCAGGGCCATCTGCATCACCAGGATCGGCACGACCAGGATCATCATGATCGGCCCCATCAGGGTCTGGGCGTCGCGCGGCGTCTCGCAGAAGGCGCCGATGGCCGCGAACAGCACCGCATACATCAGGTATCCGCCGACCATATAGGCGAAGAAATAGAAGATCAGGCCGTCGTGCAGCAGCACCTGTCCGACCGTCGCCGCCGTCTCGGGCGAGGCCGAGATAAGGGTGAAGGCGCCGATCCCACCCCAGACGCCCATGACCGTCAGGGTCAGCAGCGCCACGCCCAGCACCTTGCCCGTCAGGATTTCGGTCGCCGAGGCCGAGGACAGCAGCACCTCCAGGATCTTGTTCGACTTCTCCTCCATCACGCTGTTCAGCAGGATGGAGGCCCCTGTGATGACCAGCGACCACAACAGGAATCCGACGCCCAGGCCGATGAAGGACGGGATCCGGTCACGCATCGACACCTCGCCCCCGCTGGCCGCGCTGGGCGAGAAGGACTTCACCTCGGGCCGGAAGGTCTGAACCTCCTGCGCCACGGCCGGGGCGACCCCGGCGGCGGTCAAAAGCTCGGTGCGTCGCGCATCGCGCAGGGCGTTGCGGACGAAGCCTGAGACGTCGTTGTCGGTGGCGCGCGCGGTCCAGACCTGGGCGGCGGGCTTGCCGTCCGTGCGGCTCAAGAACACCACGGCGTCGAGGCGTCTGGCCTTCGAGGTCTGCTTGTCCAGCGCCTTGCGGATCGCCTCGTCACGCGCCGGGCCGACGGCGTCGGCGATGGCGGGCGGTACATCGACCAGACGGATCTTGGGGCCGGTGATGGAGGCGACGGCGCGCCCGGCGCCCGCCTGTCCCTTTTCGGCGGCTTCGCGCAGGCGCTCGTTCTGACGATCCACATCGGCTTGCAGCGAGGCGCGCACAGCGGCGGCCAGACCCGTCGCATTGGGGCCTTCCTCGATCACCGCCACCGACTTGATCGGCTCGGACGCCTTGATCAGCGCCGGAATGCCGCCGCCCAGCACGGCGAACAGCGGAAAGGCCAGAAGCGACAGCCAGAAGCCGACGGTCTTGGCGTAGGCGACATATTCGCGTCGCGCGATCAGCAGGGTGCGGTTCATCGGACAGCCTCCACGGATGCGACGGGTTGGTCGGGATGGTCCCCGGTCAGGCCGATGAAGGCGTCGTGCAGCGTCGGCTCCTTCAGCGCGAAGCCGCGCACGTCCAGCCCGTTCAGGAAGGCCGTCTTCAAGGTGTCCTGGCCCCCGGCGCCGGGCGCCAGGGCGATCTTCAGGCGACGCACGCCATCCACGTCGGACAGGGTCTCGACGCCCGCCACGCCGGGCAGGGCGGCGGCGGCGTCCGCGCTGATCGCCCCATCCAGATCCAGGAAACGCGGCGACGTGGCCTTGGCCTGATCCACCGTCCCCTCGAACGCCTTCTTGCCGCGCGCCAGCAGCACGACCTTGTCGCACAGCCGCTCGGCATGCTGCATCACGTGGGTGGAGAACAGCACCGTGGCGCCGTTCGCGGCCAGTCCGCGAATCATCGCCTCCAGACCCTGCTGGTTCATCGGGTCCAGACCAGAGAACGGCTCGTCCAGAATGACGAACTCGGGCTGGTGCACGACCGAGGCGATCAGCTGCACCTTCTGCGCCATCCCCTTGGACAGCTCCTTCATCTTCTTTTTCTGCGCTTCGCCGAGCCCCTGCTGCTCCAGCAGGGTCTTGGCGCGCTTGCGGCCCTCGGCGACCGGCAGGCCTTTCAGCGCCCCGAAGAAGGCGATGGCCTCGACCGGCGTCATCTTTTTATAGAGGCCGCGTTCCTCGGGCAGGAAACCGATCCGGTCGCGCACCTTGCGCCCGTCGTCGGCGCCCAGGATCTCGATCCGCCCCGACGTCGCCGGCTGCAACCCCAGAATCATCCGCAGGGTCGAGGTCTTCCCCGCCCCGTTCGGCCCCAGAAAGCCGCAGATCGACCCCTTCTCGACCTGAAAACTCAGATCGCGCACGGCGTGGAAATCGCCGTATCGCTTGTTCACCCCATCCAGCGTCAACGCCGCCATGTCGCCTCCCAAATCCCTGTCGTCAGACTAGAATCCGACGACAGGGGACGCCAGCGACTTCGGCGCAGGGGCGCCTATTTCACCACAGGCAGGTCGATGTAGGAGGCGTCGTCGCCCGCGTGATGGACGGCGTTGTCGGCGACCACGCCCTGGCTCTCGGTCTCGTTCGGTCCGCCCGTGTTCAGGTTGCGCACGAACTTGGGGAAGTTGGAGCTGGTGACTTCGACCCGGATGCGGTGACCGGGCTGGAAGGTGTTGCTGATGGTCAGCGGCGTGGGCTGGACGGTCGCCACCTGGCCCGGCGTCAGGGGCGCGGGGCGGTCATAGCCGTTGCGATAGCGCGCCCGCATGATGGTGTCGCCCAGGATATAGGCCGTGCCGTCCGGCGCCACGTCCACCAGCTTGACCGCAAAATCGGTGTCGGGCGCAGAGGACGACACCTTCAGCACCGCATCGATGAAGCCGGTGACCTGCATCGGCTCGGTCAGCGCTTCCGACGTATAGACCAGTACATCGTTGCGCGCCTCGATCGGTCGCTGATCGAACGCCCCGGCCGTGACCAGGCCGCCGTTGCAGCAATCGCCGCCGCCGATGGTCTGGACCGGGTTCATGGGATCATAGCGATAGCGGTCTGCCGGCTCGCCGGCGGGCGGCGCCTGAAGGCTCAGCAGGCCGTCGCCGTTCAGACTGTTGGCCCCGCCGCCCGAGCGCAGATACATCCGCACCGTCTTGACCCCGGCCGGCGGCCACTGCGCGGCCGTGCGCCAGGCGTTTTCGCCCATGTTGAAATACTGCACGTGCGGCGTGCTCTCGGGGAAGGCGCGGCGCTCGCCCTTCAGCCAGCGATCAAACCAGGCGTGCACCAGGGCGTCGCTGTCGAAGGTGGCGTCGCCCAGCGGCCGGTCGCCCGACTTGTAGTTCGGCCCCAGGCCCCCGAAGGCGCAATGGTTGTTGGGGCCGACCACGACATACTGGTTCTCGGCCGCCTCGCGATCCTGTGTCGTGGACCGGGCGTGGTTAAACAGCTCCATGTTCGGCCCGATCGAGACGTCGTACCAGCTGTTGAACCACAGGGACGGCACGCCCCAGCCCATGTCGTCGTGATACAGGCCGCCCTGACGCCAGGCCGGATCGGACGGGGTGCGCGCGATCAGTTCCTCGAACGTGCCGGCCGGCTCACCCAGGTCCTTCAGCATCTCGTTGACCGGCAGATGCCGGATCTGGCTGGGCCAGTTCACATCCGGCTTCTTGGCGTCCAGGTCGTTGTAGCGGACGATGCGGGCGCGGGTTTCCTGATCGATATCCATCGGAATCTGGGCGCGCTGCGGATTGTCCACGCCGTACAGCCACACGAAGAACAGGTTGCGCGGCACGCCCCCTGTGTACCAGTTGCCCTGTTCTTGGAACCGTCCGACCTTGCCGATGCCGGCGCCCGAGGCCTGGGGCACCATGGCGGCGTGGGCCGGGTGGTTCTGGGCCGCCAGGGCCAGCTGCCATTCGGCGGAGGACGAACAGCCCAGAGTGCCGACCTTGCCGTTCGACCAGGGCTGGGCCGCAATCCACGTCAGGGCGTCATAGCCGTCGGTCTGGGGATAGCCCAGGATCTGATAGTCGCCGCCCGAGAAATACCGTCCCCGCTCGTTTTGGATGACGAAGGCATAGCCTTTGCTGACCCAGCTCAGGGCAGAGCGCGTGGTGCGGGCGTTGTAGGCCAACTCGTTATAGGGCGTTCGCACGAACACCGTCGGCAAGGGGCCGGACGCGTTCTTGGGGCGATAGACATTGGTGGCCAGCCCCACGCCGTCGCGCATCGGCACCATGACCGCCATCTGCACATCCGCCAGGCGCGACAGCTCGGTCTGTGCGGCGGCGTCGCTGTAGCGCCCATAATCCTGCGCAAAGGCAGCGATGGGCGTGGCGGCCAAAAGGCCCGCGACGACGGCGGCGACGATCTTGTTCATATTCATCCCTCCCTGAACGAGAGGGGACACTAGGACGTTTGCCGCGCCCGTCGCAACGTAATGCGCGTCAGGCCTTGGCCTTGACCGTCACTTCGAAATGGCGATCGACCACCTTGGTCGGATTGACCTGCGCGCCGCCGCGACGGACCTCGAAATGCAGGTGCGGGCCGGTGGAATAGCCCGTGGAGCCGACCAGACCGATGCGCTGACCGGGCGCGACCGCATCGCCGTTCGCGACATCGATCCGGCTGAGGTGGCCGTACAGGGTGCTCATGCCGTTGGGGTGGCGCACCTCGATGAAGTTGCCATAGCCCTCGGGGTCATACCCCGTGCGAATGACTTCGCCCTCGGCGGCGGTGAAGACGGTTGTGCCCTTCGGCGCGGCGATGTCTACACCCTTGTGCGCACGCGCCTTGGCTTCGATAGCCAGTTTGCGAAGGCCGAACGGCGAGTTGATCGCATAGCCGCGCACCGGGGCGGTGAAGGCGATCTGGCGCGTGATCGGCCCCGCCTTCTCGACCTCGGCCTTCAGGGGCGGCGACACCGGCGCGGCGATCTGGGTCGGCGGCGGCAAGGCGGCCTCGCGCGCGGCATTTGGCGCGGCGGCGGCGGCGAAAACGGCCACGGCGGCGAAAGCGGCCGTCTGGCCGGAGTGGATCAACAGGGTCTTGCACCGCGCCATCGGCGCGTTGGACAGCAGGCGTCGCATTCGGCGGCCTCTCCAGCGTCTCTACGCTCTGGAATGAAGGAAGCGGCGCCCCGACAGCGCACGGCGTTCCGTGGGAGGGCGGCTTATGCCTGCGGGCTTTGGCGACTTTGGGGCTAGGGCGGGGCGGCGGATGGTCGCAGGGCGGAACCCGCCCTCCGCCCGGCCAGATCAGGCGATGATATCGGGAAGGATGCGGTCTTCCAGCTTCACGATCTCATCCTTTAGCGCCAGCTTCTTGCGCTTCAGCCGGGCGATCATCAGCTGGTCGGGAATGGCGGCCTGACCCAGGGCTTCGATAGAGGCGTCCAGGTCGGCGTGTTCCTGGCGCAGATGGTTCACCCGCGCCTGAAGCTCGGCCATTTCTTCGGTGATCGTAGGCGTGTCGTCGTTCATCGTGTCATCTCCACGCCGCTCGTCTCAGGTCGCTTATAGCCACGCTGATCTCAGGTCGGAAGGGCGTCTGCGAGCCGGATCAGGGCAGGACGCGGGGTGACGTCCGCCCACATCCGGGCGGTGGCCGCCAGGCCGTCGATGATCGGACGGGCCGGCCCGCTGGGTTCGGGCGCCAGCGCCTCCAGCGCGTCCAGCAAATGTCGCTCCGCCTCCAGCTCCAGCGCCTTGATTTGGTTGCGCATGCTTTCACGCGGGCCGTCGTCGATATCGGGCACCGGCGCCTTTAGTATCCGCCGCACCGAACGCAGCGGGGCGACCACGACGCTGTCCCAGGCCCGGGCGGTGTCGCAGGCCGCCTCGATCGTCTCTTCGTCGGGTTTTCGGCCCGTCGCCGCGACCCAGGCGGACCACAGCAGCAAGGGCACGTTCTGGTCGTGGCTGTCCTGCAGCGCCAGACACGCCTCTCCAACGCCCGGCGCGCCATAGGCGGCGACAGCCCAGTCCCACAGCCTCATGACTTCAGGCCTTCCCAGCGCCGCACCGCGCCCCAATCCAGGCCGAACAGGTCCAGCGTCCGCCCCACCGACTGATCGACCATCTCCATGATCGAGCTCGGCCGGGCATAAAGCGCGGGCAGGGGCGGGGCGATGATCGCGCCCATTTCGGCCAAGGCGGTCATGGTGCGCAGGTGGCCCAGGTGGAACGGCGTTTCGCGCACCATCAGCACCAGCGGTCGACGCTCCTTCAACGTCACGTCCGCCGCCCGCGTCAGCAGGGTCGAGGTCACGCCCGTCGCGATCTCGCTCATCGTCTTGATCGAGCAGGGCGCCACGATCATGCCCAGGGTGCGGAACGAGCCGGAGGCGATCATCGCCCCCACGTCGCCTAGCTTGTGAACCACCGACGCCTTGGCCGTCAGTTCGTCGGGCGACAGGTCGGTCTCCTGCGACAATGTGAGCAGGGCCGCCTTGGTCACGACCAGATGGCTTTCGACGCCTAGATCGTTCAGCGCATCCAGCACCCGGGCGCCATAGACGGCGCCGGAAGCCCCTGAAATTCCGACCACCAGTCTGGCGGGCGGGTTCCGTATGGCTCCGTTCACATCATCGTCCATTTTAGGGGTCAGCCTTCTTCGGGTCCGGGGCGACGGGCTGTCACTGGAAAGTGATTACACAGCGCGCCAAACCGGGCGCTCACTCTACTGGTCCCTAACCAAAGGAGGCGCAAGCCATGACCATCGAGGCTCGTATTCGCGAACTGGGTAATCGTCATCGCACCCTGGATGAGACCATCCAGAAGGAACTTACCCGCCCGTCCACGGATCCGTTGCAGGTCAGGGCGCTGAAGCAGAAGAAGCTTCGGCTGAAGGAAGAAATCACCAGTCTGGAGGCCCGCGCGACCTAGCGCCTGCCTCCCTGAAAACGACGACGGCCCCGGAGATCGCTCTCCGGGGCCGTTTTCGTTGCGCGAAGGCGGATCAGTCCTTGGTGCCGAACACCGATTCCGCCGTCGGCTCGGCGCCGGGACGTTGGCGGGCTTCCGGCACGAACTCGGGCTCGGCCTCGACCTGTTCGACGGGCTGGATCGTGCCGCCGCCGTTCTTCAGGTCGTCCTTGGCCTTCTTGTCGGCGGCCTTCTTGACGATCTCGTCCAGCGCCAGTTGGCCGACCAGGCCGAGGGTCACCGGGTCGACCGGCTTGATGTTGGCGCTGTTCCAGTGGGTGCGGTTGCGCACGCTCTCGATGGTGGACTTGGTCGTGCCCAGCATCTTGGCGATCTGGGCGTCGGTCACCTCGGGGTGGTTGCGCACGAACCAGGCGATCGCGTCTGGGCGATCCTGGCGACGCGACACGGGCGTGTATTTCGGCGCCGGCTTGGCCGACTTCAGCAGCTCGGCGTGGCGGCTGACGATCGCCTTCATGCGATAGTTCTCGTCGCCCTGGGCCTTGTCCAGTTCTTCGCGCGTCAGCTGGCCGCCGGTCACGGGATCCACGCCACGGATGTCGCGCGCCACGTCGCCGTCGGCGATGCCGCGAACTTCCAGCGGGTGCAGGCCGCAGAAGTCGGCGATCTGCTCGAAGCTGAGAGAGGTGTTGTCGACCAGCCAGACCGCAGTGGCCTTGGGCATCAGAATGTCGCTCATGGGGCGTTCGTCCCGGTGTTGTTGAGCCGCCGAATGAGGCTTCGGCTGGCGTTGGATACGACGGCGCCCGGCCTTTCGACCGGGCGCGTATGATGCCGATATAGGCCTATTCGACACAAAAGAAAACGCTGAGCGACAATCCCATACAGCAACGGTTCATCCGCCCTGACGCAACCTTCGCGGTAATGAAGCTTTTCAGCTTCGGGAGAGGAGAACCACCATGTCCATTCTGCTTGGCGCGGCTCTGGCCGCAGCGATGGCCTCGGGCCAGGACTATGCGCAGCAACGCGTCGCCCCGCGCGGCGGCTACACACAGTCGTGTTCCGAAGCCTATGTGAATCGCGGTCGTCTCTATGCCGATTGCCGCGATACCCGCGGCCGGATGCGCGGCACGTCGATCGAGCTAAACCGCTGCGGCGGCGAGGAGATCAACAACGACAACGGCCTGCTGGTCTGCGGGCGGTTCCGTGGCGACTATGAAGACAGCCAGCCCGGCCGTCCCGGCGGCGGCTGGGGTCCTGGCAATGGTGGGCCGGGCTGGGGCGGCGGCAATGGCGGTGGCTGGGGTCGGTCCTCGATCACCGTCTATGAGAACGCCAACTTCCGCGGCGCCTCGCGTGAGTTCACCAGCGAGGACCGCAACCTGGGCCGCACCCCGTTCAACGATCGCATCAGTTCGATGCGCGTCGAAGGCCGCTGGGAAGTCTGCACCGACGCCGAGTTCCGGGGCCGCTGCCGCATCGTCGAAGGCGACGTCCGCTTCCTGAACGGCGGCTTCAACGACAACATCTCGTCGCTGCGCCCCGTGCGCGGCGGTCGCTACTAGACGCTCAGTACGATCTTGCCGATGTGCCCGCCGGCTTCCAGTTCGGCGTGCGCATCGGCCGCCTGCTCCAACGCGAAGACCGCCTGAACCGGCGGTTTGACCTTGCCGGATGCCACCCACGGCCAGGCGGTCGCCTCGACAGCCGCGGTCAGACGCGCCTTTTCGTCCGCCGGGCGGCTGCGCAGCGTCGATCCGGTCAGGGTCAATCGCTTCAGCATGATCCGCTGCAAATCCATCTCGACCTTGGGGCCGGTCAGGGAGGCGATGACCACCCAGCGCCCGCCCGCATTCAGACTGTTCAGGTTCAGGGCGGCGTAATCGCGCCCCACCATGTCCAGAACCACGTCCGCGCCGCCCGCCTCGCGGACTTGCGCCTCCAGATCATCGCTCCTGGCGTCCAGGCTGATGTCCGCGCCCAGCGCCTTGGCGGCTGCGGCCTTGTCCGCCCCGCGTGAGGTGGCGATCACCCGGGCGCCGGCGGCCTTGGCCATCTGGATGGCCGTCACGCCGATGCCGCTGGTCGCTCCGTGGATCAGCAACGTCTCGCCGGCCTTCAATGCGCCGCCCTCGAACACATTGGCGAAGACGGTGAAGACGGTTTCCGGCAGCACGGCCGCCTGCACGAAATCCAGACCCTCGGGGATCGGCAGGACATGACGCGCATCCACCACGGCCAACTCCGCATAGCCGCCGCCGCCCAGCAGGGCGCAGACCCGGTCGCCGACCGTCCAGCGCGTCACACCCTCTCCGACGGCCTCGATCTCGCCGGCGATCTCAAGCCCCAGAACGTCCGACGCGCCGGGAGGAGGGGGATAGGCGCCGGTGCGTTGCAGCAGGTCCGGCCGGTTCACGCCCGCCGCCCGCACTCGGATCAGCACGTGACTTGGCCCCGTCACGGGATCGGGTCGTTCGGCGATCTTCAGAGCTTCGGCCGGTCCGGAACCGCCTTCGATTTCGATCACGCGCATCGCACTCGCCTTGCATTCGTCCGTATCCGGGCGTTCAGATAGGGACCGTGGACCGCCTTGGCCATGACAGCGCGAAAGGAAGGCGACGATGTTCGAAGATCTTGAACCCCGCCCGCAACGCGGCGAACCGCTGCGGGCCCTGTCACGCGAAGACCTGGATGTTTACGCCGTCGAGGATTTGCAGGAGCGGATCGCCGCGCTTGAGGCTGAGATCGTTCGCTCGCGCGCCGCGATCGAGACCAAACGCTCCAAGAAAAACGCCGCCGACGCCCTGTTCAACTTCGGTTCGTGATCGCGAATGATCCGCTGGCATGGCATGAGCGTTGCATCTTTCGTGCGAACGGCCCCGCCAGGCGCCGATTGCAGGACGGACCCGACCTTCTCTGATGATCAATGCTCAAATGACCTCCGCTCCGTCCCCCGCTGACCGCAGCCGCACCGTTCGCGATTTCGCCCGGTCCGAGCTGTTCGATCGCACCTTCCGCGAAGGCATGGAACTGGTCGAGGAAACCGCCGCCTATCTGGACGGCGAGGGCCGTCGCGATTCCAAGATGCTGTCGCGCGCCGCCGCCCTGGCCTATGCGGCCGAGAGCATGAAGCTGACCACCCGCCTGATGCAGATCGCCTCCTGGCTTCTGGTCCAGCGCGCCGTGCGCGAAGACGACATGTCGCCGGAAACCGCCTGCGAGCCGCGCTATCGCCTGAATGAGCGCCGCATCGACGCCGAGCCGAGCCACGCCGAACTGCCGATCGCCCTGGTCGAATACCTCGTGCGGTCGGAAAAGCTGTTTGACCGCACCCTGTATCTGGATCGCCGCATGTATTCAGACGATCAGGAACAAGCCCCGGAAAACCCGGTGCTCAGCCAGATGGGCATGCTCGAGGCGGCCTTCAGGGGCTGATCGCCCCCTTTACGGCCCGACGTCGTTGGCGTCCGCCCGGCCGTCGTCGATGGGCTTGGGCAGATTGACGCCGATGCCCAGCGCCTGCGCCAGCTTGTCGTCGCGGCCATAGACGTCCTCGCGGAACGCCACCCGGCCCTGACCGTCCACGAAGGCGGTCCAGTACAGCAGCCGCACCGAGATCTCGCGTCCGGTGGTCACGCGCGTCGTCTCGCGCGTGTCCTGCGCCGTGTCGAACTGGGCCAGCTTGGTCGGATCGGGCGACAGCAGCAGGCGCGCGAACTCCACCGCATTCTGCACCCGCACGCAGCCGTGGCTGCGCTGACGCGTGGACAGGTTGAAGGCGGCTTTCGACGGCGTGTCGTGCAGGAAGATGGCGTAGCTGTCGCGCAGTTCGAACTTCACATAGCCCAGGGCCGAACGCGGACCGGCGCGCTGGATGACCATGCCGTCCTTCACATACATGTCGTTGGCGGCCAGATAGCCCGGCCCCTTGGGCAGGATTTCGCGGCGCGCGATGCCGGCCGGCACATACCAGGGCGGATTGGCCACGACCGAGGCGAACGGCTTTTCCAGGCTTGGCGTCTGGTTCTCGGCCGAGCCGACGACGACGCGGTTGGAGTGAACCGGCTTGCCGTCCTTCCAATAGACCATGATGGCGGCGGCGGTGTTGACCTCGATCCGCTCGGGCGCGACCTCGCGCTTCAGCCAGCGACGGCGCTCCAGGTTCAGCGCGATCTGACGCGCACGATCCTCTGCCGAGGCGCCCAGCGAGCGCTGGGTGCCCGCGCCGATCCGCCCGTCGGCGCCCAGGCCATGCCGGTTCTGGAAGCTCTGCACCGCACGTTGCAGTTCGGCGTTGTAAACCAGGCCCTGCGACTTCAGCCGTGCGCCGTCTGCGGCCGACAGGTCGCCCTCGGCCGTCAGGCGGTCGATCAGGGCGGGGATGCGACGATCGCTGTTGCCCGGCTCGATGGTCGCGCCCTGGGTGAAGCGGGGCCAGCCGCCCTGCGCCGCCAGACGGCGATAGCGGACATAGCCGGCCGACAGATTCTGATAGCCGATGTCGGTGGGCGCCAGGCCGTCGTACCATTGGCCCAGCACATTGCGGGTCAAGGCGTCGCTGAGACCGCGCGGCAGGTCCACGCGGTTCTTCTGCATTTCCCACAAATCTTCGACGGTCTCGGGCCGCACCTTGCCCTCGGCCAGGACGCGCGCGTAGGCCAGCGCCGCCGCCGTGGTCCGCAGGTCCGCGCTCGCCGGATCGGCCGCCAGTCCCACGAAGTCGAAATAGTCGGAGCCCGCCAGACCATGGCGATTGGCGCCGGCCGCGACGGTATTCAGGGCGCGCACCCGGTCGGCATTCCACACCGGCCGCCAGCCGTTCATTTCATAGAAGGCGCGCACATCCGCCTGCTGCGTCTCGGGCAGACGCGAAATCTGGTCGTTGAAGCTGTTGTAGAAGGCCGTCGCCTCCGGTCCGCGCTGCACGAACACCTGCTGCGCGCGCGCCGCCGAGCCAAGGGTCATGGCCGCCGTCGCGACGCCCAGACCCAGTTGCCGTCTATTCATCGTCTTCCGCTTCTTCGATCGCTTCGGCCAGCGTGGCCGACGCCCCTGGTACCCGAACGCCTCCACATTATCGGTGTTCCGACCAAACAAAAAGCGCCGGCCTTGCGACCGACGCTCTTGGTGTTCTGATTGCTGCGAGATGTCGCAGCCAGGACGCGCTTACTTCTTGATGAAGCCGGCGAACTTGTTGTTGAAGCGCGAGACGCGACCGCCGCGGTCCATCAGCTGGGCGTTGCCGCCCGTCCAGGCCGGGTGCGTCGTCGGGTCGATGTCGAGGGCCAGCTTGTCGCCTTCCTTCCCGTAGGTCGAACGGGTCTGGTAGGTGCTGCCGTCGGTCATCACCACGGTGATGAAGTGGTAGTCGGGATGGGTATCCGCCTTCATGGTCGTCGTCCGGTCTCTGCGCGGTGACGATGCCGACCGTCCGTGCGCGTGAAATGAGAAACCCGCCAGAAAGCCGGCGGGAATGAGGGGCGGCGTTTACACCGGGGGGCGTTCCGGGGCAAGAGGCGGGCGAAATGACCGATCAAGCCGCCGCCTCCGCCTCTTCCGCCAACCGCGCCTCGGGCATGGCGTCGCTGGAGGGCCGGCCCAGCGCCGGCGCCCTTCTGGCCGATCAGATGTCCGAAGCGGGCGCCAAGCGCGCCAAGCGTCGCGACATCCGCCCGTTGGCGCGACTGATTCCCTTCGCCATGCGCCACAAGGGTCATGCCCTGATGGCGGTCTTCTGGCTGCTGTTGTCCACCGCCGCTTCGCTGGGCCTGACCGCCCTGGCGCGCGGGGCCATCGACCATGGGTTCGAGGCCGGCGGCGCCAATCTGAACATCTGGTTCCTGCTGCTGGGCGCCAACGCCCTGTTCCTGGGGCTGGCGACCGCCGCCCGCTACTATTTCGTCACCCGAACGGGCGAGCGCGTCATCGCCGATGTGCGAAAGGGTCTGTTCGGCCGCATCCTGACGCTGGACCCGTCCTTCTACGCCCATATGCGCACCGGCGAGGTGCTGTCGCGCCTGACCACGGACATCGCCCTGGTCGAGACGTTGATGACGACGTCCATCTCCTATGCGCTGCGCAACTTCTTGACCCTGATCGGCGGCGTGGCCCTGCTGTTCTTCGTCAGTCCCAAATTGACCGGCTTCGTCCTGCTGATCGTGCCTTTCCTCCTTGGGCCGATCTTCATCTTCGGCCGCAAGGTGCGCAAACTGACCGTCGCGTCTCAGGACCGCTTCGCCAACGCCGTCGGCTTCGCCGGCGAAAGCGTGGACGCCATCGAGACGGTCCAGGCCTTCGGCCGCGAACAGAGCGCCATCACCCGCTTCGGCGCGGCGGTCGAGGACGCCTTCAACGCCTCGCTGACCCGGATGCAGGCCCGCGCCTGGATGACGGCCCTGATCATCGTCGTCATGTTCGGCGGCGTCACTCTGGTGCTGTGGCTGGGCGCCCAGGACGTGGTGAAGGGCGCCATGACGCCCGGCGCCCTGCTTCAGTTCGTTCTACTGTCCGTCTTCGCGGCGGGCGCCGTGGGCGCGCTCGGCGAAAGCTGGGGCGACGTGCAAAAGGCCGCCGGCGCCATGGAGCGGATCGAGGAGCTGATGCGCGCCGTCGCCGGCATCGCCCCGCCGCCTCAGGCCACCGCCCTGCCGACGCCCCCGCGCGGCGAGGTGTCGATGTCGGCCGTCGGTTTCGCCTATCCGGGCCGCCCGGATCTGCCGGCCCTGAAGGGCTTCAGCCTGACCGTGCGCCCCGGCGAGACTGTCGCCCTGGTCGGCCCGTCCGGCGCCGGCAAGTCCACGGTCTTCCGTCTGCTGCTGCGCTTCTATGATCCGCAGACCGGCATGGTCTCGGTCGACGGCGTCGATGTGCGCCAGGCCGATCCGGTCGCCGTGCGCGACCGCTTCGCCTGGGTGTCGCAGGAAACGCCGCTGTTCTCGGGCTCGGCCTTGGAAAACATCCGCTTCGGCCGCGAGAACACCACCCTGGAAGAGGCCCGCGCCGTCGCCGAAAAGGCCCAGGCGCTCGGCTTCATCGACGCCCTGCCGGAAGGGTTCGATACCCCGCTCGGCGAGCGCGGCAAGAGCCTGTCGGGCGGCCAGCGCCAGCGCCTGGCCATCGCCCGCGCCCTGGTCCGCGACGCCCCCATCCTGCTGTTGGACGAGGCCACCAGCGCGCTGGACGCCGAGAGCGAACGCCTGGTCCAGGTCGCCCTCGATCAGGCGATGGAGGAGCGGACCACCCTGGTCATCGCCCACCGCCTCGCCACCGTCCTGCGCGCCGACCGCATCGTCGTCATGGACGACGGCCGCGTGGTCGAAGAGGGCACCCACGAGCAACTCGTCGCCCAAGGCGGCCTGTACGCCCGCCTCGCCGAGCTTCAGTTCCGCAACTAGGGCGCCGGGGGCCGCGCCAGCGCTGGGAAATCGCTGAACAGCGCATCGACCCCGGCTGCGGCGAAGGCTGCGGCATAGCCGGTCATGTCGCCGTGCCCGGCCGGGTCGTCGCCTCTGCGTCGCTCGACCGGCAGGAAGGCGTTCTCGGCCCGCAGCGTCCAGACCACGACCTCGAGGCCCGCCGCATGGGCGTCGGCGACCAGGGAGCTCGGCGCGGCCGTGCGACCTTCGGCGTCGCGCGGCAGGACCAGGGTCATCTCCGGCGCGACCCAGGCGGCGTAGGCGGCGATGGCCCTTAGCCCCTCGGGCGTGATCATCTGCGCATAGGTCACGTCCGCCCGGTCCGCCGGTCCGCCCTTGGCCGATACGAGTTGAGCAAGCGGCGCATCGATCCGCGTCGCCAACCGCTCCAGCGGCCCGACCTCGAAACACTGGATGATGATCGGGGCGTTGGCGCCCGTCAGGCCCAGCCGCTCCAGTTCAGCGACGAACCCGTCCTCCATTGGCAAACCGATCGCGGCGAAATAGGTCGGGTGTTTCAGCTCCGGCGCCACGGCGATCGTCCGCCCGGTCCGCGCCGAGGCCTCGCGCGCGATGACGACGACCTCGTCGAAGGTCAGGATCGGCTCCTGTCCGTCATAGGCGGCGCTGCCCGGTCGAAAGCCGGGCAATCGCTCCCTGGCCCTCAGGGTCTTCAACTCGGCCAGGGTGAAGTCTTCGGTGAACCAGCCGGTGGTCTCGACCCCGTCGATGGTTTTGGTCGTCCGACGGCCCGCGAACTCGGGCCGGTCGCCCACGTCGGTCGTGCCGCCGATCTCGTTCTCATGCCGATCGACGAAGACGCCGTCGCTGGTCAGCACCAGATCTGGCTCGATCACGTCCGCGCCCTGTTCGATCGCCAGCTCATAGGCCGCACGCGTGTGCTCGGGCCGTTCGCCAGACGCGCCGCGGTGGGCGATGATCAGGGGCTGAGCCAAGGCTGGCGTTCCGGTCAGAAGGACGAGGCCGCACAGGATGAAACGGATCATCCGCCTTGGATAGGGCAGGGGTGCGACAGGCCGATGACCGTCTCCGCCCCACGTGTGGGGAGGGGGACCGCGAAGCGGTGGAGGGGTTCTTGACGCCCCACCGGCCGCTGGCGATCAGGCAAGAGCCCCTTCGTCACGGCGCTGAAGAAGCGCCGCGCCACTTCCCCGCAAGCGGGGAAGAGACAGAAGCGAGCCTCAGGAGCCCTGCAAAACCTTGCGCAGGTGCGGATGCAGTTCGGTGTTCGACGCCAGGATCGACTTGCCCGTCTTCGGGTCGCCGTTGTTCTCGATGGTCGTGACCCGGCCGCCGGCCTCGGTGACGAACAGGATGCCCGCCGCCACGTCCCAGGGCTTCAGATTGCGCTCATAATAGGCGTCGTAGCGACCGGCCGCGACCCAGGCGAAGTCCAGGGCGGCCGAACCCAGGCGACGGATGCCCGCAACGCGCTGGCCCACGGCGTGCAGGTCCTTGATCGCCTGGGCGTGACCCGACTTGCCGATGAAGGGCAGGCCGGTGGCGATCAGGCTTTCGGACAGATCACGACGGCCGGCGACGCGGATGCGCTGGTCGTTCAGATAGCAGCCCTTGCCCTTTTCGGCCCAGAACAGCTCGTTCATGACGGGGTTGTAGGTCACGCCGGCGACGATCTCGCTCGACCCGTCCGGCGCGCGGCGCTCCAGCCCCACCGTGATGGCGAAGTGAGGCATGGCGTGCATGAAGTTGGTGGTGCCGTCGATCGGATCGACGATCCAGGTGTGGGACTTGTCCGTCCCCTCGATCATGCCGCGTTCCTCGCCCAGGAAGCCGTAGCCGGGGCGGGCCTTCATCAGCAGTTCGTATAGCGTGTCTTCGGCCTTCAGGTCGGCGGCCGTGACGAAGTCGCCGGGGCCCTTTCTCGACACCTGAAGCTGGGAGACTTCGCCGAAGTCGCGCAGCATCGGGCGGGCGGTCTTGCGCACCGCATCGGTCATGACTTGGAGCAGGGCGGAGGCGAGGGCCATCGAGGAATCTCCTGGTCCGAAAGTCCTTCAAAGCCGCAGCCGGACAGTCGGAGAAGTTCAGAAAGGAACGGCCCCGAAAGGGGCCGCTTTAACGTGGTGGTCTGTTAGTCCGCGCGGCGGACGTATTCCCCGCTGGTCGTGTCGACGACGATACGCTCGCCGGCCGACATATAGGGCGGGATCATGATGCGCACGCCGTTCGACGCCAGCGCGGGCTTGTAGGACGAAGAGGCGGTCTGGCCCTTAACGGTCGGCTCGGTCTCGGCGACTTCCAGCACGACCTGATCGGGCAGTTCCAGGCCGATCGGACGCTCTTCGTGCATCTCGATGACGACCTTCATGCCTTCTTGCAGATAGGGGATGCGCTCTTCGCCGACCCAGTCCTTCTGCAGTTCGATCTGCTCGTAGGTGGCGTCGTCCATGAAGACCAGGCTGTCGCCGTTGTCGAACAGATAGGAGAAGTCCTTCTGTTCCAGCGTCACGCGCTCGACCTTGTCTTCCGACCGGAAGCGTTCGTTCAGCTTGTTGCCGGTCTCCAGGTTCTTGGCCTCGACGTTGGCGAAGGCGCCGCCCTTGCCGGGCTTGACGTGGCTGGCCTTGGTGACGACCCACAGGCCGCCATTGTGCTGCAGGACCATGCCGGGCTTGATGGTGTTGCCGTTGATCTTCATGGGGTCACATCGGAAATGGAGTTGCGCCCTCGCACCGTTCGGGGCGAGGCGAATAGGGCGCGATCCCTAGAGGAAGCCCCGATAAAGGGCAAGGCGACGCAACCTAATGCAGGGTGCGCCCGCTCGAGGCGTCATCGGCCTTGCGATGCAGGAAGTTTCCGAACCGCACGCCCGACCCGAGCGGCGCCGCCATCTTGCCGGCCCCTTCGTCCAGCTTGCGCGCCTCGTGGGCGAAGGCGGCGGCCAGACCCGCCGACGACATGGCGGCGATCACCTGACGCGCCATCGACGACGGACGCAGGCCCAGCCAGACGGCGTTCACCGTCTGGGCGGCCAGCCACAGGCCCATGGCCCGGGTCCGTTCGGGCCGCGACGGCGCATTCCACACCCGAACCGCGGACAGGGTGGTGGCGGAAAACACGGCGGGGAGGATCAGGCTGAAGGCGCCCCGCGGCTTCTCGGTGATCGGGAGATCCTTCTTGCGGACCTGTTTCAGATTGCGCTTGGGCGTCAGGGCGCCCGAGGCGATGCCATGCGCCAGCAGAGCGAAGCCGACGGTCAGGGCGATCCCGGCGACCACATGGCCGGCGCTGCGGCCCTCGCTGTTCAGCAAGTCCATGGCGGCGTCGCGCACGTCGTCGATGGCGTCGTCGATATCGGTCATGGTCCGCTCCAGCTTGGCCCTGACAGGCTAATGGCCGGAGCGGATTGGAGTTCCGTCAGAAGGCAGAGCTTAGTTGCCGGTCGCCGCGCCTTCGGTGATGATCTCTTTCATCGCCGATTGCAGATAGTTCTGCGCGCCCATCAACTCGATCAGCTTGTGCTGATTTTCCAGGAAGTCGATGTGCTCTTCGGTGTCGGCCAGGATCTTCATCAGCAAGTCACGGCTGACGTAATCGCGGGTTTCCTCGCACTGGGTCACGGCGGCGGCGGTCGTGGCGCGGCTGTCCAGTTCCAGTTGCAGATCGGCGCCCAGGCATTCGATCGGATCCTCACCGACCTTCAGCTTGTGCAGGTCCTGCAGATTGGGCAGGCCGTCCAGGAACAGGATGCGTTTGATCAGCATGTCGGCGTGCTTCATCTCGCCGATCGATTCTTCGTAGATCACATTGCCCAGGTGCGCGAGGCCCCAGCTTTCGAACATGCGGGCATGCAGGAAATACTGATTCACGGCCGTCAGCTCGTTGGTCAGCACTGCGTTCAGTGTGCGCAGGATTGCGGGGTCGCCCTTCATGGCCATGGTCCTTGGTCTCGCCACGGCGCTGTCGCCGTCTGTCGAGCGCAGCCATAACACAGTAAAACGCACCGTGTTTATTTGCGAGTTTTTATCACTGCATTGAGAGTGCGAGTGACTGTCGCCCGCAGGCGAAGCAAACTATTCGGCTGCGAGTGCGAACGCTTCGCGGCTTTCCTGAATCATCTGACGCATTTCGCAGACGCATTTGGCGCACTGGGCCTGGCACTGGTTGCGCGCGAAGATGTCGCGCGGACGGCAGGCGCCGGCCTCGATGGCCTGGGCGACATCACGCTGGCGAAGACCGTTACAGTTGCAGACGTACACGAGGCGCTACACGTTTCACTGACTGAGAATGGTTCGCTATAGCAGTCCTTAAGGCGATTGCAAGTCGTTCGCATGGGTCAGCCGGCGGTGGGCCGTTGACGGATCGTCGCGGGGGCGGGCAATGACGCGCATGGCCCGAACACCCACCGTCCCCGAGCGTCCGCCCTGCCGGCTGTATCTGATCACGCCGCCCGCAATCGCCGACCTGAACGCTTTTGCGCAAACCCTCGATCAGGCCTTGGCCGCCGGTGACGTCGCGGCCTTGCAGATCCGGCTGAAGCCCGCCGACGACGCCGCCATCCGTACGGCGGTCGACGTCTTGGCTCCCATTGCGCGGCGTCATGATGTCGCGGTTCTGCTGAACGACCGGCCGGATCTTGCGCGGGCTGCCGGCTGCGACGGCGTTCACATCGGTCAGGAAGACGGCTCGCTGGCCGAGGCGCGGCGTATCATGGGGCCGGACGCCATGATCGGCGTTACCTGCCACGACGACCGCGATCTGGCCTGGGATGCCGCAGAGGGCGGCGCCGACTACGTCGCCTTCGGAGCCTTTTATCCCACAGAGACAAAGGAAACGGTGCATCGTCCGCCCTTGGACATCCTGACGGTTTGGCAAGAGACGGTCGAGACACCCTGTGTGGCCATCGGCGGGATCACGGTCGACAACGCCGCAGAGCTTGCCCAGGCCGGCGCCGACTTCGTGGCGGTCAGCGGCGGGGTCTGGAACCATCCTGACGGCCCGGCCGAGGCCGTCAGGCGCTTCAATGAAAAATTGAGGCCCTGACTTCAGGGGATATTAGGAACCGGCTGATCCTATGCCGACCTCTGATTGGTCGGAACCTGTCCATGATCCTGAGCCGCGCGCTCAATGTCGATGATCCCCACAGCGCGTCCGTGAAGGGCGTGCTGGCGGCTGGCCATCGGCCTAGCCCCGGCGGCGTCGACGGTCCGAACGGTTCCAGTCCGCTAATCCCGGTGCTGACGGGCGTGGCGGTCGCCATTCTGGTCGCCGTGGCTGTGGCCTATGGCCGTTCGGCCGGGCTGGTCGCCGGCCTGTGGGGCGCCAGCGGCGTCGCGGTCGCCGTGTGGCTGCGCACCAGCCGTGGTCACACCAGTGACCTCACCTTCGCCGGCGTCCTGACCGTCAGCATCCTGATCGGCGAGATCATCGCCGGCAACAAGCCGCCGCTGGCCCTCGCCTTCACCATCGCCAATATGATCGAGATCGTGGCGGCCGTTATGCTGGCGCGTCGCTTCTCGCCCACGCTCAACCTGTCCAGCCTGAATGGCGCGGTCAGCTTCCTGTTCTTCGCGGCGGTCCTGGCGCCGATCCCCGCCGCCCTGTGCAGCGTTCTGATCCTGTCGCTGATGGGCCAGGGCGACATCGTCTGGCAGGGTTTCCAGACCTGGTGGCTCGGCCACACCCTGGGCATCGCGGTCCTGGGATCGCTGGGCATGTCGTTGACGCCTGCGATGTTCGCGCGTCTGCTGAAGCCCAGGAAGCTGTTGGAAGCCGTCATTCTGATCGGCCTGGTGCCCGTCTTCTATTATGTCGCATTCACGGGTGACGTGCCGATGGGCTTCGTCCTGCTCCCGCTGTTGCTCGGCATCGCGGTCCGGCTCGGCGTCGCCGGCGCGGCCTTCACTCTGGTCGTGATGAGCATCCTGTTGGTCGGCAGCGCCATGATGGGGCATGGTCCCTACAGCAAGGGCGACCTGACCCACCAGGTTCTGATGGCCCAGATGCTGGTGCTGATCGGCTATATGCCCGTCCTGCTGGTGGCCTCATTGTTGGAAGAGCGCGATCTTCTGGCGGAGCGTGCCCGCGTTGGTCGCGAACGCGCGGAAAAGGCCTCGGAGGCCAAGTCTCGCCTGCTCGCCAACGTGGCGCATGAGATCAAGAGCCCTGTCGCCGGCATCATCGGCATTGGCGATCTGTGGCGGCAGGGCCATCTCGGGCCGGTCTCGGCCCAGCAGGCCGAGATGTCCGACATGCTGGTCAAGACCGCGCGGCAGGTCGAAACCCTGGCCCACGATCTGCTGGATGTGGCGCGCGCCGAATCCGGGGCGGTCCGGGTCGATCTGCGCCCGACTGACATTCCGGGCCTGCTGGAAGACGTGCGCCGCGCTTGTCTGTTGTGGCCCGACGCCGACCGCGTCGCCGTCGAGGTGGTCTGTGAGGGCGACGGCTTGATCGCGGTCGCGGACTCCCAGCGTCTGGCCCAGATCATCACCAACCTGACCAGTAATGCGCTGAAATACGGCGGGTCCGGCGGCCGTGTCGTTCTGCGTGCGCTGCGTCAGGACGACTGCGTCCGCATTGAAGTCAGCGATTTCGGCCCCGGCCTGTCGCTTCAAAAGCAGGCGCAGCTGTTCGAACCCTTCAACCGCCTGGGCCTTGAGCGGTCGACGGTCGAGGGGCATGGCGTCGGCCTGGCTCTGGCCAAGCGCCTGGTCGAGTTGCAGGGCGGCTCGATCGGCGTGATCTCGGCGCCGGGCGAGGGCGCCACCTTCTGGGTCGCGCTGCCCAAGGCGTGAGGTCGCGCTTGCGGTCGCACGCCGCCCGCGCGATGGTCGGGCCATGCCCATGATCGCCCTTGCCGCCGCCCTCGTGATTTCCGGACAGACGACGACGCCCCCGGCGCAACGTCCCGGTTCCAACCTGACCCGCGATCTGAACAGCGCGCCGCCTTCCGGCTTGGCCACGTCTCCGGCCGCATCCACCGCAGTTTCGACGCCGACACCGACAACGACTCCGGCGCCGACCCCCGGCGCGACGCAGGCCCTGCCTCCGATCGGTCAGACCCCCGCGGCATCGCCGCGTCCGGCGCCCGCCACGTCATCCGCGCCGCGCACGACCCAGACCCTGCCGCCGATTGGCCAAAACCCGGCGGCGACGACACGCCCGCAAACGCCAGCTCCGACCACCACGGCGCCTCAGGCGACCGCGCCTCGACCCACAACGACTGCGCCTGCCGCAACCCCGCCGGCCGCCGCGCCCGCGCCGGCGGCCTTGAACGCCGCCGCCATCGCCGCCCTGCCGTTCAGCATTCAACTGCCTGCCGGCCTGACGATCACCCCGGCGCGCGCGGGCGCGAACGCCAGCATCTATCGCGTCCAGCGCGGCGATCAGACCCTGCTGATGATCTACGCCGGCCCGTTGTCGCAGTTTCCAATCTATGACGGCGAAACGGTCCGCGCCGGCGGCCGCGCCTCGGTCGTCGTCACCGAAGGCAGCCGCCGTCTGGCGATGGAGCACCTGTTCCAGCGCGCGGCGGACCCCAAGGAGATCCACGTCTGGATCGCCAGCGTCGAAGGCGCGGACCGGGATCTGGCCGAACGCATCGGCCAGTCCGTCGACGCCAAATAAGGCTCAGGCCTCGGACCAGACGGCCATTTCGGTGCCGGCCGGATCGGCGAAGTGGAAGCGGCGACCGCCGGGGAAGCTGTAGATCGGTTTCACGATCCGGCCGCGCGCGCCTTCGACCTTGGCCTGCATGGCTTCCAGGTCCTGGGCGTACAGGACGGGCAGGGGAGCCTTGGTCTGATCGGCCTGATCGGCGTCGAACCCGCCGTCCAGTCCCTGTTCGAAGGCGGCATAGGTCGGGCCGTAATCCACGAACGTCCAGCCGAACGCCTGGGCGTAGAATTCCTTACTTGCGGGCAGGTCGGCGGCGGGCAGTTCGAGGTAGTCCAGCTTTCCGTCTTCACGCACGGTTGATCTCCTGAGTTGGGCGCCACCGGTCCCTTGTCTTGCACGCGCCCTCGACATGCGCAAACCTGCAAACGGTTCGCAGTTGCAGGAATCGAGCGATGATCGTCATGACGACAGGCCTGTCGTGCCTCGTGGCCCTGATGCGGCAAGACGAACGCCCAGCCGAACGTCCCGCGACGCCTCAGCCGTCCAGCCTGCGCCCCAGCACCACGACATCCTGCCGCTCCAGGCCCAGTCGTTCATAGAAGGCCAACGCCGCTCCGTTGTCGGTTCGCACCATCAGCTGAAGTTTCGGCGCGCCCTGGGCAGTCAGCCAGTCTTCGGCCGCCGCCATCAACCGACGCCCCAGGCCAGTCCCGCGATGTTCGGGATCGACAGCCAGATAATAGACCCAGCCCCGGTGGCCCTCGAAGCCGGTCATGACCGAACCGACGATTCGGTCGGCGTCCGTCGCGATCAGCACGGTCGAGGTCGCCGTGTCGCGCGCCAGCTTCAGGTCCAGCGCCGGATCGTTCCACGGCCGCGTCAGACCGCAGGCGGACCACAGGCCGATGACCTCGGCCTCGTCGCCATCGATGATGGGGCGGATATGGCTCATCCGACCTGGGCGCGATGCCTCAGATAGGCGTCGGCCAGCACGCAGGCGGCCATGGCCTCGACCACCGGCACGGCGCGCAGGGCGACGCATGGGTCGTGGCGGCCCTTGGTGCGCAGGTCCGTCTCTTCACCGTCGCGGGTGATCGTCTGGCGCAGGGTCAGGATGGAGGAGGTCGGCTTGAACGCCACCCGCGCCGTCACCGGCTGGCCCGTCGAAATCCCGCCCAGCACGCCGCCCGCCTTGTTCGACAGGAAGACCGGCTGCTTGTTCAGGTCCAGCCGCATCTCGTCGGCGTTCTGTTCGCCGGTCAGTTCGGCGGCCTCGAAGCCTGCCCCGATCTCGACCCCCTTGGCCGCATTGATCGACATCAGGGCCGCAGCCAACTCGCCGTCCAGCTTGCCATACAGGGGCGCGCCCCAGCCCGCCGGAACGCCCGTCACCTCCAGCGCGACGACCGCCCCGACCGACGATCCTGCCTTGCGGACGCCGTCCAGA
This sequence comes from Brevundimonas sp. KM4, assembly GCF_000964075.1. Lineage (NCBI taxonomy): Bacteria > Pseudomonadati > Pseudomonadota > Alphaproteobacteria > Caulobacterales > Caulobacteraceae > Brevundimonas > Brevundimonas sp. KM4. The sequence continues at coordinate 132,407 of NZ_JZRG01000008.1, read as the reverse complement.
TAGGCCTCCCACTCGCCCACCACCTCGGCCGAGGCGGCGAACAGCGGATTAGTGTGCACGGCGTCGAAGTCGATTCGGTCCGGCGCAATCCGGTTCGGGCCGATCTGCACCACGCCGGCGCGGATCCTGATTCCGTCGCCCAGCACCTTGCGCGCCACGGCCCCGGCCGCCACGCGGCTGGCGGTCTCGCGCGCCGAGGATCGACCGCCGCCGCGGTGGTCCCGCACCCCGTATTTGGCCTGATAGGCATAGTCGGCGTGCCCGGGCCGATAGGCGCGGGCGATCTCGCCATAGTCCTTGGACCGCTGGTCCTCGTTCTCGATCAGGATCGAGATCGGCGTGCCCGTCGTCACCGGCCCGTCGCCGTCGTCGAACACGCCCGACAGGATGCGCGCCGTGTCGCTTTCCTTGCGCTGGGTCACGAAACGGCTGCCGCCCGGCTTCCTCTGGTCCAGCCAGGGCTGAAGATCCGCCTCGGTCAGGGGGATCATCGGCGGGCATCCGTCCACGACGCAGCCGATCGCCGGCCCGTGGCTCTCGCCCCAGGTGGTCACGCGAAACAGATGGCCGAAGGTGTTGTGCGACATGGCCCCGACTTAGGCCGCCAGACGCTCCTGCGTCCAGACCCGCGTGAACCGCACCAGCAGGTCCTCCGCCGCCGAGGGAACATCGGACGACGGCTCCAGCGTCACGAACAGATGCCCCGCCGGCCGTGATCCGCGCGCGGGCAGGCCCAGGTCCTTCAACCGCACCCGCACCGGCGCGGCCATGTCGGCGGTGATCCAGGCCGAGCGCGTGCCGACAGGGGTCTCGATCTCCACCCGCCCGCCGTCGGCCATCAGGCGACGCTCGACGGCCCAGGTCATGAACAGGTCGTCGCCGACAACCGACAGCCCGTCCTCGGGCCGGATCAGCACCGACAGATAGAGGTCGCTCCCGTCCGCCGCCCCGCGCCTCAACCGCAGATGATCGCCGCTGCGCAGGCCCTTGGGCGCCGTGATCCGCACCGTGCGCGCGCCCAGCCGGACCTCGACCTGACCCCCGGCCAGGGCCTGCATCGGCGACAGGACCAGAACCGGCGACGGCGCGGGCCGCGCGGTTGGCGCCGACAGGGCGGGGCGAGGGGGCTGGTGCGCCTGGATCAGCCGATAGGCCGCGATCACGCGCCGGAACCGCTCGGCGTCCCCGCCCGCCTGATCCGGCCGCGCCGCCTTCACCGCCGTGCGGAAGGCGGCCTTCAGCTGGGACGCATCGACATCGCCACTGAGGCCCAGGATCGACAGGGCCTCGCGGACGCCGGACACATCTGAAATCGGAACAGGCGCGCTCATGCCGTCACCGTTCGCCCATCAGGGTCAATGGGCGGTTAACCCTGACGACGAGGCACCCGTTTTTGACCGCGATCATTTCCAGCCGCGCCTGCACGGACTACATCACCCTCCATGACCGCATCCGTGATCCCGCCCAGCCCGTCGCGTGAGGAATACGCCCGCGACTATGCCGCCGCCCTGGCCGCCAATGGCGACGAGACCATCTTCGACCGGCCCGAACCCATCGGCCTGTTCGTCGAATGGCTGGCCGACGCGAGGGCGCACGAGCCGAACGATCCGAACGCCATGACCCTGTCCACCGTCGACGCCGACGGCCTGCCGGATGCGCGGATCGTGCTGCTGAAGGACGTCGATGCGCGGGGCTTCACCTTCTATTCGAACAGCCAGAGCGCCAAGGGCGTCGAATTGGCCGGTTGCGCGGCCGCCGCCCTGACCTTCCACTGGAAATCCCTGCGTCGTCAGGTGCGGGTGCGCGGCGCGGTCGAGCCGGTCACGCCGGCCGAGGCCGACGCCTATTTCGCCAGCCGCGCGCGCGAAAGCCGCATCGGCGCCTGGGCCTCGGACCAGTCCCGCCCCCTGTCGGATCGCACCGTGCTGGAAGAGGCCGTGGGTCGCGAAACCGCACGCTTCGATGGTCAGGAGGTGCCGCGCCCGTCCCACTGGACCGGCTGGCGCGTCGTGCCGCGCTCGGTCGAGTTCTGGCGCGATCGCCCGTTCCGCCTGCATGATCGACTGCGGTTCGACCGCGACGGCGAGGCCTGGCGCTCGGGCCGTCTCTGGCCCTGACCCGCGATCAGTCGCGGAACAGCAGCGATCCGTCGCCGTAGGAATAGAAGCGATAGCCGTCGGCGACCGCATGGGCATAGGCCGCCTTCATCGTCGCCGTGCCCGCAAAGGCGCTGACCAGCATGAACAGCGTCGACTTCGGCAGGTGGAAGTTGGTCATCAGCACATCGACCGCCCGGAACCGATAGCCCGGCGTGATGAAGATGGCCGTGTCGCCGTGGAAGGGCTTGATCTCGCCGTCCTCGGCCGTCGCGCTTTCCAGCAGCCGCAGGGAGGTGGTGCCGACGCAGACGATGCGCCCGCCCTTTGCATGGACGGCGTTCAGGGCGGCGGCGGTTTCAGGCGACACCTCGCCCCATTCGCTGTGCATCTTGTGGTCGGCCAGGTCGTCGGCCTTGACCGGCAGGAAGGTGCCGGCCCCGACATGCAGCGTCACCGCATGGGTCGAGACGCCCTTGGCGCGGATGGCGTCCAGCAGTGCAGGGGTGAAATGCAGCCCCGCCGTCGGCGCCGCGACCGACCCGTCATGCTCGGCGAAGACGGTCTGATAGTCCGACCGGTCGCGGTCGTCCTCGGGGCGTTTCGCGGCGATATAGGGCGGCAGGGGCATGACCCCGACATCGCGGATCGCATCGTCCAGCGCCGGCCCCGCCAGGTCGAAGGTCAGGGTGATCAGGCCATCTTCCCCCTTGGCCGTCACCGTGGCGTCCAGCCGTCCCAGGTTGCAGGCGGCGTCGCTCGCGTTTCCAAACCGGATCCGATCCCCCGGTTTGATCCGCTTGCCCGGCTTCATGAAGGCGGACCAGACGTCGGGCGCGTCGCGGTGATGCAGCGTCGCCTCCACCTCGACCGTCAGGGTTTCGCCCTCGGCCCCGATCCGCTGACGCACGCCCGACAGACGGGCGGGAATGACCCGCGTATCGTTGAACACCAGGGCGTCGCCGGGCTGCAGGAAGTCCGGCAGATCGCGAATGATCCGGTCTTCCAGCGCGCCGCCTTTCACCACCAGCAACCGTGCGGAATCGCGCGGATCGGCCGGGCGCAACGCAATCCGGTCTTCGGGCAGGTCGAAATCGAAATCGGCGGTCTTCATCGCGCGCTCTATAGGGCGCTCCGACGCGCCGCGCCACGCCGCGACGCCCTGCCAGCGCATCGTCGGCGCCCCGCTGTCTGATTTCCAACGGGTTTTCGCGCCCGAACGGCGTCTAACCGACCGCGCCCCTGCCGTGTGGTAGACTGGCCGTGGATCTTTGACAGCGTAAGTTCAGGCGGAAGGGACGACCAAATCCCGCCCGCGCCTTACCCGGATGATGGCGCCGGATTAGACGAATTAGACACTTTAGACGGTGAATTCCCGTCCGCGGCCCAAGGCTCCACCGTCGCGAGATTAGACGAATTAGACTCTTTAGACGGTAAAATTCCCGCCGCCGTCTGATCTCAGCTGAAGCCCGGCGCAAACGCCCCCGCCCAGGCGCCATAGCGGTTCAGCGACAGGTCGCGGGTCTCGATCTCGGGCGCCTTGCCGTCGACCATGTCGGCCAGAACCCGCGCCGAGCCGCACGCCATGGTCCAGCCCAGGGTGCCGTGGCCGGTGTTCAGATAAAGCCCCGGAACCTTGGTCGCGCCGATCACCGGCGTACCGTCCGGCGTCATCGGGCGCAGGCCCGACCAGTAGCTGGCGCCCGCCAGGTCGCCGCCGCCCGGAAACAGGCTGCCGACCGAATGGGCCAGGGTCTCGCGGCGGACGGCGGGCAGGGTGTTGTTGTATCCCGACAGCTCGGCCATGCCGCCCACGCGGATGCGATCGCCCAGGCGCGTGATCGCCACCTTGTAGCTCTCGTCCATGACGGTGGAGACGGGCGCCCGGTCTTCGTTCACGATCTTGGCCGTGATCGAATAGCCCTTCACCGGATAGACCGGCAGATCCAGACCCAACGGCTTGGCCATCATCGGCGAATAGGAGCCGAGCGCCAGGATCACCAGATCGGCCGTCATAGGGCCCTTGCTGGTTAGGGCGCCGGTCGCGCGACCGTCCGTCATCGTGATCGACTGAATCTCGGTTCCGGTGTGGAAGACCACGCCGCGCTCCGCCGCCAGCTTGGCCAGGGCGTTGGTGAACAGGAAGCAGTCGCCGGTCTCGTCATGCGGCAGACGCAGACCCCCGACGAAATCGACGTCGGAGGCTGCCAGGCCCGGCTCGGCCGCGATACAGCCCGCGCGGTCCAGAACCTCGCACGGCACGCCGGCGGCCTTCAGCACATCGACGTCCTTGTGCACGTCGGCCAGCTGCTTTTCCGTGCGGAACAGCTGCAGCGTGCCCTGCTGGCGACCGTCATAGGCGATGCCGGTCTCGCGGCGCAGCAGGTCGATCTGGTCGCGGCTGTACTCGGCCAGGCGCACCATCCGGCTTTTGTTCAGCGCATAGCGGTCATGGGTGCAGTTGCGCAGCATGGCCACGGTCCAGCGCACCATGGCCATGTCCAGCCGCGGCCGCACGATCAGCGGCGCGTGGCGCATCAGCAGCCACTTCATCGCCTTGACCGGGATCGACGGAGCAGCCCACGGCGCGGAATAGCCCGGCGAGATTTGCGCGGCGTTCGCGAAGCTGGTTTCCAGCGCCGGACCGGCCTGCCGATCCACGACCGTGACCTCATGCCCGGCCTGGCTGAGATACCAGGCGGTGGTGACGCCGATGACGCCCGATCCAAGCACCAGAACCCGCATGTGACGTTTCCAAGCCCAATGTTGTTATTCGCCGCAAGCTAGCGCCGCATGGATCGACGATCCTGCCTGTTTGCGCAACGATCGGTCGCTGATAGAAGTCTAACGCAATAATCTGCGGCTAAAAGGCGGAAACTTGTGTCCCTGCTCGATCCTATCGACCAACGCCTCCTTCAACGGCTCCGCGCCGACGGGCGCATCAGCAATGCGGACCTGGCCTCCGCCGTCGGTCTGTCGCCTTCCGCCTGCCTGCGGCGCGTGCGGCGGCTGGAAGAGCGTGGGGTGATCCGGGGCTATGCCGCCGTCCTGGCCAACGACAGCGACGACGGCGTCGTCGCCTATGTCGAGATCACGCTGGAGAAGCAGACCGACGACCACATGCGCCGGTTCGAGGCGGCCGTCCGCAACCACCCGGAAATCCGCGACTGCTATCTGATGGCGGGCGAGGCCGACTACATCGTCCGCGCCGTCGCGCCCGACATCGCCGCCTATGAGGTGATCCACAAGGACGTCCTGTCGCGCTTGCCGGGCGTGTCGCGCATCCATTCCAGCCTGGCGATCCGCAACGTCTTGGCGGCGCGCGGCTGAAACGGGCTGAACCTTCCGGCCCGGTCGGGTGTTGTGGCGGCATGAAAGCCCTCGATCTCCTCCCGTCCGCCCTCATCGGCGCCGTCGCCAGCGCCCGTTCCATGACCCCGATGGCGGCCCTCGCCACCGCCGAACTGGCGCACAAGCCCTTGCCCGGCCGCGTCTTCCTGCTGAACCGGCCGCTGTTCAAGTTCGGCGCCCTGGCCATGGGCGTGGGCGAACTGCTGGGCGACAAGATGAAGACCGCGCCCGACCGCACCGTCTTCCTCGGCCTATTGGCGCGGGTCATGAGCGCGGGCATCGCCGGCGCCGCCCTGGCCCCGCGCGGCAAGGAGAAGCTGGGCGCCGGCCTGGCGATCGGCACGGCCGTGCCGCTGGCCTATCTGACCCTCTCGGGCCGCAAGAAGGCCATGGCCCGCATCGGCCAGACCAAGAGCGGCCTGATCGAGGACGCCCTGATCGTCGGCGCCGGCGCCCTGGTCGTCGGCCTGACCGTCTCGCGGTTCAACCGCCGCTAGCCGCTCGACAGCCGGGCCCCGGCGGCGATAGGTGGGGGGCGTTTTCGAAGGACCCCCGCCCATGATCACCCGCATCCAGCCCGGCGCCCGCATGAGCGAGGCCGTCGTCCACGGCGACACCATCTATCTGTCGGGCCAGGTCGGCGAGCCCGGCGACGACGTGGCGACGCAAACCCGAACGGCGCTGGCCGAGATCGAGGCCCTGCTGGCCGAGGCCGGCAGCGACAAGTCCAAGATCCTGATGGCCCAGATCTGGCTGGCGGACATCGCCGACTTCGAGGCGATGAACAGCGTCTGGGACGCCTGGGTCGACACCGCCAACCCGCCGGCCCGCGCCACGGGCGAAAGCCGCCTTGCGTCGCCCGACTACCGGGTCGAGATCATCGTAATCGCCGCCAAAGCCTGATCACGGTTGACCGGGCGGGATGCAGACTGCAAACCGCCGCCATGCTTCAGAACCTCGAAACCCTCGCCCGCGAGGCCAAGTCCTGGCCCTTCGAACAAGCCCGCAACCTGCTGGCCCATGTTCTGAAGAAACGGCTGGGCGAGGCCGAGCGAGCCGAAGCGCGCGCCCTGATCGACGCCGGCAAGGCGGATGAAGCCCTGGCGGCCTTTCCCGCCTTGCAGCGCCCGGTGATCCTGGAGACCGGCTATGGCCCGTCGGGCCTGCCGCACATGGGCACCTTCGGCGAGGTCGCCCGCACCACCATGGTGCGCAACGCCTTTCGCGCCCTGACCGGCGACCACTGGCCCACGCGCCTGATCGCCTTCTCCGACGACATGGACGGCCTGCGCAAGGTGCCGGAGGGCGTGCCGAACCCGGAGATGCTGCGCGAGGACCTGCACCTGTCCCTGACGCGGGTGCGCGATCCCTTCGGCACCCACGACAGCTTCGGCGCGCACAACAACGCCCGCCTGCGCGCCTTCCTCGACAGCTTCGGCTTCGACTATGAGTTCATGTCCTCGACCGAGACCTATAGGTCGGGTCGGTTTGACGCGACGTTGCTGACCCTGCTGGAGCGGTTCGACGCGGTCCAGGCCATCATGCTGCCGACCCTGGGCGAGGAGCGCCGCGCCACCTATTCGCCCTTCCTGCCCATCAGCCCGATCACCGGCCATGTGCTGCAGGTTCCGACCCTGGCGCGCAACGTCGAGAAGGGCACGATCACCTTCGAAGATCCCGCCGGCGAGCCGGGCAACCGCACCGAGGTGCCGGTCACGGGCGGTCATGTGAAGCTGCAATGGAAGCCAGACTGGGCCATGCGCTGGGTCGCGCTCGACATCGACTACGAGATGTCGGGCAAGGACCTGATTGAGAGCGTGCGCGAAAGCTCCAAGGTCTGCCGCGCCCTGGGCGGCACCCCTCCCGAAGGCTTCAACTACGAGCTCTTCCTCGACATCGAGGGCAAGAAGATCTCCAAGTCCAAGGGTAACGGCCTGACGATGGACGATTGGCTGCGCTATGGCACGCCCGAGAGCCTGTCATGGTACATGTTCCAGTCGCCGAAGTCGGCCAAGAGCCTGCACTTCAACGTCATTCCGCGCGCCATCGACGACTATCTGGCCTTCATCGAAAGCTACAAGACCCAGGAGCCGGCCAAGCGGATCGACAACGCCGTCTGGTCGATCCATGCGGGCGATCCGCCGACCCACACGTCGCCGGTGTCCTTCGCCCTGCTGCTGAACCTGGTCGGCGTGGCCAACGCCTCGACCAAGGACCAGCTGTGGGCCTATTTCGCCAAATACCTGCCTGACGCGACGCCGCAAAACGAGCCGCTGCTGGACCGGCTGATGGACCACGCGCTGAACTACTACGAGGACTTCGTGAAGCCCGCGAAGTCCTATCGCCTGCCGGACGACAAGGAAAAGGCGGCGCTGCTGGATCTGGCCGAACGGCTGAAGGCGCTGCCGGCCGACACCACGGACGGCGAGCTGATCCAGAACGAGGTCTATGCGGTCGGCAAGGAACACGCCTTCGAGCCGCTGCGGGCCTGGTTCGGCGCGCTCTATGAGGTGCTGCTGGGCGCTAGCCAGGGGCCGCGCTTCGGTTCGTTCGCCGCCATCTACGGCCTGCCGCAGACGATCGCACTGATCGAAGCGGGCGCAAACGGAGAGCTGGCGCAACCTTGACCTTGCGTCAGGGTTGTTGCGTGATGCCAGCCTGATAGGACGTAGCCGGGGGAGGCGAGGTTGCGTTACGAGATCGACGAGGCGAACAGGGTCCTGATGCTCGACCTGGTGTCGGCCGGGTCGGCCGACCGCGTGTTGAAAGCGACGGTCGATCTGATCACGCAAAGGCCTGAGCTCTGCAGCTGGGACTGGATCGTCGAATGCGAACCCATGACCGACGACGCCACCGTCCAGCATCTGGCGAAGCTGGCTGAAGCCTGGGGGCCGCCGCCGTCCGTCGAAGCGGTGACGGTTTTCGTGACAAACGACCGCATGCTCCATCTGTGGGCGCGTGTGCTGGACTTCCAGTTCGTGCGTCGGAAACACTTCATCGAACGCGACGTCGATATCGCCAAACGTTTCGTCGCCCGCCGCCAGTCCGCGCGCATTGCCAAGATGAACGGAAAATAACGGCGAAGCTCCGGGAGCCTTCAGGTTCGTCCGTGCATTCTCCCCTCATCGGCAAACGCGCTGACAGGAGAAGAGTTATGTCGAACAAGATTTTCAAGACCGGTCTGGCCACTGCTGCCGCCTTAGCCGCCATGGTGACCGCCGCCCCGATGTCCGCCCAGGCCCAGGCCAACGGCGTGACCAATTGTGACGCGCCTGGCGGTCGCCAGCGTGCGGGCGCCCTGATCGGCGCCGTGGTCGGCGGCGTGGTGGGCTCGAACCTCGCCCGCAACGAGCGCACGGCCGGCACCATCGTCGGCGCGGGCGCCGGCGCCGCCGCCGGTTCCTATATCGGCTGCAACCAGCAACGCGCGCGTGCGGCTTCGGCCTCCAGCGGCGCCCAGTATCGCGCTTCGTCGAACCTGCGCATCCGCAGCGGCCCCGGCACCAACTATCGCCAAGCCGGCACGCTGTCGGCAGGCCAGCCCTTCACCGCCATCGGTTCGCAAGGTGAATGGGTCCAAATCGCAGGCGGTGGTTGGGTGAACGCCCACTACGTCACGGCCAACTGAGTCCAGTTCGCCCTAATCGAAAGCCCCGTCCGGTTCGCCGGGCGGGGTTTTTGCTGCGCCTTACTGGCTGACCCAGAGGATGCGGGCCATCCATTCGATCTCGCGCCGGGGCACGGTCCTGGGCGGATAGTCGGGATTGATCGAGGCCAAGGTGACGGCGCGGCTGGTCAGGCTGGTGACCTCCTTGGCCACGGTTTCTCCGCTGGTCAGGCGGGCGACAACGCGGTCGCCTTGTCGAACCTGCGTCGCTTCTTGATCGACGATGACGCGATCGCCTTCGCGATAGAGGGGCGACATCGAATCGCCGGTTATCCGAAGGCTGAACAGGGTGTCCTTGGCGCGCGGCAGATCGGTCTGATCCCAACCTTCGCCGACCGGCAGGCCGGCGTCGTCGAAAAACCCGTCCTGACCCGCCTTGGCCAGACCCAGCAAGGGGACGCTGGTCGGCGTCTCCGGCGCGTCCTCAGCCAGCACCGCAAACTCCGATAGCGACAGGCCCGTCGCCTGAAGCACCAGCGTCATGCTCTCGGTCGACGGCCAGCGCGGACGCGGCGGATCGCCAAGTCCGAAGCGTTTTGAGGGATTGAAACTCGTCGCATCCAGACCGGCCCGTCGCGCCAAGCCCGACGGCGTCAGCCCTTCACGTCGCGCCAAGGCGTCGACGGCCTTCCAGAGCTTGGCGTGGGATAGCGGCATGGACTTCCAGCGACCGATTCGTCGCTAGAATACGATCAAGCGTTAGGAATTTCTACCTACCAGCATCGCCGCACGGCGCTCCTGCCAAGCGTAGAATGTGCCGATGACGATGCAGCCGATAATGAGATAACCATTGAGATTCATAACTGTGATCAACGATCCTAGCAGCACAGGTTGTTTGGCGAGCATCATGACGTGAGCCATGACTGTGATCAGCTGGATGCCGCTCGCCCACACGGGCCATGATTGCCGATAGCGCCAGGCAACACCGACGAAGACTATCAAAACAGCAAGATCGATCAGAAACAAACCGGCAGGCAGGCCGCGAAAGCCGCTGTTTTGCTGCAAGATAATGGATGCGAACCAAGCAAACAGATAAGCCCCGGCGCCCATTCTTTCAGCAGGTCCACCCTTCATGAAGGCAAACAGAGCCATGCCGACCATGAACACGGCGCCCACAATCGCATAGACGATATTGACCATAACAAAATCGCCCCCACGCAAAATACGTGGGGGCGATAATGAACGAAGTCAGATCAAACTGAAATCTCGGTAAGCCAAGCTTACCAAGAATTCACGCGACGCGATGCAAATGCGTCGGCGTCAGGGCCGATTTGGGGTCGAGCCAATCGTCGGGCTTGGCGATCGGGCCAGCGGCGTAGGTGCCGAAACCGAGGCGGCGGTGATCTTTTTGCAGCTCGGCGTGACAGGCCACGATGGACTCACGCGCGGCCGAGAGGGCGGCGATGGTTTCCATGGCCTTGGCTTGCGACAGCGTGCCGGAGACCGGCGACAGCGACAGGGCGGCGCGAGCGCCGATGAAGGATTGAACCAGCGTGGTCGCCTGGGTGATCGCGGCGTCGATCGCGAGTTCGGTAGCATGCAGATCGCCAGCAACGCTGGTGACGACTTCAGTGCGGTCCATGAAAGCCCCTCAAAGACAGGTTTACAACGGCCGTATGGTTATCACGTCTTAACCCTGTTTGGTAGAGCAATCTTTACCATATCGGCAATCGCGCGTTGAAGCGCCGCCGTAAGCAAGGCGTTGAAACCCAATGAGAGCAAGAAGTCGGCGCGAATCAGCGCGCTAGGGCGCGGTGATCAGTCCTGGTTGTCCAGCAGGAAGTGTGCGGTAAGGGACGCAATCGGCTGTTGACGTTCTTCCTGCCAGGCCTCCGCATGCACGTGGGCGACGCGCCGACCGGCCCGGCTGATGCGGGCGCGAGCAAAGACGTCGATCGGCCTGCCGGTGCGCAGATAGGCGACCGTCACATTGATCGGGCGGGGCAGACGCGGACCCGGAAAGCTGAGCGCCACCTGAGCCATGGCCGTCATTTCCAAAAGGGCGGCCGTCGATCCGCCATGCAGGGCGGGCAGCATCGGATTGCCGATCAGCTTATCGTCGAAGGGCATGACGACAGTGACTTCGTCGCCGCTTACCAGGGTCTGAAGGCCGAGAAAGCGGGCGTAGGGCATGCGGTTCAGGATGTCGGTCATGCCGCCGCTCCTGTTGCTTGGGGCGTCCGCTCGCGGGTTTGGTTGAGGATATAGGCGGCTTGCGCGGCGGCGACCGGGTCTGATGGATCGTCTTCGAAGGCCCAGGCGCGCACGAAGGCGATGCTGGGCGTCAGGCGGAAGCAAAGGCCCTGTGCCAGCAGGTCCTGACGCGGCCTGGCCGCGCGCATGTAGTCGACACGCAAATCAAGTGTGGCGATGGGCTGGAAGGCGTCCATCGCAGTCCACACCGCCAATCCGCCTATATGATCCAGCAAGGTCGTCACCAGACCGCCTGCGAAGACGCCGCTGTCGGGATCGCCGACCAGATCCTCACGCCACGGCACGCGAATACGGGGCTGGCCATCGTGCAGGCCGTCGAAGGTGAAGCCCAAGGCGCCGGTGTGGGCGGCGCCGGCGGCCAGTTGCGGCAGGATGGTGGTCAGGAAGCTCTCGTGCATCGTGCGGACTGAACCTGTTGCGCCGATTTTCGGGGTCATCCTCTATGGGGCGGCGACCCGACGGCGTCGAGAGCGTTACCGCAAGATGATCCGCCCCGAAGACCTGCTGCACCCCACGCCCGCTGGCCTCTACTGCCCGCCGGGAGATTTCTACATCGACCCGGTTCGGCCGGTGGATTGCGCCGTCATCACGCACGGGCACGCCGACCACGCGCGCGCCGGTCACGGGGCGGTGCTCGCGACGCGCCAGACCCTGGCGATCATGGCTGAACGTTATGGCGCGGACTTCACGTTGCAGCCCCAGTCAGTGGAATACGGCGAGGCAACAGCGATCAATGGGGTCGATCTCAGATTGGCGCCTGCCGGCCATGTGCTGGGTTCGGCCCAGGTCGAGGTGCGCTGGAAGGGGCTGATCATGGTCGTGTCCGGCGACTACAAGCGCCGCCGCGATCCGACCTGTGCGCCGTTCGAGCCTGTGCCGTGTCACGTCTTTATCTCGGAGGCGACGTTCGGCCTGCCGGTCTTCAGCCATCCGCCGGCGGAGGACGAGGTCGGGCGGCTGGTGCGCTCGCTGGGACAGTTTCCCGAGCGGGCGCATCTGGTCGGCGCCTATGCGCTGGGCAAGGCGCAGCGGATCATCCGTCTGCTGCGCGAGGCTGGATGGGACCGCACCATCTATGTGCACGGGGCGCTGGAGCGGCTGAACGCCCTGTACGAAAGAGAAGGGGTCGATCTGGGCCCGCTGGCGCCGACCCGCGATCTGCCCAAGAATGCGCTGGGCGGCGAGGTCGCTATCGCACCGCCATCCGCCATCCAGGATCGGTGGGCGCGTCGGTTCGCCGATCCGGTCACGGCCTTTGCTTCAGGCTGGATGGGGGTGAAGGCGCGGGCGCGGCAGCGCGCCGTGGAACTGCCGTTGGTCGTGTCGGATCATGCCGACTGGAACGAACTGACCTCGACCTTCACCGAGATCAAGCCGGAGGAAATCTGGATCACCCATGGTCGCGAGGAGGGTTTGCTACGCTGGGCCGAGATCAACGGCCAGAAGGCGAGGGCGCTGCGTCTGGTCGGCTATGACGAAGAGGACGAAGAGGCCTTGGACGTTCGTCCGGACTGACGATCAGGCGACGGCGCGATCGGACTGGTCCTGTTCGTCCGCGGCGGAGATGGCGGCGTTCATCGCCATTCGCAGACGTTCGGGCTTGATGGGCTTTTCGACCACGGCGGCCATGCCGATCGACAGATAGTGTTTGGCGTCTTCGGGGTCCGCATTCGCGGTCAGGGCCACGATCGGCACGCGGCCGACAGCGCCGGGCAGGGCGCGAATGGCCTGCGTCGCCTGAACGCCGTCCATCCGGGGCATCTTGATGTCCATCAGGACCAGGTCGTAGCGGCTTTCCTGAACGGCCTGAAGAGCCTCCAGGCCGTCCTCGGCCAGTTCGGAACTGCAGCCGAACATCTCGCACAGCGCCTGGGCGACGACGCGGTTGGTGGCGTTGTCATCGACGATCAGGATGTGCGGAGCGGATTTCAGGTCCAGGCCCGACAGATCCGACACGTTCGATTGCGCTTCCGCCTCGACGACGGCGCGGGGCGCGGTCAGGTCGAAGGCGAAGGTGGCGCCGCGTCCCTTGTTGTTCTCGGCCCAGATTCGGCCGTCCATCCGGTCGATGACCTGACGACAGATCGACAGGCCCAGGCCGGCGCCGTCGGGGCCGGAACCGTGCACGAAGGGCTCGAAGATGGAATCGACGCGTTCCGGCTCGACGCCCGGGCCGTCGTCGCGAATGCGGGCTTCCATACGAATGCGATCGCCTTCGCCCCAGGCCTTGAGACCGGCCTCAACCACGCCGTTGCGGGCGAACTTCAGCGCATTGCCGATCAGGTTGTTGAACACCTGCTTCAGGCGCACGCCGTCGATGACGGCCGCCAGTTCGGTGTCGCCTTCGTAGCCGACGAGCAGGGTCACGCCGTCCTGAGAGGCGCGCGGCTCCCACATCGACTGGATGTCGTCCATGACCGCGCGAAGGGCGGTCGGCTCGGTCTTCAGCTCCAGTTCGCCGGCCTCGGCCTTGGACAGGTCGACGGCGTCCTGGAGGATGCGCAGCAGGGTCTCGGACGAGTCGACGATGGTCTGGACGTGCGCCTGAGCCGCCGTATTCAACGGCTGGCGGCGGAGCAGTTCGGCGACGGCCAGGACGCCGTTCATCGGCGTGCGCAGCTCGTGGCTCATGATGGCCAGGAACTGGCTCTTGGCGCGAGCGGCGGCGATGGCTTGGGCGCGGGTGTCGCTGAGGATCGCCGCCTGTTCGGCCAGTTCGGCGTTCTGCTCGCGCTGACGCGTGTTGACGGCCTGCAACAGGGTGGCAGCGGTGCCCACGCCCCAATAGGCGCCGTTCTTGGTGACGATGAAGCCGCGCAGAAGGGCGGCCGGACCGCCCTTCAGCATGATGTCGCAAAAGGCGTCGATCCGGACACCGGCCTCGACCACGGCCGGCTCGGCATCCATGGCGAAGGTGATGGGGCGGAGGTCGTAAAGAGCGTGGCCGAAGCGGGCGGCGATTTTCTGAAGAAAGGCGGTGCGTTCGACCAGGCCGACGGGGCGGTCGCCATCGACCACGGGAATGACCAGCGTATCCGGCTCGCGTTCGAAACGCGCCAGAACCTCGCAGCCGAGAGTCGTCGGTGCAACCGGTTTTGGACGCTCGGAAAGGGTCTCGATGGTCGGCATACTGCCTGGAACTCCTACTCATTGTGAGTAAAAGCCCAAATCGCTTGCGGATTAGTTAAGCGGCGTCATCCAAGACGCAAATCCGCCTTTTTTGCTCAGGGGTTGGGTCTGGTGTATGAGGCCCGCCCGACCCATCTTGGTCCCCATCCTTTTGTGCATGCGCGCGGCCGACCGGCCGACCGCAGATTTGTCATGAGCGCCATCCTGGAAAAGACCTCCCCCACTGCTAGCAAGACGGCCCTGGTTCTGTTCTCCGGCGGGCAGGACAGCGCGACCTGCCTGGCCTGGGCGCTGGAGCGGTTCGAGCGGGTGGAGACGGTCGGCTTCGACTATGGCCAGCGCCATCTGGTGGAGATGCAGGCGCGTCAGTCCGTGCGCGACGGAATGAAGACGGCTCTGCCGCAGTGGGCCGATCGCCTGGGCGACGACCATGTGGTGGACCTGACCGGATACGGTCGGATCGCCGAGAGCGCCCTGACCGCCGACCGCAAGATCGAGATGGACGCGCGCGGCCTGCCGACGACCTTCGTGCCGGGACGCAATCTGATCTTCCTGGTCGCAGCTGCGGCGCTGGCGGATCGGCGAGGGCTGGAAGTCCTGGTCGGCGGCATGTGCGAGACGGATTATTCGGGCTATCCGGACTGCCGCCACGAGACGATGGAGGCGATGGCGCGGGCGCTGTCGCTGGGGCTGGACAAGCCGGTCGTCATCGACACGCCCCTGATGTGGTTGACCAAGGCCCAGACCTGGGAACTGGCGCACAGCATCGGCGGCGACAGGCTGATCGAGCTGATCATCGAGGATAGCCACACCTGCTATCAGGGCGACCGGACGCATCGACACGCCTGGGGCTATGGCTGCGGGTCTTGCCCGGCCTGCGAACTGCGCGCGGCCGGCTATGACGAATGGGCGTCGGGGCGATGACCTATTCGGCCAAGGAAGTGTTCCTGACGGTTCAGGGCGAGGGCGGACAGGCGGGGCGACCGGCGGTCTTCCTGCGGTTCGCCGGCTGCAATCTGTGGAGCGGGCGCGAGCAGGATCGGGCCAGCGCCGTCTGCACCTTCTGCGACACCGACTTTGTCGGCGTCGACGGCGACGGGGGCGGCAAGTTCGCCACGCCGGATTTACTGGCCGATCACGTCGCGGCGATGTGGCGCGGGCGTGACGGCGATCCGAAACTGGTGGTTTGCACGGGCGGTGAGCCCTTGCTGCAGCTGGATGGCCCGCTGATCGACGCGCTGCATGCGCGCGGGTTCGAGATCGCCATCGAATCGAACGGGACGATCGCAGCGCCGGCCGGCGTCGATTGGATCTGCATCAGTCCCAAGGCCGATGCGGATGTGGTGCAGACGCGCGGGGCCGAGCTGAAACTGGTCTTCCCCCAGACCAAGGCCATGCCGGATCGGTTCGAACATCTGGATTTCGAACGGTTCTGGCTTCAGCCGATGGACGGGCCGGATCAGGTCGAAAACACCGCCGCCGCCATCGAATACTGCCTGACCCACCCACAGTGGCGCTTAAGCGTCCAGACCCACAAATACATCGGCGTCCGCTAATGCCCGTCTTCGAGATCACCAAACAGGCGACCTTCGACGCCGCCCACCACTTCCCGAACGAGCCCGAGGGCAGCATCTATCGCCGCGTCCACGGCCATTCCTTCACGGTCGAAGCGACGGTGCGGTCCGAGGTGCTGGACGTCGAACACGGTTGGGTGGCGGACCTGGGCGCGCTGGACCGGGCGCTGAAAGCGGCGGCCGAGACGCTGGATCACGGCATGCTGAACGAGCACGAGGGACTGGAGCTGCCCAGTCTGGAGAATCTGTGCCTGTGGTTCGCCAAGACGCTGAAACCTGAATGGCCGGGCCTTTGTCGGATTCAGGTGGCGCGGCCGACGATCAACGAGCGCTGCCTTCTAAGTCTCTGATCTAGCAGCGTTTGCCCTGACGCTGGCGCTGTTCGCAGCGGCGTTGTTCGCGTTCATAGTCGCGCTGTTCACGCTCGCGACGCAGTTTGGTTTCCTCGTCCGAGGTGGTGACGGCGTCAAAGCCGGCGCCGACGACCGCGCCGGTGGCTTTCGCCGTCCCGCCGACGACCGCAGCGGTCCCGCCGACGACGGCGCCGACAAGGCAGCCCTGCAGCATCAGACAACCGCCCAGAACGACGGCGACTTGGGATACGGAAACGAGGCGATTTCGACGACGCATGGGCGACACTCCAGAGATTTGGAATAGTCGTCGATAATGATGAATGAGGGCTGACTTCAGGCGGGACGTTGCGGCAGCAGTTTGCGGCGTTGGCGCGAGAGGGCCAGCGGCGTTCCATCAGCGCCCCAGGCGATCGCCTCGTCCACCGTCCAGCCCAGGCCGAGGTCCAGCATTCTGAACTCGAAAAAGGCCCAGCCGTCCGGCGCAGTCTGCGGCGTCGGATCGGTCAGGATATCGATACGCAGATCGACCGTGGTCATGGCGGCTGGCGTCTTGGATGCGGTCCAGGCGGGCGGGTACAGCGCATCCAGCAGGTAGCACAGGCCGACCTCATCCAAGGGCCGGGCGTCCGCCATCCGCATCCAGGTGCGCTCGATCACCGGCTTGCCCTCATTGCCGCCAAGGATGTTGGGGCCGCCGTCGAAGCGGTATTCGACGTGCTGGGCGAAATGCGGCGACATCGGCCCGCGTATCGTGGCCCTGGGGTCCAGTCTGTCCAGAGGCGGGGGCGGCGCGTGCAACGGCGTCAACGGCGCCGGCACGGCGTCCAACCCATAGGTGCCGGTGGCATGGTGGGTCATGCGCCCGTCCTGCTCGGCCTCGACCGCGGCATACAGCACGTTACGGCCGCCGCGCAGCAGGCGAGGGCGAAAGGCGACCTGTTCACCGAACCTTGCCGCTGACAGATATTGGACTGACAGCGTCCGAAGGGGCGCCCTCAGCGCCAGTCCCTGTCGCATCGATTGGGCGCACAGGGCCGCCAGCAGCCCGCCGAATGGAAAGCCCTTCTCCGGCGCCATGCTCGATGGGCCATTCGAGAAATGACCCGACACGGGCGCGGACAGACCGCCGTCTTCGAGGACTAGGAGTGTAAGGGCGGCGTCGAGGGAGATGGGCGGCGTCATTGCGCAATCCTGCGTCAGGCGAAGAAGCGGCGGAAGACCTGATGACGATCTCCCGCCGAAGTCCAAGGAACAAGGCGGCGGACCGGGAGGCTCGCACGTCCGTTGCGAAACAAGACTGACTTGGAGCGTTCGGATTTGCAACCCTTGCCAAATGCCTGACGCGGCGTCACTTTCGCGCCTATGGGACGCACCGCCGACTACAGCCGCCAAAGCTGCTCCATCGCCGCCACGCTTGAGGTGATCGGCGATCCCTGGACCCTGCTGGTCATTCGCGACGCTTTCAACGGCGTCAGCCGGTTCGAACAGTGGCAAGACAATCTGGGCGTGGCGCGCAACGTCCTGGCCGCCCGGCTCAAAAGCCTAGTTCAGCACGGCGTGCTGGAGCCGCGCCTGTATTCCGAACGCCCGCCGCGCAACGAATATGTCCTGACCGCCAAGGGCAAGGATCTGTACGGTGTTCTGGTCACCCTGCACGGATGGGGGAACAAGCACGTCTATGGCGACGCCGACAGCGGCATCGACATGGTCCACAAGACCTGCGGCCATTCCCTGACCCCACGCATCGCCTGCGGCTGCTGCGGCGAGATCGTCAAACCCAGAGACATGGTTCTGACCCGTGCCGAGAACAGGCCGACAGTCGGCGACGTGATGCCCAAGGAAGCGGCTTAGAGGGCGCTGCGTCCGACCATGAATCGTCTGATGTTGAGATCACTGATCGCAACCGCAGTCGTCTCCAGCGGTCATCGCTGGAGCTTGGGTCTCCAAGATGGAAGGCGACTGCAGGCGGTTGCTCGCAACCAGTTCCCAAAGCGATGTCGAGGTGCGCCGCACGAGCGCGGGCATCTGCTATCCTTGTCGCTCAGACGGCCCCTTGTACGATATCAGTTATCGCGCGTGCGAGGGCGGCGATCGCGCCTATCGCGCGTCCTGATACGGCGAGCCGCTAGCTATGCCCATGTCGCCGCCCTACTGACGCTTTCTGACAGCAGGCCTGCTAGGATCGCGGGGTGTCACGCTCCGAACACCTTCTCGATCTGCTGAACGTCATGCGGAGGCATCGTCGGCCGGTGAGCGGGCAGGTGTTGGCCGAGGAGATGGGCGTCAGCCTGCGGACGCTTTACCGCGACATCGCCAGCCTGCAGGCGCAAGGGGCGACGATCGAGGGGGAGGCGGGGGTCGGCTATATTCTGAAGCCGGGCTTCATGCTGCCGCCGCTGATGTTCACGCCGGAAGAGATCGAGGCCCTGGTGCTGGGGTCGCGCTGGGTGGCGGACCGGGCCGACCCGCGCATGCGCGATGCGGCGCTGGCGGCGCTGGGACGGATCTCGGCGGTGCTGCCGCCCGACCTGCGCGACGAGATGGATACCTCGGCCCTGCTGGTCGTGCCGGGAGAGCCGTTCCCGGCGGATCGGGTCGATCCGGCCTTATTGAGGAAAGCGATCCGCACCGAGCGACGGCTGAAGCTATGTTACCGCGACGAGGCGGGGTCGGCGTCCGAGCGTATTGTCTGGCCGTTCGCCCTGGCCTTCTTCGACCGCGTGAGATTGCTGATCGCGTGGTGCGAACTGCGCGGTGATTTTCGCAGTTTCCGCACCGACCGCATCGTCGAGGTGGAGGTCATGGACGCGCGCTATCCGGCGCGTCGCCAGGCGCTGATGAAGACTTGGCGCGAGGCGCATGAAAGGTCGCGCTTAGGAGAAGGCTGCTGACGGAAACTGGCAGCAGCTAAGGCTAGGGTTTGGCGTGTTGGAAACACGAGGGGCCGGGCTGATGAGCGATATCGAGGACATTCTTCTGGCCGTCGCGGATCCGGAGGTCAGTGCGCGCTTCTATGCCACCTTGCTGGGTTGTCGGCCTGTGGTGGCGGGACCGGATCGTGCCTTTCAAGCTGACTTCGGGCCGGGCGCTTGGGCTGCTGCGGCGTGCCGGCGATCGGCGCGAGGTGTGCGAGGTCGACTTTCCGCTGGAGGGCGCCGCGGCGGTGGATCAGGCGCATATCGACTGGTGGGATCGCGGGGCGCGCATTCTGACGCCGCCGACGGACGTTTCGCCTGTCCGCAGCTTCGTAGCGGGCGACCCGGACGGCCATAGGCTGAGGGTCTACGCCGTCGCGGCGTAAGGGAGATCAGACCTCGGCCTCGAGCCGGTATCCGACCCCGCGTACATTGGTCAGCAGGCCGGCGGCGTCTGCGGCGTCCAGCTTGCGGCGCAGGTGGCTGACATGGCTGTCGATCGTGCGTTCCAGAACCGCCTGATTGGGGAAGCAGGCCTGCATGATCTCGCTGCGGCTGAAGACGCGCACGGGCGTGCGGGCCATGTGGGCCAGGATGCGGAACTCGGTCAGGGTCAGGTCCAGACGGCGCTTGCCCGACGGCGTCAGGATCGCCGCCAGGTAGTTCTCCAACTGAACTTCCAGCGGACCGACGCGCAGGGTCTTGGCGGCCCGGCCGCCCCCGCTGCGTCGCAGGATGGTCTGGATCGAGGCCGTGACCTCGGCCGGCTTGAACGGCTTGGCGATATAGTCGTCCGCTCCGATCCGCAGCGCCTGCAGTTTGTCGGCGGCCTCGTCCCGGTCGCCGACCATGATGACGGGCGTTTCGCCCCGCCGACGCAGTTCGCCCAGCACATCCCAGCCGTCGCGCACGGGCAGGCGGACGCTGAGCAGGGCGAGATCGGGTTTGAGCGACGCATGCAGGTCGGCCGCCTGCTGGCCGTCTGCGGCGACGACGGTGCGAAAGCCGTCCCGACGCAGGGCCGCGTCCAGGATTTCGACGCCCTCGGCGGCGTCATCGGCGATCAGGATCAGGCTGCTCATGGCGTCTCCGAAAGCCGCCATCGCGCCAGATCGTCGCGTCGTCCAGCAAAACCGGAAGGCTGCAGTGAAGTTTCATATCGCCGTCGCAAAGCCTTCACGCAGGCGAAGAAAAACCCCCTCCCGCCGTGGCGGAAGGGGGGCAGTCGGTCGTTCGGAAGAAACGCTTAGTAGGAGGCGCGCAGCTCGATGCCGAAGGTGCGCGGGTTGTTGAAGTTGCCGTAGTCGCCCAGGGTGTTCCGGTTCGACGGATCGCGGCGATAGACGTAGGTCTCGTCCAGCAGGTTGCGTGACCACAGGGCCACTTCCAGCAGCGGACCACCGTCGCGGGTCGTGATGTCTGCGATGGCGACGCGGGCGTTCACGACGAAGGACGAGTCGGCCTTGATCGCGAACTGCTCGAAGCTGTGGGCCGCATCGGCGTAGTTGGCGTCGATGTGCGCCTTCAGGGTCGCGCCCATGAAGGGCGAGTTCCAGTCGGCGGCGACGCTGCCTGCATTCTCGGGCGTATAGGCGATGAAGACCTGCTGCACCTGGCCGTTGAACGGGTTGACCGTGTCCGGCACCTTGGCGTCCGTATAGGCGTAAGACGCCGACAGGGTCAGGTTGTCGGTCGCCCGGAACTGACCTTCCAGCTCCACGCCGCGGATTTTCGTGGTGCCCGGGGCGTTGATCGTTTCCAGCGTGTTGCGGGTCGAGGCGCCCTGGACAGTGACCAGGCTGAAGTCGATCTGGCTGTCGGTGCGGTCCATGGCGTAGACGGCCGCATTGAAGCGGACGCGGCGGTCGAACAGGTCGCTCTTCAGGCCGATTTCGTAGGCCTTGACCTCTTCGGGATCGAACGAGCGGTAGGTCAGCGAGCGCGAGGAGGCGCCGCCGGCGCGGTAGCCGGTCGAATACTTGCCATAGACGTTGATGTTGTTGCTGACGTCATAGGCCAGGGTGACCAGCGGGTCGAAGCGATCGACCTTGGAGCTGAAGGTCAGGTTGGTGGGGGCGTTGTTGACGACCTCCAGCTTGCCGTCCTTGTCGTCCCAGGTGTAGCGACCGCCGACCGTCAGGTGCAGGGCGTCCATGCTGGCCGGGGTCCAGGTCGCCTGGCCGTAGATGGCCTTGGATTCCGAGTGTGCGGTCGATTTGCGGTCCAGCGAGCGGAAGCCGCGGATCGTCGGGGTGGGGTCCAGGATGGTGTAGCCCGTGCCGTCGGCGTTCCATTGGTTGGTTGAGGGCGTGGCGGCGTCGTCGGACACCGTTTCCTTGAAGTAGAAGACGCCGCCGACATAGTCGATGCTGTCACCCAGCGAACCGACGGCCTGAAGTTCCTGGCTGAACTGATGCTGCCAGAAGCCGGCCAGCGAATAGCGGCTGAAGCGGCCGTTCGGGCCGACGACAGGCGGACGGTGGGCGCCGGCGATGTTGTCGTACTGTTCGACGTCCAGATCGCGGTAGGCCGTGATCGAACGGATTTCCAGCGAGTCGGTCGGGCGATACGACAGGTGCAGATCCATGCCGCGCGTATCGTCGACGCTGAACTGCTGAGGCACGCCGATGTCGGCCTGCGTCATGCGCTTGGAGCCTTCGACCTGCACCAGGGGCGACAGGGCGCGAATGCTGCCCGAGGGAACGGTCGCCGAGGTGAACGGCACGACGGTCAGGCCGTTCGGGTTGAAGTTCAGCAGTTGGCTGTAGAACGGGGTGTTCTTGTCCTTGCTGATGTCCGCCGCGAGGGTGGCGGTGAAGTTTTCGGCGGGCGTCCAGCGCGTCTGGAAGCGAAGGCCGCGACGGTCATATTCGCCAAAGCCGGTCTGTCCCGGCAGGATGTTTTCGGTCACCGGCCCCTGGACCGAAATGATGCCGTCGACCTTGAAGGCGAAGTCGCCGAGGGCGGGGAAATCGACGTGCAGTTCCGAGTTGTAGGACTCCAGATTGCCGACGCCGGCGATGGCGCGCATGCCGAACACGCCCGTGGGCTTCTTGGTCACCAGCGACAGGGCGCCGCCTTCGGTGTTGCGGCCGAACAGGGTGCCTTGCGGACCCTTCAGGACTTCGACGCGCTCGATGTCGAGCAGGGCGGCGGCGAGGCCGTGCTGGCGGGCCAGATAGACGCCGTCGACATAGACGCCGACGCCCTGCTCGCGGGCGGGCTGGTTGGCGTCGTTCGGCACGATGCCGCGGATGCCGATGGTCAGGGCGGACTGACGGGCCTCGAAGGTGGCGATGCGCAGGCTGGGGACGCTGCCGTCGGCCAGGTCCATCAGGCTCTGCACGTGGCGATCAGCCAGGGCCTCGGCGTTGACGACCGAGATCGAAATCGGCGTGTCTTGCAGGTTGGTTTCGCGCTTGGTCGCGGTCACGACGATGTCGTCAAGACCGGCCGGCTCGGCGCTGGCGGCCGTCGGCGCGGTCTGGACCGGAGCGGTCTGGGCGAAGGCGGAAACGGGCGCGGCGAGAAGGGCGGTCCCCAGCAGCAGCTGAAGGCGCAGTTTGGTCTGACGATGCATTTTTATCCCCTGCTTAGTCGGGGCGGGGATTACGCCGTCATTGCGATGCGCAGTTTACAGCCGTGCAACAGGCCGGTGCATATTTGATGTCCGAGGTTGAGAGAAACCTGCAATCAGCGTCCACCCCGTCTCCACATCGTCTCCACACTTGGGTCGGGGCTAGACGACGACCGCCGTCGTGTCGCGGATGAAGCCGCCGCCCAGGACGCGTTCGGTGTCCGTCGGATCGTACAGGGCGCAGGCCTGGCCCGGCGCGACACCCTCTTCGCCATTGTCAAAGACGACGCGGATATCGCCGTCGATCAGGGCGAGGCGGGCAGGCGAGGGCTGGCGGGTCGAGCGGACACGGGCCAGGACCCGGATGTTGGCCTCGGCAGCTTCAGTGATGGTCGCTTCGTCACCGAGCCAGTTGGTTTCTTCCAGCGTCAGGCTGGCCGTCAGCAGGGCTTCACGCGGGCCGACGATGACGCGACGGGTCTCGGGCTCCAGCCGGGTCACGAACAGCGGTTCGCCCACGGCGACGTTCAGGCCGCGGCGCTGGCCGATCGTATAGTCCGTGATGCCCGCGTGCCGGCCCAGCACCCGGCCGTCCATGTGCACGATCTCGCCGGCCTCACGCCCTTGTGGACGCAGGCGGTCGATCAGGGTGCGGTAGTCGCCGGAAGGCACAAAACAGATGTCCTGGCTGTCCGGCTTTGCGGCGATCTTCAGACCCAGTTCGGCGGCGACGCCGCGCACCTGGGGCTTTTCCAGATCGGCCAGCGGGAAGCGCAGATAGTCCAACTGGTCCTGGGTCGTGGCGAAGAGGAAGTAGGATTGGTCGCGCGAATGGTCGATGGCCTTGCGCATCTGCGAGCGGTTGCCGGCGACGGCGCGACGGACGTAGTGGCCCGTCGCCATCGCCTCGGCGCCCAGATCGCGCGCCACGTCCAGCAGGTCGCGGAACTTGACGGTCTGATTACAGCGGATGCAGGGGACCGGCGTCTGGCCCTTCAGATAGCTGTCGGCGAACTGGTCGATCACCGCGTCCTTGAAGCGGCTCTCATAGTCCAGAACGTAGTGTGGAATGCCGATCATGTCGGCGGCCAGGCGGGCGTCGTGAATGTCCTGGCCCGCGCAGCAGGCGCCCTTCTTCTTCAGCGCCGCGCCGTGGTCGTAGAGTTGCAGCGTCACGCCGACGACGTCGTAACCCGCCTTGTGCAGCAGGGCCGCGACAACGGTAGAGTCCACACCGCCCGACATGGCGGCCACCACGCGCGCGCCGACCGGCAGGCCGACCGCCGCCCGCGCGCTCTCGACCGCCGCATCCATGTCCGTGCGGGCGATGTCGGGAACGGGGCAGAAATCTTCGACCAGGGTCATCGCGGCCATTTAGTGCGGAACCGGCGCGATTTCGAGGCCCGCAAAAGAAAAGGGCCGCACCCGTCGCCGGATGCGGCCCTTAACGTCTTCGGGGAAACCCTCAGGAGCGATAGCTCTGGATCCGCGTCGTGCGCAGACCCTGCATGCCCCATTTGTCGATGGCCTTCTGCCAGGCCAGGAACTCTTCGGCCGTCAGGCGATATTTCGCCAGGGCGTCGTCGAGGCTGAGCAGGCCGCCGCGAACGGCGGCGACGACCTCGGCCTTGCGCCGGATCACCCACCGGTCCGTGTTGGACGGCGGCAGGTCATTGAGGGTCAGGGGCGTGCCAGTCGGTCCGACCACGTATTGTTCGCCTTTGCTATTAAGGCGTCGCTCTTGCAACATGGGCTTATGCCTCTTTCACCAACACCGTAGTGTCATGAAGGTAGGCGTCCCCGACTAAGGTCCGTTTAAGCGTCGTGGTGAAGGAACGGATAACTTCCGCCCCTCCCTGAACGACTCTGTAAACCTTGCTTGCGCGACGATTCATCGAGACTAACGCTTACTTACTCGCCGATCAGCGTTTGATGTTGATCAGCTCGGCCAGCATTTCATCGGCCGTGGTGATGATCTTGGACGAGGCGGAATAGGCGCGCTGAGTGGTGATCAGGCCGGTGAATTCAGCCGACAGATCGACGGTCGAGGACTCCAACTGCTTGGCCGCGATCTCGCCCGCGCCGCCCGTTCCCGCCGCCTTCAGGTTGAAGGTGCCGGACTGAAGGCTGACGGCGTAGGCGTTGCCGGACACTTCACGCAGGCTGTCGGGGCTGGGGAAGGTGGCGACCGCGACCTGGGCGATGCGGCGCATGACGCCGTTGTCGAAGATGGCGGTGACGAAGCCGCCCTCGTCGATCTTGATTTCGCTCAGATTGCCGAACGCCGTGCCGTTGGTGACCGTCGACTGGACGACCGAGGCGGTGTTCAGCTGGCTAAGGCCGCCGGCCGAGGTGTTGAGGTCCAGCGTGACGGCTTGGGCGGCGATGCCCAGACCGTCGGCCCAGGCGACCTCGCCGGCCGGCATGGTCAGATTGGCGGGGTCGGACTTGCCGAAGTTCAGCGTGGCCATGGTCGGGTCATCGAACAGGCCCGTGCCTGCGGGCCAGGCCTTCATCGTGTCGACGTCCAGGCGACCCGACGGCGTGAAGGCGATCTTGCCGGTCTTGATCTGGCCGTTGGCGTAGGGCGCGCCCGCGATCACGTCGCTGGCCGGCACGGAGACGATTTCCGCGTACCAGATGTTCGGTTCGTCGCTCTTCAGGAAGCGGATTTCCAGATTGCGCTGGCCGCCCTTGGAGTCCGAAACCGGGATGTTCATCTTGAAGTCGGGCTTCACGCCGACGGGGTTGTCGTCGTCGGCGTTGTACATCGCCATGGAGTTGACCGACGGGTCGTATTTCGTCTTGGCGACGTTTTCGTTGCCCAGGCCGACGTCCGAAAGGTTGATCGTATAGGCAGGGCCGCTGGCCGGCGTGAACTGGATCTGGGTCGGCGGCGTGCCGATCGCGGTCGCCGAGCCGGCGTTCGCGCCGTTGATGGTCAGCCCGGTGATGGCGCCGGTGGTCGGGTCGAAGGTCGCCGAGGCGTCGATCTTCTGCGAACCGGACTTGATCACCAGATCGTGGCTGTTGGCGCCGGTGCGGGTGTAGCGGACCGACACGTCATGGGTCACGGCCGGCGTCGCCGTATCAGACACGCCCTTGTAGGATTGGGCGCTGGCGGCCGAAGACGCTTCTTGGCTCGAACGCAGGTTGGCGTTGATCTGGACACGAGTGGTCGGTTCGGCGGTGCCGCCGACTGAGCCGATGTTGATCGAGCGCAGACGCGACAGATCGGACGGATCGGTCGAGATCTCGCCGTTGGAGTCCACTGGCCAGCCTTGGAGATACAGGCCGGCGCTGTTCTTCAGATAGCCCTGCTTGTCAACGGTAAAGGCGCCAGCGCGGGTGAACAGGCGGGTGTCGGTCGCGCCGACGTTTTCGGCCTGCGTCGTCGTGACGAAGAAGCCCTGACCGTTGACGGCGAGGTCGGTGCTTGAGGTCGTGCGCTGAAGCTGACCTTCCTGGCTGACGTAGGAGCGGGTGTTGGTGGTCACGCCGCCGGCCGAGTAGCTGCCGCCCGATGCGGTCTGGCTGTTGACCAGGGTCTGGAACTCGCTCGCCGTGCGCTTGTAGCCGACGGTGTTCACGTTGGCGATGTTCTGGGAGATCGCCGCCAGGGCGGCGGAGTTGGCGGCCAGGCCGGACACGCCGGCCAGCATTGCACTGTTGAGGCTCATGGAAAGAACGCTCCTTAAATAGAGGTCATCGGGAAGGCGGCGGATCGCATCATGCGGCCGCCTCCTCGGTGGGGACGTTCGGATTCTCCGTATCGTCGGTATCATTGGCCGCCTGGGCCGTGATCTCGTTCAGCGAGATCACGGTCGAGAGCGGAAGGATGGAGTCGCCGATCACCAGATACGGCGCGCCGTTGTACATCTCGACGCCGGTGACCCGGCCCTGGATCAGCGCCTGGGCGTCGACCTTGGCGCCGGTCGAGTCGGTGGCGGCGACCTTCAGCGTATAGACGCCGCCGTCTTGGGCCATGCCGCCGTCCTTCAGCTTGCCGTCCCAGGAGAAGGTGTGCAGGCCGGACGTCTTGTCGGGCGCGGCGCCCTCCCAGACCACGACGCCCTTGCTGTCGACGACCTGCAAAGTGGCCTTGTCCGCGTCGGCGCCCAGTTCGTAGGCCCAGGTGGCCTTGCCGTCGTTGAACTCGGTGGCGGTCCAGGCGGCGGTGACGCTCTTGCCGATGTAGTTGGCGGCGTTATCCAGACCGCCGCCGGCCTGGGCGGCCAGCAGGCTGGTCAGCAGGTCGTTCGTCAGCAGTTGTTGCTCCACGCCGGCCATCTGCGTCAGCTGCGCGGTGAACTGGTTCGAGTCCAGCGGCGACAGCGGATCCTGGTTCTTCATCTGCGTGGTCAGCAGGGTCAGGAAGGTCTCGAAGTTCGAGGCCAAGGCTTTGGTGCCGCCGGTGATGCGGCCCGCTGCGGCGGAGGTTGTGACGGCGTCGACCATGGGGTCAGACCTTCAGATCGACGCGGTCAGGCGTCAGGGAATGGTTAATCCAGGCGCCAGGCGCCGGGACGGTGGGCATGTCGGCCTGGGCCGCGAGGCGAGAGCCGCCGGCGAACAGGGCGTTGCGCTGCTGCTGACGCTCGAAGGCGCCGCCGCCCGTGGACGGATCGCGTTGCGAGAAGTCGAGCGCGTCACCTGCGACCTGGAAGCCGGCCTCCTGAAGCTGGCGACGCAGTTCGTCGGCGCGGCCCTTCAGATCGGCGGCTGCGGCGGGATTGTCGAAGGCCAGTCGAGCGGACAACTGGCCGTCCTTGCCGATCTCAAGGCTGACATCGACGCGGCCCAGATCTTCGGGCGTCAGCACCATGTCGAACCGGGTCGAACGGCCCTCGAGCTTGCGGGCCATCTGCGCGGCGAGTTGGGCGGTGGTCTCGACGGTGGCGCGCGACAGTGTGGTCAGGCCCTGAGCATGGCTGGACACGGCGGCCTGTTGCGCAGGCTGCGCATCGAGCGGCGCAGGGCTTGCGGTAGTGGATTCAGGCGAGGCCGGCTCCGGCGTGGCGACGCCGCCGGTCGCAGCCTCGGCTACCTTAGCGGATGGCGACGTCGGCTTGGCGGCGACTTCTATCCCGGCGCTGGAAGGGGTGGCGTCTTGGGTTGTAGCCGTTTGGATCGCGGGAACGGCGGCGTCGCTGGTCTGGTCCACCGCCGCATGGAGATTGCCGCGCAATGGCGAGGCGGGTTGAAGCGAGGTCGGCGACTTCGGCGTATCGATCGGAGCCGCCTCTGCCGGCTGATCGGCTGTGTCGGCCGTTTCGGCTGTCGCAGACGACGCCGCTTCAGTGGACGCAGCGACGACGCCGGCCGGGGCGATGAAGGACGGCTTGGGCATCGTCGACGTGACGGCGATCTGGACTTGGGCGGTCGGGATCTGAGCGGCCGCAAGGGATTGAGAGATGGGCGACGGTGCGGCCGGTTTGTCGGGGTTAGCGACAGCGGTCTGGATCGTGCTGGCCTCACTTTCGGACGTGGCAGGCGCCGGCGCCGTTGCGTCGGTCGGACGAGGCGCTGCGTCGCCCTTGACCGTAACGGCAGGCTTGGGCGCGACTGTCGGCTTCGGACCGTCGGTCGTCGTCGGCTGCGCGGGCGTGACCGAGGCCTCGGCGGCCTCGACTTCAGCCGGCTTCGCCGCGTCGGGAGAAGAGGGCGACGCTTCGGTCGTCAGGATTTCGGAGAGTTCCGAAAGGACTGCTTGAGCGGTCGCGGCAGTCACGGCGGACTTCGCTTCAAGGTCCCGGTCGGCAGGCGCCGACGCAGTCTTGGCCGCCGTATCAGTTGCAGAGCGGGGAGCCGTGGGGACCGTCGTCGTCATCGCTTCGGGCGCAACGAATGCGACTGACGCAACATTTTTGGGAGCTTGCGGATCGGCAGGGATTTCCGCCGCGTCCTCGGAAACGGCCGGCGAGCCCGCGACATCGAGCGATTGGGCGACCGGAACGGCCAGCGTCGGTTGCGCGGCTGTGAACGGCGTTGCGGCGACGAGGCCAGGGGTATGGTCGTCATTCGCGGCTTTGTCCGTACCGATCTGCTGTCCGTCAGACAGGACGGGCTGAGCTTCGGAGTCTGCGATCTCGCTTGAGATTGTGGCGACGGTGTCGGCAGTCCGGGGCAGCGTGTTGGCGTCAGGCTCGGCCGCCATGGGCTGGGCCATGATGACGCCCAGCGACCGAACGCCCGTCAGACGGCCGGGCGTCATCCGTTCGACCGGCGCGCCGTGGACACCCGCGTTCAGCGCGTCGGCGACCTTGCTGGAAAACAGGCCCGCATCGACGACCTCTGCGCCCAGGGCGGCAGCCGACGTTCCGGTCGAAACCGGAGCGGCAGGCGCGAGCAGGGCGGAAGCGGTGGACATGGAAGCGCGGCGGCTTTCGTAAGGAGCGACGACGGCGCCTGCTGCGCCCAAGAGTTCGCCGCGCTCGACGCAAGGGTCGGGCCAAGAAAATAAGCCAATAAAAACAAGGTAAAGCGCAGTATCGGGGTCTGCAGGTTCGAGGCGCGGCGGTCGTTATTGCCGCGCTCTCGCCACTTTTTGCCCGGCTTCGCGGCGCTGCCGATCAGCGACGGGCGAGATGTCAGCATCCGATTGGCCCGACCTTTGCGCGTCTTTCCCATCATGACGGCCGCCCGATCAACGATCCTGTGGAAAAACAACGCTTTGTGCGAGCGGGCGTGGCGCGTGGCTGGGCAAGAACTGCGCGTCGCGATGCAGCGGTTGCCGGGTAGAGCGGGGGAGACGCGTCAATGTCGCTGAACTCGATCATGAACATTGCGACGTGGGGGCTGAAGACCGCCCAGTCGCAGTTGCGCGTCACCGCCGACAATATCGCCAACGTCGATACGCCCGGATACATCCGCAAGGTCGCCGATCAGTCGGCCGCCGTCACCAATGGCTATGGTTCGGGTGTCGACGTCACGCGGGTGCGGTTGGCGACGGACCGTTTCCTTCAAGCCGCCAGCCTCAGCGCCGGGTCGGACGCCGCGCGCCAGACCGTGCGCTATGAACTGTACGACCAGATCCAGAACCAGTTCGGCGATCCCAGCAGCGACACCAACTTCTTCGCCCAGGTCGACAAGCTGTTCGCCACCTATGCGACCCTGGCCGAAAGCCCGACATCATCGGCCGGGCGTCAGGACACGATCTACAAGACCCAGGCGATCTTCAATCAGGCCGCCGGCATCGCGTCGCAGATCCAGTCGGCGCGTCAGGAGGCGGACGGCCGGCTGCTGAGCGCGGTCGAAACGGTCAATCCGCTGCTGGAACAGATCGCCAAGCTGAACAAGACCATCGCCGCCGGAACGGTGACGAACGAGGATGTGACCGGGGCCCAGAACGCCCAGCTGGGCCTGATCAACGAACTGTCCAAATATATGGATGTGAAGGTCGAGGCCCGCTCCAACGGCGGCGTGACGCTGCGCACCAACACAGGCACCACCCTGGTGGGCGAGGGGGCGGCGACGCTGTCGTACCAGGCGGCAGGCACCGTGGACGCCATGACGGCCTTTTCCGACATCATGATCACCGAACCCAGCGGCACGCGCTGGCCGCTGCTGGACGGCGTGTCGTCCGGTCAGATCCGGGGTCTGGTCGAGATGCGCGATGTCGATGCGCCTGCCGCCGCCGCGCGCCTGGGTGAGTTGACGGCCAAACTCGCGGACGAACTGAACCGCGCCCACAACGCCAACAGCAGCGTCCCCGCGCCGACCACCCTGATGGGGCGCAACGTTGGACAGTCGCTGGCGAACGCTCTGACCGGCTTCACCGGCACGACCACCATCTCGACGGTCAATGCGTCGGGCGTGGTGCAGACCTCGGCCCGGATCGTCTTTTCCGGCGGGACGATGACGATCAACGGGGCCGCCGCCGATCCGACCACCTTCCTCAGCGTGCTGAACGCTCAACTGGGCGGCGCGGCGACGGCGAGCTTCTCGGACGGCCAACTGCGTCTGGACGGGGCGGGTGGAAACGGCGTGGCCATCGCCGACGATGCGACCTCGCCCAGTACGAAGGGCGGTCGAGGATTTTCGCACTGGTTCGGCCTGAACGACCTGGTGACCACGACCACGCCGACCTTCTACGAGACGGGCCTGACCCTGACATCTCAGCATGGGTTCGATCCGGGCGAGAGTCTGACCTTGCGCTTTGCCGGTCCTTCCGGCGCGCGCCTTCGCGACATCACCGTGTCCGTACCCGCCGGGACGGGCACGATGGGCGAGATGCTGGGCGCGCTGAACGACCCCGTCACCGGCGTTGGCCGCTATGGCGCCTTCAGCCTGGATGCGGTAGGCAAGCTGTCCTTCAAGGCTTACGACCCGTCGGCGACGTCGATGAGCGTCGTGAAGGACAATACGACCCAGGATCCGTCCGGCGTTTCGATGTCGCAACTGTTCGGCCTGGGCGCGACGGGATCGACGCGGGCGGGCGCCTATGCGGTGCGTAGCGACATCCAGCAGGACCCCGGAAAGCTGGCCTTGGCGCAGCTGAACCTGTCGGCCGCGGCGGGGACGCCAGCGCTGAGCAAGAACGATGGGCGCGGCGGCCTGGCGCTGGGGGATGTGGGCAAGAAGAACGTCGCCTTCGCCGCAGCCGGCGGAAATGCCGGCGGGACCAAGACCCTGTCGTCCTATGCGGCGGACTTCGCCGGCGAGATCGGCGGCAAGGCCTCGGCTGCCAAGACCCGCAGCGAAACGGCAAGCGCCCTGGCCAAGGAGGCGGACAGCCGCCGCACCTCGGCCGAAGGCGTGAACATGGACGAGGAACTGGTCAATATGACCACCTTCCAGCAAGCCTATAACGCCTCTGCGCGCCTGATCCAGGCGAGCAAGGACATGTACGACGTACTGATCGGAATCCTGCAATGACGCGCGTCGCGACCCACGGGAACTACCAGTCGGCCTTGCTCAGCCTGATGAACGCGCAGGGCCGCGCGCAGCAGGCGCAGGAGCGGATCGATAGCGAGAAGATCGCCACCGATATGTCTGGCTATGGTCGAGGCGCCGAACAGCTGACCAGCCTGACATCGACACAGGCGCGGCTGGAGGGCTTCATCTCCACCGGTGAGGCCGTGAAGGCGCGGCTGAGCGCCCAGGATCTTGCCATGAGCCGCATATACGAAGGCGGTAATGCGGCGCGCGAGGCCATTGCAAACAGCCTGGCGGCCGGGCGGATCGACAATCTGATGGTCGAGCTCGGTCTGAACTATCAGACGGTGCAGGGTGGACTGAATGCGGAACATCAGGGCTCCTATCTGTTTGCGGGCGGCCAGAGCGATATCGCGCCCGCCACGGCTGCAACCATGGCCGATTTGACGACGGCGCCGTCCACCGCCGCGACCTTCGCCAACGACACCTTGAAGCAGAAGTCGCGCATCGACGAGAAGACCACGGTCGAGACCGGCTTTCTGGCCAGCGAGATCGGCGGACCGCTGACTGAGGTGTTCCGCAACATTCAGGCCTTCCAGAACGGCACGGCGGTCACCGTAGGCGGCGTGACCTATACGCCAGCCGGCGCGGGCACGCTGACGGGACAGCCCGACGCCAACGTCACCGCTTTTCTGAAGGCGCAGATGGGTGAGCTGGACAAGGCGAATGCGGGCCTGACGAACCAGACGGCCAAGAACGGCCTGATCCAGAACCACGTCGAAACCGCGCTGGACTCCCAGGAAAATCAGAAGACCGCCCTGCAGAAGATGATGCAGGACAAGTCCGGCTATGATCCGGCACGGGCGATTACCGACCTGCAGATGGCGCAGGTGGCGATCGAGGCTTCGGCCCAGATCATCAACTCGTTGAAGAGCACGTCGCTGCTTAATCTGCTGCGCTAAGTTATCGTTTCAAAAAAAGAAAACGGCAACGCTGGACCAAACATCGTTCTGGAACGTATCAAGAACGATGGCCCGTCTCGATCTGCGTCGAAAACTTTCCGTTCTGGCTGACGCCGCCAAATACGACGCTTCGTGTTCGTCGTCCGGAACGTCGAAACGAAACTCCGTCGGCGGCAAGGGGATCGGCTCGACCGAGGGGATGGGCATCTGCCACGCCTATACACCGGACGGTCGGTGCATCAGTCTGCTCAAGATCCTGCTGACCAACTTCTGCATCTACGATTGCGCCTATTGCATCAATCGCGTGTCGTCGAATGTGGAGCGCGCGCGGTTCGATGTCGACGAGGTGGTCGACCTGACGCTCAACTTCTACAAGCGCAACTATATCGAGGGCCTGTTCCTGTCGTCGGGCATTATTCGATCCGGCGACTATACGATGGAGCAGCTGGTCCTGGTTGCCAAGACGCTGCGCGAAGTCCACGACTTCCGGGGCTATATTCATCTGAAGCTGATCCCGGAGGCGGACCCGAAGCTGGTGGAGATGGCGGGTCTGTACGCCGACCGCCTGTCAGCGAATATCGAACTTCCGCGCGACGAGGCGCTGGCGCGACTGGCGCCGCAAAAGGATGTTGGTGTCATCAAGAAGGCGATGAGCCAGGTGCGCTTGGGCGTCGAGGCGGCCAGGCCGGCCAAACGTGAAAAGATCAAACCGCCGAAGTTCGCGCCGGGCGGCCAGAGCACTCAACTGATTATCGGCGCCGACGGCGCGCCGGATACGGAAATCCTGGATCGCAGCGCCTCGCTCTACGGCGGTTACGGCCTGCGCCGCGTCTACTATTCGGCGTTCAGCCCGATCCCGGATTCCAGTTCGATCCTGCCGCTGTCCAAGCCGCCGCTGATGCGCGAGCATCGGCTGTATCAGGCCGATTGGCTGATGCGGTTCTATGGCTTCTCCGCGCCGGAGATCGGCGAGGGGGCATCGAATGGCATGCTTGATCTGGCGGTTGATCCCAAACTGGCCTGGGCGCTGAACAAGCGCGAGCAGTTTCCCGTCGATGTGAACCGCGCGCCGCGAGAGATGCTGCTGCGGGTGCCGGGGCTGGGCGTGAAAGCTGTGGACCGGATCGTCGCGGTGCGCCGCTATCGGACCCTGCGGTTGGAGGATGTCGGACGGCTGACGCGATCGGTGGCCAAGATTCGGCCCTTCATCACGGCGCTGGACTGGACGCCTGGCGGACTGACGGATGCGGCGGACCTGAAGGCGCGCGTGACCAGCCGCACGCCCGAGCAGTTGAGCCTGTTCTGATGGCGGTGGCGACGCTGGACGGTGAGACCGACTTCGACGGCTGGCGGAAGGCGGCGCGCGCGTTTCGATTGGCGGGTGTGGAGCCCGCGGCGGCGCGGTTCGTCGTGGCGGGGGCGGTGGAACAGGGCGGGCTGTTCGATCACCCGATTGCCGAAGAAACGTGGCCGACGCCTGATGACCGCAGAGCCTTCAACGTCCCGAAAGAGTTCGTGGATTTGGCCCAGAACCTGATCCTGCATCGATCCGCTGACCGTTTCGATCTGATGTACCGGCTGCTGTGGCGGCTGAAGGATGAGCCGGACCTGATCAAGGTCATTTCGGACCGGGACGTCGCCGACGCGCTGGAGCGGGTCAAGAACGTCAGCCGGGCTTCGCACAAGATGAAGGCCTTCGTTCGCTTTCGCCAGGTGCATGACGATCTGGGCGAGGCCTGGGTGGCGTGGTTCGAGCCGCCGCATCGGGTTCTGGAAAAGACCGCGCCCTTCTTCCAACGGCGGTTCACGACCATGCGCTGGTCGATCCTGACGCCGGATGGGTCGGCCTTCTGGGATGGCGACGCCCTACGGTTCGGGCCGCCCGCCACCCGCGACATGGCGCCAGCCGAAGACGAGATCGAGGATTTCTGGAAGACCTACTACGCCTCGACCTTCAATCCTGCGCGGTTGAAGGTGAAGACGATGCAGGGCGAGATGGCCAAGTCCTATTGGAAGAACCTGCCGGAAGCCGCCTTGATACCGGAACTGGTCGCGGCCTCGTCGGTTCGAACCGAGACCATGGTCGCTGCGCCGTCGCCTCAACCCAATCCGCGTTTCGCGCGCGCCGTCGCGCCAGACCTTCATTCGGCGCGTCCCGACGCCGAGGCCGTGCCCGAAAACCTCGACGATGTCGCCAGCGGCGTTCAGGCCTGCCGCCGTTGCCCGCTTTACCGCGACGCGACGCAGGGCGTGTGCGGAGAGGGGCCGAAGTCGGCGCGTCTGATGATCGTCGGCGAACAGCCGGGCGATCAGGAGGATCTGGCAGGGCGCGCCTTTATCGGGCCGGCGGGACAGGTGCTGAACGCCGCCCTGGCCGAGGCCGGCATTGATCGATCCGACGTCTATGTCACCAATGCTGTCAAACACTTCAAACACGAGCCGCGCGGCAAGCGTCGCCTGCACAAGACGCCGAACGGGGGCGAGGTTCAGGCCTGCCGCTGGTGGCTGGACTCGGAGCGAAGGCTGATCAAGCCGCAAGTCGTGCTGGCCCTTGGGGCGACGGCGGGTCTGGCGTTGCTGGGTCGAAAGCCGGCCGTGATGCAGGAACGCGGCGCGCCGATCGACCTGAGCGATGGATCGACCGCCGTGCTGACGGTCCACCCCTCCTATTTGTTGCGTCTGCCGGACGAGGCCGCCAAGGCCGAGGCGAGACGGTTGTTCATCGAGGATCTGGCGGCCGTGCAACGTCATATGAGGTGACGCGAGAACGAATCCCGTTCGGCCGCGTTAGGCATCAGCGCCAGCGTGACCGTTGGACGTTTTATCGGGGGAGGCGATCTCGACGCGATCGATCGACAAACATCCGCGCGAATGTCATCGCGCGTTGACATCGAGTGCCGGCTTGACCATTAGCGCGGCAGGGATTTCGGCTGTCTGTTCAGAGGGTCAGGGGAAAATCGCGATGTCAGACCGGTCATCAGAGGCCCGATGAATCAGGCCGCATACGAAATCGTCGATCGTAATGGCGAGGCCCGTCTGCGCCTGACCGGCGACTGGACGACCACGGCGCTGGGCCGTCTGCCGACGGAACTGAGCCGCGATCTGGAAGGCCGCGACATCGCCAGTATCGACACCTCCGATCTCGGTCGCTTCGATACCGCAGGCGCGCTGGCCCTGGTGCAGGCGTCAAGCGGTCGTCTGTCGAAGAGCCAGTGGAAGGATCGACCCGAGGCGGGTCGCATCTACCACATGATCGAACTGCTGGAGCGGCAGAGCGCCCCGGCGCCCAAACGCCCCAGCGCCTTCGTTCGCACCTTCGCCAAGATCGGGCGAGGCGTGTACGATTTCGGCGGCGAGGCCATGTTGTCGCTGGCCTTCCTGGGTCGGCTGATGGCCGCCGTGGTCGAAGCCGCCAAACGCCCCGGGGGCATCCGCTGGCCGGCCTGGGTCAGTCAGGCGGAGCGCGCCGGGCTGGACGCCATTCCGATCGTCATGATCACCAACTTCTTCATCGGGGCCGTGATCGCCTTCATCGGCGTGGACCTGCTGACCGACTTCGGCGCCCAGGTGTTCGCGGTTCAGCTGATCGGTGTCGCCATGTTCCGCGAATTCGCCGTGGTCATCGCCTCGGTCCTTCTGGCGGGACGTTCGGCCTCGGCCTTCGCGGCTGAAATCGGGTCGATGCGGATGAACCAGGAGGTCGACGCCATGCAGGTCATGGGCGTCAATCCGTTCCAGGCCCTGGTGATCCCAAGGGTCGCTTCGCTGGTGATCATGCTGCCGCTGCTGACCTTCATGGGCATGATCGGCGGTCTTATCGGCGGTCTGGTCGTGTGCTGGAGCTCGCTGAATCTCGGTCCGTCCTTCTTCTTCCAGCGTCTGGTCGAGGACGGCACCATGGCCCAACATCTGATGGTGGGTCTGGTGAAGGCGCCCGTCTTCGCCCTGGTGATCGCCGCCATCGGATGCCGTCAGGGCATGGCCGTCGCCGGCGATGTCGAAAGTCTGGGCCGCCGCGTGACGGCCGCCGTGGTGCAGGCCATCTTCGCCATCATCTTCCTGGACGCCGTGTTCGCCCTGGTCTTCCTGGAGCTGAACATATGACCGAGGCGCCAGAAAACCTGATCGAGGTGCGCGGCCTGCTGAGTCAGTTCGGCGAGCGCACCATCCACGAGAACCTCGACCTCGACCTGGTGCGCGGCGAAGTCCTGGGCGTCGTCGGCGGATCGGGCGCGGGCAAGACCGTGCTGCTGAACACCATCATCGGCTTGAAGGAGCCGGAAGGCGGATCGGTGAAGGTGCTGGGCTACGACCGGGCGAACCTGACCAAGGCTGAGGCGGCCGACATCGAGAAACGCACCGGCATCCTGTTCCAGCAGGGTGCGCTGTTCTCTTCGCTGAGCGTGCTGGAGAACGTGGCTTCACCTTTGGTCGAACACACCAAACTGCCCAAGTCGGTCATCTATGAGCTGGCCGAGCTCAAGATCGCCATGGTCGGTTTGAAGCCCGAGCATCACCATCTGAAGCCGGCCGAACTGTCAGGCGGCATGAAGAAGCGGGCCGGCCTGGCGCGCGCGCTCGCTCTGGATCCCGAGCTAGTGTTTCTGGACGAGCCGACGGCGGGCCTGGATCCCATCGGCGCGGCCGCGTTCGACGATCTGATCCGGCAACTGGCGGACGACCTCGGTCTGTCTGTCTTCATGATCACCCACGACCTCGATACGCTCTACGCCATCTGTGACAAGGTGGCGGTGCTGGCGGACAAGCGGGTCGTGGAAAAGGCCACGGTGCAGGAGTTGGAAGGCTCCGACCATCCGTGGATCAAAGAATATTTCCTGGGGCCGCGCGGACGCGCAGCCACCAAGTCTGCCGCCTGAGGAGAGCGGATCATGGAAAGAGACGCACATTACGCCGCCGTCGGCATCGCCACCGTCGCCCTTCTGGCGGCCCTGGCGGTGTTCACAATCTGGCTGGCCCGGCTGCAGTTCAACAGCGACTACGACATGTACGACATCGTCTTCTACGGGCCGGTGAACGGCCTGTCCGAAGGTGGCGAGGTGCATTTCAACGGCATCCGCGTCGGCGAGGTCACCGACCTGAACATCGACACCAAGCGCGGCGATCAGGTTATCGCCCGTGTCCGCGTGGACGGCACGACGCCAGTGCGCGTGACCTCGCGCGCGCAGCTGGAGCCGCAAGGCATCACCGGCCTGAACTACATCCAGATCACCGCCGGCTCGCCCAACAGCGCCCTGCTGAAGGATCAGTATCCGGACAATGTCGTGCCCGTGCTGCAAAGCCAGCCGTCGCCGATCGCTGAACTGCTGAGTGGTTCGGGCACGGTGCTGGCGCAGACCGTGGATGCGCTGAACCGGATCAACCGCGTCATGTCCGACGACAATATCCGCAGCTTCTCCACCAGCGTGAAGAACGTCGAAGCCCTGACGACCGAACTGGAAGCCCGCAAGGCCATCTTCCAGCAGCTGGAAGAGGCCGTGACCAACGCCAACGCGGCGGTGAAGGAATACCAGGCCCTGGCCGTCGACACGCGTCAGATCATCAATACGGATGGTCGCCAGGCCATCGCCAACATCAACTCGGCGACGGCGGAGGCCCGCACGGCGATCGCCTCGGCCAACCGTTCGATCACGGGTCTGGAGCGTCCGCTGGGTGACTTCGCGACGACCAGCCTGCCGCAACTGACCGGCACGATCGAAGAACTGCAGGACGCCACCCGGTCTCTGCAATCCCTGATCGACGACGTCCGCGCCAGCCCGCGCGACTTCATCGGTCGTCCCAAATCCAAAGAGCTGGAGGTGCAGCCGTGATCCTTCGTCCTGTCCTTCGACTGGCGGCGTCCGCCGCTGTCCTGACCGCGCTGAGCGGATGCGCCCTGCTGTCCTCGCCGGATCCGGTGCAGAACTATCGGTTCGGCCTGCCAATGGCTGCGCCGTCGGTGGTGGGCGACACGCCTGCGCCCCTTACGGTATCCATCCGCCGTATCGAGTTCCCTGATGCGACCGGCGACGACAAGATCCTGGGCGTGACGGGTCTGGAGACGGCCTATATCGGCGGCGCACGCTGGGTCTCGCCGGCCTCGACCCTGTTCGACGACAGCCTGAAGGCTGCCTTCGCCAACCGCGCCGATCGCATTCGTGTGCTGGGTCGCCGTGAGCCGGGTACGCCGCCGCTGATCCTGCAGGTCACGGTCACGACGTTCGAGGCGCGTTACGCCGCGCCGGGCGCTGTGCCGGATGTTGTCGTGACCGCACGGGCGCAGCTCCGCTCCACCCCGGAACGGCGCGCTGGCGGCGGGACCATTCGTCCCGAGGAAGGCCGCTCGGTCGAGCGGGTGTTCACCGTGACCCAACCTGCGGGCGACAACCGCGTGTCCGCCATCGTCGCAGCCTTCGACACGGCGACGCGCGACATCAACACCCAGATCGCGGACTGGACGATCGCCTCCGCAAACTGAGGCGATCAAACGCGTGATGCCGGTCCGGCGGCGGTGCGGGACGTAGGCTTGCGGATGCGCTAGGGTGCGCCGCGAATCTGCCCCCGGAGTTGTCATGAGTTTTTCCGCCACCGACGCGGCCTTCGAAGGCTTCCGGGTCGTCCGTCGGCATCCGATTGTCGCGGTCGCCTGGGGCCTGGTCTATCTGTCCGTCTATGTCGCCATGTTCGGCCTGGGCGCCGACAAGTGGGCCAGCCTGATGGCGGCAGGCGAAGCGCTGGAACAGTCGGCCAACCCGTCGATGGCGGAGTTTCAGGCCCTGGGTCAGACCTACGCCGGAGCCCTGATCTGGGCCGCGCCCATCGGCCTGTTGGTCGGCGCGGTGCTGAGCGCGGCGGTGGCGCGCTCGGTCTTGCGGCCGGACGAGTCGTCGTGGGGCTATCTGCGGCTCGGTATGGATGAGGTCCGTGTTCTTGCGGTCAGCCTGATCGTCAGCCTGGCTGTCGGTCTGGCGTCTGGCGTCGGTATGATGGTGGTCGGCGCGGCCATCGGTTTCGGCGCGGCGTCAGGTCAGGCGCTGCTGATTTTGGCCGGCGTGCTGCTGATCTTCGCCGTCTTCGCCCTGATCGTATGGCTGGCGATAAAGTTCAGCCTTGCGGTGCCGATGACGATCGATCGCCGCAAGATCACCATCGTGGAATCGTTCGCCGCCACCAAAGGACATTTCTGGTCGCTGCTGGGCATGGCCGTGATCGCCATCATCATGTCCCTGATCGTCAGCATCCTGGGCATGATCATCGGCGCAGCGGCCGATCTCGCCACCGGCGGCATCCAGACGCTGGCGCGCTCCGACGGCGAGGGATTGGGTCAAATCCTGATACAGGCCTGGCCTGCGATCCTGGTGTCGTCGATCGTCAACGCCTTCCTGGCCGCGCTGCAACTCGCGGTCCTATATGCCCCGTTCGCAGCGGCCTGGGCGGCGCTGAAGCCGCGCTAAGGAAAAAGTGGCGTCGGCTCAAGCCGACGCCTTCACCCTTTTCTTCTTGGCCGGAGCATCGACAGACCCGCCCAAGGCCGCCACGCGCGCCTTGCGGCGGTCCTCGTGCCGATCCAGCACCTCCTTGAGGTATTTGCCGGTCCAGCTGGCCTTGTTGTCTGCAACCTGTTCGGGCGTGCCGACCGCGACGATCTCGCCGCCGCCGTCGCCGCCCTCAGGGCCGAAGTCGAGCAGATAGTCGGCGACCTTGATGACATCGAGGTTGTGCTCGATGACTACGATCGTGTTTCCGGCCTCGACCAGTTCCTGAAGAACCTCCAGCAGCTTGCGCGTGTCCTCGAAGTGCAGGCCGGTGGTCGGCTCGTCTAGGATGTAGAGGGTGCGCCCGGTGGCGCGCTTGGACAGCTCCTTGGACAGTTTGACCCGTTGGGCCTCGCCGCCCGACAGGGTGGTCGCCGGCTGGCCGACCTTGACGTAACCTAGGCCCACGCGTTCCAGCGTCAGCATCTTGTCGCGGATCGGCGGCACGGCCTTGAAGAAGCTGGCGGCCTCCTCGACCGTCATGTCCAGCACGTCCGAAATGGACTTGCCCTTGAACACGATCTCCAGCGTCTCGCGGTTGTAGCGTTTGCCCTTGCAGACGTCGCAGGTGACATAGACGTCCGGCAGGAAGTGCATCTCGATCTTGATGACGCCGTCGCCCTGGCAGGCCTCGCAGCGACCGCCCTTGACGTTGAAGCTAAACCGGCCGGGGCCGTAGCCGCGCGCCTTGGATTCAGGCAGGCCGGCGTACCAGTCGCGGATGGGGCCAAAGGCGCCGGTGTAGGTCGCGGGGTTCGAGCGCGGGGTGCGGCCGATGGGCGACTGGTCGATGTCGATGACCTTGTCGAAATGCTCCAGGCCTTCGATCAGGTCGAAGGGGGCAGGGGCCTCCGATGCATTGTTCAGCCGACGCGCGGCGGCCTTGTACAGGGTTTCGATGGTGAAGGTGGACTTGCCGCCGCCCGAGACGCCGGTGATGCAGGTGAAGACGCCGACCGGGATTTCGCCGGTGACGCTCTTCAGATTGTTGCCGCTGGCGCCGCTGATTTTCAGCATCCGCTTGCGGTTGATGGGGCGACGGCCCTCGGCGGGGATTTCGATCTCACGCTCGCCAGTCAGGTATTTGCCGGTCAGGGACTTGGGGTTGGCCATGACCTGGGCCGGCGTACCCTCGGCGCACACCTGTCCCCCGTGAACCCCGGCGGCGGGGCCCATGTCGATGACGTAGTCCGCGGTCAGGATGGCTTCTTCATCATGCTCGACCACGAGAACCGAGTTGCCGAGGTCGCGCAGGCC
Organism: Brevundimonas sp. KM4; assembly: GCF_000964075.1. Lineage (NCBI taxonomy): Bacteria > Pseudomonadati > Pseudomonadota > Alphaproteobacteria > Caulobacterales > Caulobacteraceae > Brevundimonas > Brevundimonas sp. KM4. The sequence continues at coordinate 90,903 of NZ_JZRG01000008.1, read as the reverse complement.
CTTCAGGCTTTCCAGCAGGCGGGTGTTGTCGCGCTGGTGCAGGCCGATGGACGGCTCGTCCAGCACATAGAGGACGCCGGTCAGACCAGAGCCGATCTGCGACGCCAGGCGGATACGCTGGCTCTCGCCGCCCGACAGGGTGCCGGAGGACCGGGACAGGTTCAGATAGTCCAGGCCGACGTTGTTCAGGAACCGCAGCCGGTCGCAGATTTCCTTCAGGATGCGCCGGGCGATCTCCATCTGCTTTTCGGTCAGATTCTCTTCCAGGGTCGAGAACCACAGATAGGCCTTGGAGATCGACAGGGTGGAGATGTCGGCGATGTCCTCGCCGCCGACCTTGACCGCCAGGGCTTCGGGCTTCAGCCGCTTGCCGTGGCAGGCGTCGCAGGGCGTCTCGGACTGATAGCGGGCCAGTTCCTCGCGCACCCAGGCGCTGTCGGTCTCGCGCCAGCGGCGCTCCAGGTTCGGCAGCACCCCCTCGAACGGCTTGGAGACCTCGTATTTGCGGGCGTTGTCGTCATAGACGAACTTGATCTTCTCGGACCCCGTGCCGTGCAGGATGGCCTTGTGCGCCTGGGCGGGCAGGTCGCGCCATGGCTTGTCCATCGAGAAGCCGTAGTGGAGGCTCAGCGACTGCAAGGTTTGGGTGTAGAGCGGCGACGGCCCACGCGCCCATGGCGCCACGGCGCCCTTGTGCAGGGTCTTGTCGCGGTCCGGGATCACCAGATCGGCGTCGAACGCCAGCTTGACCCCCAGGCCGTCGCAGACCGGGCAGGCGCCGAAGGGGTTGTTGAACGAGAACAGCCGCGGCTCGATCTCGCTGATCGTGAAACCCGACACTGGGCAGGCGAACCGTTCGGAAAACAGGATGGAGCGCGGCGCCGTCTCGCCTTCCGCCGTCGAGGCCCATTCGGCGTTGGCGATGCCGTCGGCCAGACCCAGCGCCGTCTGCAGGCTGTCGGCGTAGCGCGCTTCCTGATCCGGTTTGGTGACGATCCGGTCCACGACGATGTCGATGTCGTGCTTGAACTTCTTGTCCAGCGTGGGCGCTTCGTCGATCGGATAGAACTGGCCGTCGATCTTCAGCCGCTGGAAGCCCTGTCGCTGCCACTCGGCGATTTCCTTCTTGTACTCGCCCTTACGGCCGCGAACGACAGGGGCGAGCAGCAGGATGCGCTCGCCATCGGGCAGGGCGACCAGCTTGTCGACCATCTGGCTGACGGTCTGGCTCTCGATGGGCAGGCCGGTCGCCGGCGAATAGGGCACGCCGACCCGCGCCCACAGCAGACGCATATAGTCGTGGATTTCCGTCACCGTGCCGACGGTCGAGCGCGGGTTCTTGGAGGTGGTCTTTTGTTCGATGGAGATGGCCGGGGACAAGCCTTCGATCAGGTCCACGTCCGGCTTGCCCATCAGCTCCAGGAACTGGCGGGCATAGGCCGACAGGCTCTCGACGTAGCGCCGCTGGCCCTCGGCGTAGATGGTGTCGAACGCCAGCGAGGACTTGCCCGACCCCGACAGGCCGGTCATCACCACCAGCTGCTCACGCGGAATGTCGAGATCCACACCCTTGAGGTTGTGCTCGCGGGCGCCGCGAACGCGGATGAAGTTATGCTTTTCGGTCATGCTGTCCGGAGAACGCGGAGGAGGGCCGGCGGGTCCGGCGCGACATCGCTATATGGGGACGAATTGCGGGATTGAAGCAAGAACAATGTAGGAACATTGCAGCCGGCGCATCATTCCGGCGTCCACGCCTGTGTGGGCCGCACGAAACGCTCGCCCTTGGCCAGAAGCACGCCTCTGGCGTTGGCGACGCCTAATTCCAGGCTTTCGGCGATGCGGCGGGCGCGTTCGACGAAGTGGTCGGCGGCGACGGATGGACACAGGGTGCGCGCGGTTTCGGCGAACAGCTCAAGCCAGCGATCGAAATGCCGCGAATCTATGGGAAGGGGCAGGTGTTTCGGCATCGGCCGGCCCTGATAGACGCCGGTGGACAGGGCGACCGACGACCAGAACAGCTTCATCTGCGCCAGATGCGGCGCCCAGTCGGTGATCCGGTCCGCGAAGATCGGGCCGATCAGGGCATCGTCGCGGACGCGGGCGTAAAAGCCTTCGACAAGGGCGTCGATCATGGCCTCGTCTATGCCTGTCTGGTCCCGCAGGCGCTGGACGGCGACCTCGCGCCGCGCGGCGGCGCCGGCGGGGTCTTCGATGCGGAAACGGCTTTGCATGACGGCAGGTCTAGCCGCCGCCAACCTATTGGTCGAGGAAGTCGCCGGCGTTGAACGACAGGATGCAGATGGCGTCACCACCCGTCGCATCGGTCGAGCAGGAATCGACGCGGTACAGGTCGGCCTCGACCTTTGCGGTCGAGCGGAACGTGCGGCCTTCACGCTGGAATGTCGATCCGATCTTCTCGCTCCACGGGATCAAGGCCGTAGCAAAGGCGGCGGCCGGCGCACCCGTGCAGGTGAACAGAATATATTCCGCGCCGTCCCCGTTGTCCGCGCGGCGATAGGCGTCGGCCGCAGCGGCCTGATGCAGGCAGGCGGCATAGAGCCGCGCGTTGGGCGTCGGCGCCTGGGTCGGCACGGCGCTGTAGTTTGGCGGTGATGGCGGCGCGTTCGGCGCGGTGGCGCAGGCGGCGCAAGCGAGGACGGAGACGACGGCGAGGGTGATAGCGGTCTTCATGGTGGTCTCCTTAACGCCAAGCTTCTCACGCGGCCGTGTTCGACGCCAGACTTGCGCATTGCGGGATTACGACCCATCCTCCTTGTTCTGACGCGCTTTGCAGAAGGTATGACGATCATGATCATCGCATTGGCCACCGGTTCCGCCCTGTCCGCCATGCTGCTCGTGATCCTCAATGCCAATCAGCCCAAGCAGAAACGCGTTCCCGTCCGCACTCGCGACACTCGACAAGGTCGCCGCTAGGACACCCGACGGCGCCACACTCTTCGACAATCTGAGCCTGACGTTCGGGCCTGAGCGCACCGGTGTCGTCGGTCGAAATGGCGCGGGCAAGACCACGCTGCTGCGCCTGATCTCGGGCGAAGCCGCGCCGGCCGAAGGGGCTGTCGCGCGAACCGGCACGATCGGCGTGCTGGACCAGCGCTATGAGCCGACACCAGATGAAACCGTCGCTCAAACCCTGGGCGTCGGAGCGTCGCTGGCTGTTTTGGCGCGGGTTTTGGCGGGGCAGGGAACAGCTGACGATCTGGCCGAGGCGGATTGGACGCTGGAGACGCGTCTGGACGAGGCCTTGCGCGACGTCGGGCTGCCGGACCTGGACTACGAACGCCCGACGTCCAGTCTCAGCGGGGGCGAGCAGACGCGGTTGCGCCTTGCGGGATTGAGGCTGTGCCGGCCCGATCTGATCCTGCTGGATGAGCCGACCAATCATCTGGATGCCCAAGCGCGGGCGCTGGTCGCCGATGTCATCGCGCGTTGGGGCGGCGGGGTCGTGGTGGTCAGCCATGATCGCAACCTGTTGCGCCGCATGGACCGAATTCTTGAGGTTTCGAGCCTGGGCGTCGCCAGCTACGGCGGCGGCTATGACGCCTATGTCGAGCAAAAGGCGGTGGAGCGCGAGGCGGCGACGCGGTATCTGGCCGAAGCCCAGCGAGACCTCGCCCGTGTCGGCGGCGAGGCTCAGCAGCGCGCGGAGGCCCAGTCACGCCGCGACGCCGCCGGCCGCCGCAAGGCCGCCAAGGGGGACATGCCGAAAATCCTGCTGGGCGCACGGGCCGAGCGCGCTGAAAACACGGGCGGGCGCGGCCGGTTGTTGGCCGAACGACAGGCCGAAGCCGCGAAGGATGCCTTGGCCTCAGCCCAGGCGCGCGTGGAGCGGACGCGGACGCTGGCGATCCCGATGCCGACGACCGGCCTGCCAGCGGGACGGGCGGTGCTCACATTGGACCAGGCAGGCTGGGCGACAGCTGTGGGGCGGGCGATCGTCGGGCCGATTGATTTGAGGCTGGTCGGGCCGGAACGGGTCGCGATCACGGGGCCGAACGGCGCGGGCAAGACGACCCTGTTGCGGCTGATCACCGGCGATCTGCAACCGACGACAGGGCGCGTCGAGCGGCCTGTGCGGGCGGTGCTGCTGGATCAGGAGGTCAAGATCCTGAGCCCGGACGAAACGCTGGTGGAGGCGTGGCGACGGTTGAACCCGAAAGGCTCGGTCAATGACGCACAGGCGGCGCTGGCGCGGTTCCTGTTTCGCAATACGGCGGCGCAGCGCCGGGTCGGCGAACTTTCGGGCGGAGAGCGGCTGAGGGCGGGCCTGGCCTGCGTCATGACAGGCGCGACGCCGCCGCAGTTGCTGGTTCTGGACGAGCCGACGAACCACCTCGACCTGGACGCCATCGCGGCGGTCGAAGAGGCGCTGAACGCCTATGACGGCGCCTTGATCGTGGTGAGCCACGACGTGGATTTCCTGGCGGCGCTGAAGATCACGCGCACGGTCCAGCTCTGAGGTCGGTCAGCCCCAGGCCTCGACGGCGCCCTTGCGACGGACCATCGACGGGCTGGACAGTTGGGTGCGCGGCTCGGCTTCGGCGCGGCCGAACAGCCAGCCTTGGCCGTATTCGACGCCCGCCGCCTTGAGTTCTGCGGCGACGCCGTCGGTTTCGATCATCTCGGCGATGGTTTCCAGCCTCATCGAACGGCACATTTCGACGATGCTGTGCAGCATAGCCTTGGAGCGTTGGTCGGTCTGGATATCGCGAACGATGGCCCCGTCGATCTTGACCGAGTCCACCGACAGTTTGCGCAGATAGTCGAAGGCGGCGGCTCCCGCGCCGAAATCGTCGATGCAGACCTTGATGCCGGCTTCGCGCAGCGCAGCCAGGCGACGGTCGGCGGCTTCGATGTCTGCGACGGCGGAGGTTTCGGTCACCTCGACCATCAGGCGACGACGTTCTTCGGGCGCGCCAGCGGTCATGCGCAGCAACTGCTCGACATAGGTGTCGTCGCCCAGCGAGGCGCCCGAGACATTGATCGCCATCTTCAGCAGGCCGGCGCCGGGCTGGCGCATCCGCTTCAGCACCTTCTCCGCCACGGCGAGATCGAATGACTCGATCATGTCCAGCTCCTCGGCCATGCGAATGGCTTCGGCAGGACCGCTGTTGCCGCTGAATCGGGTCAGGGCCTCGAAGTGATGGACGGCTCGGGAATCCAGATGGACGATGGGCTGATAGTGGACCTGGAACTCGCGTGATTTGACCAGACTGCGGAAGGTCTCGGCGTCGCGGAAGGTGCGCTTCAGGGAGTCTGCGAAGGCGATCTGCGGATTGGCGAGGCCGTCGCCCTTCAGGCAGCCTTCGATGGCGAACCGCATGGCGCGCAGCACGCACAGGGAATCCGATCCCGGCGGCACGGGCGAGCTGAACGCCTCCGCACCCAGCGACAGGCCTTCGGCGCGACCGGCTTCCACGATTTCGGCGGCGATGTCGCGACGGTCGTTGGCGGGGCGGAGAAGGGCATAGCGGACGCCGGTGACCTGCGACGCGCTCGATCCCTCGACGGCGGCGGACTGAAGCGTGGCCTCGATGCGGCGGTTCAGACGATCGGCGGCTTCGCCGGTGACATTCTCCAACCCCGTGATATCGAGGAAGGACAGGGCCAAGTCGGGATTGGACTCCAGCACACGCCCGGCGTCGGCCAGGAAATCCTCCGGTTCCAGAAGCGGGCGTGTTTCCAGATGCTCCAGCGCAAAGGCCGGGCCTTCGTAGGAGATGGCGCAGGAGACGGCCGGCGCCATCTGCGGCAGGACGAAGGCGCGGAACGAGGCGCGGCGCACGCGGTCGGGACCTGCCGCCACAAGGATCGACGTCGCCGGAATGCGCACGCCGGCCTTCATGCCTTGCAGGGCTGTCAGGGTGGAGGCGCCGTCGTGCAGCAAGTCGAGCAGAGGACGGCCCGTCCAGGTCGCGCCTGCGTCCTCGCCGGCCACGGCGCCCGCGCCGATCGCAAACGAGACCACGCCCTTCGGATCCACCTCCACCAGCGTGTCGGCAGAAGCGAAGGCCAGGCCTAGGAGGCGGGTGGTCAGCGTCATGAGGCCATGCTGGCACACAGTCGCTTAAAAAATAGGCAATGATCCTTAGGACGCGAACCGTGATCGGCGAACGATGAAGGGGTGTCCGGTTCAGGCCGTCCGATTGAGGGCCACAGCGCGTCCGTCGCCCAGCGAGGCGCGGCCGTCGGAGGCATAGGCGGAGGCGGGGGTGCGGGCGGCGGTGACCTCCGCTGCGATGGCGCGGACCAGACCCTCGGAGATCTGGCGCGCGGCATCGACGGCGCGGCTGTGTCGCGTCAGGGCCGCGTCGAACTCACGCGTGGCGTCGATCAAGGTCTTTCGATCTTCGAGCGGAGCGCCGCTCAGCAGCGCCGGATTGGCCTTCACATGGGCGGAATCGCGACGGTAGAGATTGGCCATCTCCTGGGTTTCCGATAGACCGGCCGCCACATCCTGAGGACGGCCATCGGCGAAAGCGGCTGTTTCGGCCTTCAGTCGCTCGGTGAGACGCAAGGTCAGGGTCGTCAGCTGACGAACGCGCGCCTGGGCCAGTTCGGTGTCGCTCATGGCCGGCCCTCCTGCATCTTCAGCATTTCGGCCATGACGGTGTTGCTCAGGCCGATGCCGCCGGCCTTCACGGTGGACTTGGCCATTTCGTCCAGCATGAAGCTGCGCCATGTCGCCTCGCCTTGGCCGCCGCCGAACAGGCCGTCGGTCGATAGGCCTTCGAACATCGGCTTCAGCATTTGCGAGATGAAGGTGGCCTCGAAGGCCTTGGCGGTTTCCGCGATCTTGTCTCGGTTAGCCGCCGTGGGCGCGGCCGCGGCGGGGCGCAGCAGATCGGCGGAGACGGTCAGGTCGGGCATACTCACATCACCTCGATGTCGGCCTGCAGGGCGCCGGCGGCCTTGATGGCCTGCAGGATGCTGATCATGTCGCGTGGGCTGACGCCCAGGGCGTTCAGGCCGTTGACCAGGGTGGACAGGTTGGCGCCGCCGCCGACCAGTCGCATCTGGGTGCCCAGATCCTCTTCGACGTTGACCTGGGTCGAGGGGACGACGGCGGTCTGGCCCCGGCTGAAGGGCGCCGGCTGACTGACCTGCGGCTGCTCGTCCACCGATATGGTCAGGTTGCCCTGGGCGATGGCGACGCGAGAGATGCGCACGGCGTCGCCCATGACGATGACGCCGTTGACCTCGTCGATGATGACCTTGGCGGGCGTATCAACGCTGACGGCCAGATTCTCGATCCGGCTTATGAAGCCCGCCATGCCCAGTTCGCCGGGCGCGCGCAGGGATACGACGGTGCCGTTCTCGGCCAGGGCCGAACCTGGATAGGTGGCGTTGACGACGGCGGCGACGCGCTGGGCGGTGGTGAAGTCGGGGTTGCGCAGGTTCAGGCGCACCTCGTTCATATTGGCCATCTGGAAGCCGGTCTCGCGCTCGACCAGGGCGCCCGAGGCGATGCGGCCGGCGGTCGGCACGCCGCGCGTCACCGACGACCCCGAACCGCCCGACGCCGAGACGGCGCCGGTCTGGACCGAGCCTTGCGCCACCGCATAGACCTGACCGTCCGCGCCTTGCAGGCTGGTGACGACCAGCGAACCGCCCAGCAAGCTCTTGGCGTCGCACATTGAGGCCACCGACACGTCGATGCGCGAGCCGGGCGTGGCGAAGGCCGGCAGGTCGGCCGTGACCATGACGGCGGCCATATTCTTGGTGTTGGCGTTGGCCCCGCGAATATTGACGCCCAGCCGCTCGGTCATGCCTTCCAGCGACTGGCGGGTGAAGGGGCAGTTGCGTAAGGAATCGCCCGTCCCGTTCAGCCCCATGACCATGCCGTAGCCGACCAACTGGTTGCCGCGCACGCCCTCAACGGCGGCGATGTCCTTGATGCGTGATTGCGACTGGGCCAGCGCCGAGGTCGCGCCGTCGGCGACGACGAGCGTCGCGGCGACGGAGGCGATCAGGCGGGCAAGCAGATTTTGCATCGGTCAGGCGTCCACGCAACGTTACGACGCCGTCTGTGCGAAGATCATGCCGCCGAATTAACGACGTGAATTCAATGTCGTTCGGACTTTGACGCGCAGAGCAGCGGCAGGATTTGCCGGGGCGTTAACCAAACAGTCATCGCCGCCCGTCATCCATGGTTTCATGACGCGGAGCACCTGCACATGAAGGTTGTCGGCCCCAACGGCGTCAGCACGCCTGCCAGCACACGTCCGACGCGATCCGCCAGCGGCTTTTCGCTGGGGCAGACTGCCGCTGCGTCCGCGCCCGCTGCAGCGACTGCCAGCGCGGCAACGGCCGGGGTCTCTGACGTCTCGGCCCTGATGGCCCTTCAAGGGGTCGAGGGACCTCTGGAAAAGCGTCGTCGCGCGATCCGGCGCGGCAGCGGTCTTCTGGATCGCCTCGACGAAATCAAGCTGGCCCTGCTGAACGGCGACGCCGACGAGGGGGCTCTGGACCGACTGGCGCGGAGCCTGCGCGAGGAGCGCGCCGACTATGACGACAAGGATTTGGGCGCCCTGCTGGATCAGATCGACCTGCGCGCTTCAGTCGAACTGGCGAAGGCGGAAATGCGCCGCAACCGCCCCTGATCCGAAATAATCGTCTGACATCAGGCGGCTAAGCTTCGGCAGTGAGTGACTTTTGCCACTGTCAGGCGGTTAGTCGCCCTATTTTCATCACGGAATCGAGAACCGCGTTGCCGCGACTCGACGGGCTGACTATACGGCCATCTACGCCACAGGGGGGCGTGTTAGAGAGCGTGAGATCGATGAGCGCCTTGGCGTCCGTTGTGTCCGACGAAACCGGCCCGTATCGGCCGTCTGACAGCGAGCCGTTCATGAACGAACGGCAGCAAGCCTATTTCAAGAAGAAGCTGCTGGCTTGGAAGGATGAGATCCTTCGCGAGTCCAAGGGCACGGTCGTCAATCTTAAAGCCGAGACCGAAAACCACCCCGATCTGGTGGACCGGGCGTCTTCGGAATCCGATCGCGCGCTGGAGTTGCGCACCCGCGACCGCCAACGCAAATTGATCTCCAAGATCGACGACGCGCTGCGCCGGATCGAGGACGGCTCCTACGGCTACTGCGAGGACACGGGCGAACCCATCAGCCTGGGTCGTCTGGAAGCCCGTCCGACGGCGACACTGTCGGTCGAAGCCCAGGAGCGCCACGAACGCCGCGAACGCGTTCACCGCGACGACTGAGGTTTAAGCCTTCCGCGCCTTGACTTCGCCGGGTTGCGGGGCGACCTAGCCGCCTCGCTTTCGAGGTCGTCTATCCATGTCCGTCAAGGTTCGTTTCGCCCCGTCGCCCACGGGTAAGCTGCACGTCGGCAATGTCCGTACCGCCTTGGTGAACTGGATGTTCGCCAAGGGGCAGGGTGGATCGTTCGTCCTGCGCATCGACGATACCGACCTGGCGCGCTCCACGCCCGAGTTCGAACAGGGAATCGAAGACGACCTGACCTGGCTGGGGATGCCGTGGGACGAGCGTTACAACCAGTCCAAACGGTTTGATCGCTACGAAGAAGCGGCCGCCAGGCTGAAGGCGTCGGGGCGGCTTTATCCCGCCTATGAGACCGCCGACGAGCTCGACCGTCGGCGCAAGGTGCAACTGTCGCGCGGCCTTCCGCCGATCTATGACCGCGCGGCGCTGGAACTGACCGAAGAGCAGAAGGCCGCATACGAAGCCGAAGGGCGCCGTCCCCATTGGCGCTTCAAGCTGGATGGCAAGCGCGTCGCCTGGGAAGACCTGGCGCGCGGTCATGCGGAGGTGGACACCGCCTCGATGTCGGACCCGGTGCTGATCCGCGAGGACGGCCTGTTCCTCTACACCCTGCCGTCGGTCGTCGATGACATCGACATGGCCATCACCCACATCATCCGGGGCGAGGATCACGTCACCAACACTGGCGCGCAGATCGAGATCTTCGAAGCGCTGGGCGCGACGGTTCCGGGGTTCGCCCACATGCCGTTGCTGGTGGGCGCCGACGGCGCGGCCCTGTCCAAACGCCTGGGATCGCTGTCGATCAGCGACATGCGCGACCAAGGCTATGAGCCGATCGCCATCACCAGCCGCCTCGGCCGGATCGGGACCTCCGATCCGCTGGAAGTCGGCGCCTCGGTCGAGGCTCTGGGTCAGAGCTTCGCCTTCTCCAAGATGGGCCGTTCGCCGGCGCGTTACGATACGGCGGATCTGGACCGGCTGAACGCCCAGGCGCTGCACGTCATGGATTATGCGACGGCGCAGCCGCGTCTTCAGGCTCTCGGCGCCGATCTGGGCGAAGCCTTCTGGAATACGGTGCGGGGCAATCTGACAAAGTTCGCCGACGTCGCGGACATGGCGCAGATCGTCCGCGGTCCGATCCAACCCGTTATCGAAGATACGGTCTTCATCGAAACGGCGCTGCGTTTGCTGCCGGAAGTGATCGACGAGAACGCCTGGTCGGCGTGGACCTCGGCCGTCAAGGCCGAAACGGGCGCGAAGGGCAAGGCGCTGTTCATGCCGCTGCGTCTGGCGCTGACGGGCCAGCAGCACGGGCCGGACATGGCGGCCATGGCGCCGCTGATCGGTCGTGAAACCATCCAGCGGCGGCTAAGAGGCGAGGCGGCCTAAGCCGCCTCACGCATTTTAGGCGTTGCAGACAGCCAGTTCGTCAGCGCTCAGGGCGACGCCCTTGTACGAGAAGGCGGTCACGGGACCGAACTTCTGAACCACGCGGCGGCAGGCGCGCGTCGCGGGCTGTTCCGTGCCGCCTGCAGCGGTGCAGGTCGCGCCTTCGCAGGACCAACGTGCGCCGTCGATAATGGTGGCGCGTGCGGGCGCCTTGGCGGCGTCGGCCAGCGTCAGGCTGGTGGCGGCGGGGGCTTGGGCGACCGCAGGGGCGGCGGCGAACAGGGCGGCGGCGATCAGCAGAGCGCGCATTGAAAACTCTCCGAAATGAAGAACGGCGTCATGCCGCTGCGCTCCCATGTCAGTTTTCGATAAAAACTGTCAAGACGCGCGCAGCGGATTATGAGCGATGATCACTTATCGATGATCATGTTTCAATTGCGGCGCATCGCCGCCGGCCTGAACCTGCGCCATCGCCTCTTCGACGGTTTCGGCGACGGTCCAGGCGTCCAAAAACGACGGCGGCGTCATTCCTTCTGCGACGCTGTGCTTCATCAGATCGAAGAAGCCGTTCCAGAAGCCGTTCAGGTTCAGGAAGACGACCGGCTTGTGGTGCAGGTCCAGCCGCTTCCAGGACAGCAGCTCCACGACCTCTTCCAGGGTGCCGATGCCGCCGGGCGCGACCACGAAGGCGTCGGATTGGTCGTACATCAGCTGTTTGCGCTCGTGCATCGAGGTGACGACGACGGTTTCGACCTCGTCGAACAGGCGTTCGCGGCTGCGCAGGAAGGCCGGCATGATGCCGACGACCCGGCCGCCCGCCTCATGCGCGCCACGCGCGGAGGCTCCCATCAGACCCACGCCTCCGCCGCCATAGACCAGCCGCCAGCCGGCCTCAGCCGCCGCCTTGCCGAAGGCGTAGGCCGCCTCGGTATAGGAGGGATCGGCGGTCTCGGAGGCGCCGCAGAACAGGCAGACGGAAGAGCCGTCGAACGGCAGGAACGAAACGGGGGGCAGGGACATGGAGCCTCGAAGAAAACGAATAGGCGGCCTGGCCATGGCCAAACCGACGGCGCTCAAGCTAACACAGGCTCGAGCCGCTGGGTCGCCAGTCCTATATCGTAGAGGCGCAGGATGAAACGTCGGATGATGGTCGCGTGTGTCGCGGTCCTGGCTGCCGCAGCCTGTTCCGATCAGCAGGGCGGCGTGGCGGGGCCGACGGGGGCCGACGAGGCCTCGCCCTGGGTTCGCCCGCCCCAAATCGATGGCGTGTCGCGCGACGGCGGCGTCCTGGTGCTGCGCGGCGGGGCGGGGCCCAATGCGCGTGTCGTGCTGCGTGCGCCGGATACTGCGGCCGTGGCGACGACGGCGGACGGCGCGGGGCGTTTCGAACTGCGGCTGCCGCCTCTGAGCGGCGATGTGCGCTTCACGCCCGAGGTGCAGGTGGGCGAGGACGCCGCCGTCTCGCCCGAGACCCTGGTGGTGATCCAGGGCGGGGCCGGTCCCGTCGCCCTGATTGCCGCTGGCCAGCCGACGGTTCGCCTCGATGGCGGCGAAGGGCTGGATGCGGTGGATTCGGACGGCGCGACTTTGATGGCGTCGGGTCGAACAAATGGGGCGGCTCCCTCGGTCAATATCAACGGCGCAGATATGTCGCCGACAGCGATCGGGCGCGGCCGCTGGCGGGCCGTCATCGGACAGTCGGGTGCGGCGACGATCACGGTGAATGGCAAGCGCTTCGACTATCCGGGCGTGGGCGCGGCTGGCAGCTTCATCGTCGAGCGGGCGGGGGCAGGCTGGCGGATCACTTGGCCTGTCGATCCAGCGGGGCGTCAGACGACATGGCTGCCGGACTGAAGGGCGCTTAACGATCTGGAAACCATTTCGGTTAAGGAATGGGGTCGTCCTCAGGGACACCATCACCGAACCTGCTTGCAGCCCGGCGCCCCCGCCGGGCTTCTTTTTTCGCCGGCCGATCAGCCCTTTCTCGGCGTGTCTTCGGCGCCCTCGGTGCGATCGCGGAACAGGGCGGCGCGGGCCAGCAGGATCAGGGTGACCGGCGTTGTGACCGTCAGGAAAAGGCCGATCAGGATTTCGCGGGGCATGAAACGCCGCTCGACGGTCGTGAACCAAACGATCGACGCCAGCAGGACCAGCGCCATGCCGAGCGTGGCCCCGAGCGTCGGAGCATGGACGCGCTCATAGAAGGTCTTCAGCCGAACCAGCCCAACCGCGCCCAGCAGCGAGAGGGTCGATCCGATGACCACCAGGGCGACGACGAGGATGGCGGCCCATGCGGGAACGTCAGCCTCGGTCATTCGATCACCTCGCCGCGCATCAGGAATTTTGCCAAAGCCACGGTTGCGGCGAAGCCCAACATGCCGATCACCAGGGCGGCCTCGAAATAAAGCTGGCTGTTGGTGCGGATACCGAACACCACCACCAGCAGCATGCCGTTCAGATAGAGGGTGTCCATGCCCAGGACGCGATCCTGGGCGCGCGGACCGTGAATGATCCGCCATGCCGCCAGGCCCATGGCGCAGATCAGCATCAGCTGGGCCAGACCCAGGCCCCAGGTCAGCACCGCCGCCGTCATTCGAAAATCTCCATCAGCCGACGTTCGTAGCGATCCTTGATCAGCCGCACCCAGGTTTCTTCATCCACCAGATCCAGCACGTGCAGCAGCAGACGGCCGGTCGCGGCTTCGTACTCGACCCACAGGGTGCCGGGCGTCGAGGTGATGATGATGGCCAGTACCGCCAGACCATATCGATCGCGCAGGTCCAGCGGGATGTGGATGAAGCCGGATGTGCGCTCATGCCGTCGCCGCCCCAGAATGATGTGCGACACTGCCCAGTTGGAGCGCACGATGTCGCCCACGACGTCGATGGCGAGGCGCATTATCGCCGTCGGCGACTTCACTCGCACCCGATCCACGCCCAACGCCAGCATGATGATCGGCGCCAGCAGGGCCAGCAGCACCGCGAGCGCCAGGGACGGCGGCGCGACCGAGGCGCTGAGCAGGATTGAGGCGACGAACAGGCCGAGTGAAAGGATGGGGTAGGGAAGGACGCGTCTCATCGACCGCCTCCGCCCAATACCGCATGAATGTAGCCTTGCGGTTCAGCCAGCCAGGCCGCCGTGTGGTCGGTGTAGATCAGGGCGGAGCCAGCGAAGATGGCCAAGAACACGCACGCGCCAAGCAGGGCTGCGACCGCCGTCAACTCAGCCGCCCCCACCACGAAAGCCGGCGCGTCTTCGTCGCGCGTCCAAATCGCGCCGACGCCAAGGCGGGTCAGCCCGATTAAGGCGCCGAGGCTGGACACGGAAAGCACAGCGACCAGCGTCCAGGCCGCCGCATCGCCAACGCCCACCAGGGCGCTGATCATCGACAGTTTTCCAACGAAGCCGGCCAAGGGCGGCAGGCCGGCGACCATCAGGGTGCAGATCAGAAAGGCGCCGCCCAAGGCCGCGACGGCCGCCGGGATGACCAGGCCCGGCTCGTTACGCTCTTCGTCGTCGAACGGATCACGATATTCGTCATCGAAAACAGCGCGCGCCTCGCCGACATCAGCTTCACGCCCGCGCTGGAGGATCTCGGCCAGCAGAAACAGGGCTGCGCAGGCCAGGGTGGAGCCGATCAGGTAAAAGAGCGCGCCGCTGAGGGTCGCCGCGTCGCCGACGCCCAGGCTGGCCAGAACGGTGCCGGAAGAAATCATCACGCCGAACCCGGCGGCGCGCGACAGATCGCGAGAGGCGATCAGGCCGAATGTGCCGAACCCTATGGTCGCCAGTCCGCCGACGAACAGCCAGGTCAGGCCAAATCCGGAGGAGGCGCCAGCGTCCGCGCCGAACAGCAGCAGACTGAGGCGGATGACGACATAGACCCCGACCTTGGACAGGATGGCGAAGACCGCCGCCGCCGGCGCGGTGGCCGCCGAATAGGTCGGCGTCAGCCAGAAGCCCAAGGGCCACATGGCGCACTTTATCAGGAAGGCCGTGCCCAGCACCGCCGCTCCGATATGGAACAGTCCCAGGTCATCCGCTGAGACCGTCGCAACCCGCGTCGCAACATCCGCCATGTTCAGCGTACCGGTCACCCCGTAGACCAGGCTGACGCCGATCAGGAACAGCAGGGATGCGGTCAGATTGACGGCGATATAGATCACGCCCGCCCGCACCCGCGCCTCGCCCGACCCATGCAGCGCCAGTCCGTATGAGGCGGCCAGCATGATTTCGAAAAAGACGAACAGGTTGAACAGGTCGCCGGTCAGCAGGGCGCCGTTCACGCCCATGATCAGAAGCAGGAACAGAGCGTGGAAGCGCGGTCCCGCTCTGTCCCATCGCGCCAGGGCGAAGATCAGGGCGCATCCACCCAGAACGCTGGTCAGCGCGACCATCATCGTCGACAGACGGTCGGCCACCAGGACAATGCCGTAGGGCGCAGCCCACGATCCCAGGCGATAGACGCGCGCAGTATCGCCGCCGCCCACGGCGCCGTTTGCGCTCTCGTGCAGCAGAACCAGGGCCATGACCAGAATGGCGGCCATTGCGCTCAAGCTGAGCACCGCCTTCAGCGTTCGACGACGCTCGTCCAGCAACAGCATGGCGGAGGCGATAACCATCGGCAGGACGATGGGGCCGATGATCAGATGGGCGTCCCAGTTGATCATGCATCCGGCTCCTTGCCATCGACATGATCGCTGCCGGTAATGCCACGTGCCGCCAAGATGACGACCAGGAACAGCGCCGTCAGGGCGAAGCTGATGACGATCGCGGTGAGGACCAGCGCCTGCGGCGTCGGGTCGGTGTAGCGCGCGGGATCGGCGACCTCGCCCGCCAGCACCGGCGGCGCGCCCGATCTCAGCCGTCCCATGGCGAAGATGAAGATGTTGACCGCATAGGACAGCAGCGACAGCCCCATGATCACCTGGAAGGTGCGCGGGCGCAGCAGCAACCAGACGCCGGAGGCCGACAGCACGCCGATGGCGAGGGCGAGAACCAGCTCCATCATGACGGCTCTCCTTCTTCGGCGTCTCTTTGCTTGGGCTTGCGCAGCGACTGGTGCGCCAGGGCGACCAGGGTCAGGACCGTGGCGCCCACGACCAGAACAACGACGCCCAAATCGAACAGCACGGCGCTGGCCAGCGGCACGCGGCCCAGGATCGGCAGGTCGGCATACTGGAACCAGGAGGTCAGGAAGGGATAGCCGAAGAGCCATGAGCCGATCCCGCTGAGGGCGGCGATCACCAAGCCGGCCCCGATCCAGACGATGGGCCGGATCGCCAGCCGCTCTTCGACCCACCGCGCGCCCGAGGCCATATACTGAAGGATGAAGGCGATCGACAGGGCCACGCCCGCCGCGAAACCGCCGCCCGGCAGGTCATGCCCGCGCAGGAACAGGTGAACGGCGAGCAGGATGATGAAGGGGAAAATCCAGCGCATCACCACGCGGGGGATCAGCATGGTCTCCTTCAGCGTATCGCCCTCCGATCGCGTCTCATGATCGCGGTCGGAAGCGTCCTGCACGCTCTGCTGACTGGGATTGGACAGGGTGTCGTCGGCGGGGCGGAAGCGGCGCAGCAGGGCGAAGATCGTCAGGCCGACAATGCCCAGAACCGTGATCTCGCCGAAGGTGTCGAATGCGCGGAAGTCGACCAGGATAACGTTGACGATGTTGCGCCCGCCTGCGTCCTTATAGGCGTGCTCGACGAAGAAGCGCGAAATCCCCTCGATCGATGGGCGCGTCATGATGGCGTAGGAAATGGCCGCCAAGGATGCGCCAGCGGCGGCGGCGATGATCAGGTCGATACGGCGACGGCGGCGAGACCGCTTCTCCATGGCCTGTGGCAGGCGAATGGTCTCCAGCCGTTTGGGCAGCCAGCGCAGGCCCAGCAGCAGCAGGACGGTGGTCACGACCTCGACCAGCAACTGAGTCACGGCCAGATCCGGCGCCGACAGCCAGACGAAGGACAGGCAGCTCGCCAGACCAGCGCCGCCCATCAGAACCACGGCCGCCAGCCGGTGATATTTCGCCTGCCATACCGCTGCGACGGCACAACTGGCGCCGACCAGCCAAAGACCTGCGAAGGCCCAGTTGGACAGGGTGAATGTCGGCATGATCGGGCGGATCACAAATCCCGCGCCGATCGCCGCCAGCCCGCCCGCCAGCAGGGCGACCAGGACGATGGCCCGCAGCTGTGGCTGTTGTCGTGTCGCCCCGAACAGGCGAACCATCGCCTCCGATCCCTTGAACAGGCCGGTCATGGTTCGCTCGAACAACCAGCCGCCGTTCAGGCGCTTCCAGCCCCACGGTCCGCCGCGCGGGTTGGCGTTGATGCGTTTGCCGAAGACGACATAGAGACCCACGCCGCCCGCCAGCGCGACGAGGCTGAGCACCAGCGGCAGGTTGAACCCGTGCCACAGGGCCAGACTGTAGTAGGGCAGGTCAAAGCCCAGCACCGAAACGGCGGCGCTCTTCAGGAACGGCCCCACCGTCACAGCCGGGAAGATGCCGACGACCAGGCACAGGGCGACCAGCACCTCGACGGGGCGACGCATCCAGGCGGGCGGCTCGTGCGGGATGCGATCCAGCTCGGTCGGAGCCGGGCCGAAGAAGGTCGCGTGGATAAAACGCAGGGAATACAGAACGCTGAAGGCGCTGGCCAAGGTGGCCAAGGCGGGCAGCAGCATGTTCAGGCCGTGCGTATGGGCGCTGGCCACCGCCTCGGCCAGGAACATTTCCTTGGATAGGAAACCGTTCAGCAGCGGCACGCCCGCCATTGCGGCTGCGGCCACCATGGCCAGGGTCGCCGTAAAGGGCATGAAGCGGAACAGACCGCTGAGTTTGCGCATGTCCCGCGTGCCGGCCTCATGGTCGATGATGCCGGCGGCCATAAAGAGCGACGCCTTGAAGGTGGCGTGGTTCACCGTGTGGAAAATGGCCGCGATACAGGCCAGCGGACTGCCCAATCCCAACAGCAGCACGATCAGGCCCAGATGGCTGATCGTCGAATAGGCCAGCAGGCCTTTGAGATCATGCTGGAAGATGGCGCACCACGCGCCGAGCAGCAGCGTCGCCAGGCCCATGCCGCCGACGATCAGATACCAGCTCTCGGACCCCGCCAGGACGGGCCAGAAGCGGATCAGCAGGAATATGCCCGCCTTCACCATTGTGGCGGAGTGTAGATAGGCGCTGACCGGGGTCGGGGCGGCCATGGCGCGGGGCAGCCAGAAGTGGAACGGAAACTGCGCGCTCTTGGTCATCGCGCCGAGCAGCAGCAGGATCAGCGCCGGCAGATAAAGCGGGCTGGTCTGGGTCGCCTCTCGTGACGCCAGGACGACGTCGAGGTCGTAGCTGCCGACGATTCGCCCGATCAAGATCATGCCGACCAGCAGGGCGATGCCGCCCGTGGCCGTCACCGTCAGCGCCATGCGCGACCCTTCGCGCGCGGCGGGGTTCTGGTGCCAGTAGCCGATCAACAGGAAGGAAAAGAGGCTAGTTAGCTCCCAGAAGACCACCAGCTGAATCAGATTGCCCGACAGCACCACGCCCTGCATCGCGCCCATGAAGGCCAGCAGGAAGGAGAAGAACCGCGGCACCGGATCCTTCGGCGACATGTAATAGCGGGCATACAGCACCACCAAGGCGCCGATCCCCAAGATCAGGGCGCTGAACAGCCACGACAGTCCATCCAGTCGCAGCACCAGATTGACGCCCAGCGACGGCAGCCACGGGATTTCGTAGCGCAGCGTCTCACCGTCCTGGAACATCGGCCATAGCGCGGCCAGACATCCAAGGCTGACCAAGGACACGACCCACGACAGAATGGCGGCCGAGGTGCGTGCGTGACGCGGCAAGCCGGACGCGACGATGGCGCCAAGAAACGGCAAGACCAGGATGACGACAAGAAGGAAGCTGATGGACATCGAGGCGGGGCGTCTCTCCTGGATCGCGAGTGATCACTTTGCCAACGCTCAAAGTTGGCCAAGGTTCGCTTTGATCTACGGACAGGAGCCGGGTGCGTCAAAGCGACACCAGAGCGCGGAACGCCGGCGCCCAATGGCCCGATCGCCGTACGAAACAGATCAGATTGTGAGGAAAGTTTTCGACCTAACGCCTTGTCTGGCCTCAGTCTTTACCCCGAGTGGCTCCGCAGGTAGGATTCGAACCTACGACCAGCCGATTAACAGTCGGCTGCTCTACCACTGAGCTACTGCGGAACATCTGCTCGGGAGGCGGGCGTATAGCAGCGGCCGTTCCGATCTTGCAATGGGAAAACGAGCCAATCGAAACGATATTTATCGACGACCCTGACGACCCGCGTGTTGCGGCCTATCGCGATATCCGCGAACGCGATCTAACGGGGCGTCAGGGGTTGTTCATCGCGGAAGGGGAGGTGGTGGTGCGTGGACTGGCGTCGACGGCGTCGCGCTGCCGGCCCCTGTCGCTGCTGCTGGCGGAAAAGCGCTTTGCGGCTTTGTGCGATGTCATTACGTCTCTGCCGCCAGCGACGCCCGTCTATGTCGCAGGCCAGGCCGTGCTGGACCGGATTGCGGGTTTCGAACTGCACCGGGGAATTCTGGCCTTGGGCAAAAAGCCCGAGCCGCTGTCGTTGGACGATGTGCTGGCGGATATCGGGCCGCAGGACGTGTTCGTCGTGGCCAGCGGGATCGGCAACCACGACAATGTCGGCGGCCTGTTCAGGAACGCCGCCGCGTTTGGCGCCAGGGCGGTGCTGCTTGATCCGACCTGCTGCGACCCCTTCTACCGCAAGGCGATTCGCGTTTCGGTCGGCGCGGTGCTGCGCACGCCGTTCGTCGTCGCCGGCGCGACGGACATTATCGAAGCCCTGCAGCGGGCTGGAGTCGAGGTCTTGGCGCTGACGCCTTCGGCGACCGAGCGGCTTTCGGACTACGGGCGTGTCGGAACGGTCGCTCTGATGCTGGGGTCGGAAGGGCCGGGGCTGCCCAGGGATTTGATCGATCGGTGCCGGCCGATCGGCATCGCTATGGCGGGCGGGTTCGATTCGCTGAATGTCGCGGCGACGAGTGCTGTTGCCCTTCATCATCTGACGACGACGGCGCTTGCTGGTAGCTGAAAACGCGAAGGCCGCCCCGAGGGGCGGCCTTCGTCCGTATCGTCGCGATGGAGGCCTGACCGGAACTCACGCAATGCCGTGATATCAATGGCTTGGAGCGTCTTGCCGGGGTCCACACCAGCACTGAAATTCATAGGCTTTTTCGGGTCCAGCCTAACCGGAGATTCCCCGCCCCGCTAAAGCAAAAACGCCCCCGGCGTGAACCGAGGGCGATTGGGGCGGGCGGTCTCACCCAGGGAACGTAATAGACCGCCCACCGAGCGGGGTGGCGCATATTGCCGGGCCACCACCCTCCCAGGCCGGCTCCGACTCCACAACCATGCAGGGCCATCGTGGTTCCCAGTGTCCGAGTGAGACCGTCACGTCTTGTTCTTTTCGGCTGGCTTTTTCACGCCGTCCGCAATCAGGCGGCGTATTGCCTCTGATCGCGACCAGATGCGCTCCTTAGCGCGCCATTCGTCCAGCGCCTCGATCTCCGAGGGGCTGATGACCAACTGAACCCGCACGTCCTTTTTCTCCATAACGCATCCGTGCCTCAACGGCGGCACACATGCAAGTTACACAAGTCGCTTGACATGAGCAAGATTATGTTGTGTAACTTGTGCATAGACGGAGACAAGCAGATGGCCCGCACGATCATTGATGTGACCAACCTGAAGACCGGCAAGGGTGGTTTCGGTGTGGGCTTCTATACCCGTCGGGACGGCGTTGAGATGGTTGAGGTGAACCTCGGCCTTCGCAAGGCCCACTGGCGCGCTGCGCACTGCAAAATCGAGGAGGTAGCCCTGTAATGGGGCTGCCCTTCCGGCCCGACTTGCTGGACCTGCGGGACAACCGCCTGAAGGGCCTCATGGCCGAAGTAATGGACGCACTTGCCGACTGCGATGATCCGGAACTGCTCCGGCGCACTGGCATCAATCTTAAGTCTCTCCACGACGCCGCCCGATGCAAGGCGTGGGAGATCAACCCCAAGAAGGCAAACAGGACATGGTGACAGAGACCCAGCTTCGCGCCGCGACTGATCTGCTCGTCAGGCGCATGGATATCATTGAAGGTCAGGGGCGGATGGACCGGGTTCAGGATGCCTACGCGCTGGCGAATGACATCGCCCACATTTTCCGCGATGACACCACTCAGCGGGCATTCAGTGCGGCGGCATGGGAGGTTTTCGACGATTGGTGCGCCCACGTGGAGGACGCGCTAGGCGAAGACATCCGGGAGCGAGTTCCGCCGGAGGTCATGGCCGACATTTTTCACGTCACCAGCACAGTCGAGGACGGCATCGCCAAGGTTCGTGAGTGGGATGCTAGGAACTCAGCCAAGTGACCTCGCCCGACCCAAGGGCGGAGGTGCAGAACGTTTATCGTTATCTGCTCTCTCGATGGGCGAAGGCGAAGGTGGGTGGCGACACGCAGCGGGCCATTCACCTGTTTCAAGCCCTAGACACCATCCGAGCGGAATGGCCCGAGGTCATAGCCGCTGATGAGGAGGAATGACCATGAGCGTTTCGAACGATCTGCGTCCCATTGAACAGCGCATCGAGACGATCATCGACCAGTCTATGGCGGCGTCTCGTCTGGTGCGCGGCCGCGAGGTGTATGTCCCTCTGTCCGACCTCTACGATGTGGTCGGCACCATCCACGGGCTGCGATACACCGCCAGCCGGGCTTTGCGTGATGCGGAGGAAGCGGATGCCAAGGTTTGCCCGCTCGCCCTTGGAGACCCGCACAGCGCCTGCGTTAGGTCAGTCGAATCCGAGAAACGGGCCTCCGACCTTCAGGCAGACCACGACAAAGCCGTTCTGCGACTGGGCAAGCTCGAAAGCGCCCTTGTCGAGATTATGTTGATCGAACCGGATGACGACGGCTTCAACCCTCACACGATGCAGCGCATCGCGAGGGCGGCGATCTAGAACGCAGAAAAGGCCGCCCCGGTCTCCCGGAGCGGCCTCGGTAGCGGAGCCGAGGCTCGACGCTGAAAGGTGGGATAATCCCTCTTTTGCCTAGCCCGGTCGCGGCGGCGGCGGACAATCCAGCCCCTTCATCCCCATCGTCTCAAAGAACCGACAGAGCCGCGACACTCGCGCCCAGCCTTCCTCGCCCCAGGCTTCCACGGCGTTGTCGTATTGCGCGCCCTCCTGGGTCTGCGTGATCGGGACGTTCTGCATCTGGGTCATGATGGTGTCACCGCCCTCGACCGGGGCGTCGCCCTCAATCCGGCGGACCTCATTCCGGCTCTTGAAACCGGCGCGCAGGGCGATTTCATGGGCCTTGTATCGGCTCTCGGTGTCGGTCCTCAGCAGGTCCTCGTAGTTGAAGCGGACCTTGAATCTCTCGCGTTCAGCAGGTGTCATCACGCGTTTTGCGATGGCCTTCTCGATACGCTTCAGACGAGACCTCAAGCCCAGCGTGAGCCAACTCTGCATGATCGAACTGACGCCGGTGCCCCACATGGTCTGACCTTCAGCCGCGTGACCGATGACGATGGGCGGAACACCGACCCAACGGCAGACCTCCTCGACGTTGAAGCGTCGCGACGTGATCAGTTCGGCGTCTCGGGGCGTAATGTTGACCGACTTGAAATCGATCCCGCCTTCCAGCAGTCCGACGCTTGGCGCATCCGGTCGGCTGTAGCGTTCCGCGAAATTCTTGCGGGCCTCGGCGCGTTGCTCCGCCGTCAGTTGGTTCGGGAAGGTGAAGAAGCCCTTGGTTCGGAGCCCCTTACTAAACATCTGACCGGCGGCTTTTTCCGACGCGATGGCCAGGCCGAGGGTCTGCCGCGCGTACTCGACGGGAGACATACCAACGTCGCCGTCACCAAATGCCTTGAGGTGAAAGACTTTCTCCTCGGGCAGATCGATCAGCTTGCCGCGATCATCGAACCGATATCTCAAAGCCCCGTCCCGCAAGCGCTCAACCATCGTCGTCGCCGGCATTGGGTTTAGCGCGAGAAGACCGCCACGGCTGTTGAAGACCTTTTCGGCGAACCCGTTTCCGGTCGTGCACATGCCGAACACGCGCCCTTCCCAGAACTCCATGGATGTCTGATCGGCGTTGGGGCTGTCGTCCAGCAGGGCTTGCAGGGGGTGGTCCGATACTCGCACCCGCGCGCCGTCCTCACGGCGCTCCAGAACCTCAACAGAAAGGCTCGCCACCGTCTCGGCCGTGATGCGCGTTCCAGCCCAGAAGGCCGAAAGATTCATCGCAGCGTGAGCGGAGACGGCCTCACCAGACCAGGTGTCACCACCGGAGAAGACTTCGTACAGCTCGCCGTCGCGGGCGGTGAGCTTGCGCCCTAGCAGGCGTTGCCACAGGCGCATCAGGCGAACACTGCGTTGACGAGAATGTCGTTCATATCCACGCCCCCGTTCGCCATCAGTGGCGTTTCGGGCGGCGATAGCGAGGTCGCGACAGGCGACATGGTCCTGTTACGCGCGACGGGCGGGGCCGCAGGCGGCTCTGGCGTCGGTGGAGCAGGCGGTATCGGCCAACGGCTCGCCAACTCCGGCGGCAGCTCTTCGACAACCGCAACGGCGGCGACGGGCGCAGAAACCCTTTGCTCGGACGGGCCGGGCGGCGGCGGGGCAGGGGGCGGTCTGAGTGCAGCGGATGTCGCCTATGCCGGAGGCGCGGGCGGTGTGGGCGGCTGGTCGGGCCTTCGCGCGGCCGGCGGCGTCGCGGGCGCTGCGGGACAGGCCTCGCCCAAGCCGCTGTTGTCGATCGTCGGCGGCGGCGGCGGGGGCGGCGATGCATCAGCGAGCGGAGCCGGCAGTCCCGGCGGCTCAGGCGCGCTGTTCGGGGCCGGGGGCGGGGGAGGCGGCGCGGGCCTGACCTTCGGCGGTCAGGGCGGTTCGGGCGCTTCGGGCGCGGTTCTGATCACGGTCGTCGGATGAGCCGGCGCGGACATCCGGCCGAGCCGGTCGAGGTGCTGGAGGCCGAGGCGTGGGAAGCGCCCGACAGCCTCAGCGACGGGGAATGGCGCGCCCAGTCCGGCTGGGACGGTCGCTGCGCCGTCGAAACCTATGACGAGGAGGACGAACGATGACCCGACACAAGCAGGGGGCGATCCCCTTGGCGGAGGGGCGGTGGCTGTTTCGTCGCCTCTACGTCTTCGCTGTCAGCGCGGGGCTGTGGGTGCTGTTGATGCGCACGGTCGGGCGGATGCCGCCTGAGATGCTGCCCCGGATCACGGACGGGCTGATGGGCCTGCTGGCCTTGATCCTGGTGCTCTATCTGGTGGCGCCGACCGCTCAGCAGTTGATCACCCTGATCGCCACAGCGCGGCTGCGGATCAGCGGAGGCCGACCATGAGCTTTCGTCTGTCCAGCCGGTCGCGTGCGCGGCTGATCGGCGTGCATCCGGCCCTGATCGCGGTGGTTGAGGCGGCCATCACCCGCACGCCGGTGGACTTCATGATCACCGAGGGCCTGCGCACGGCCGAACGTCAGGCGGCTCTGGTCAAGGTCGGGGCCAGCCGCACGACGCGCTCGCGCCATCTGACGGGCCACGCCGTCGATGTCGCCGCCCTGGTCGAAGGCCAGGTGCGATGGGACTGGCCGCTGTATGGCCGGATCGCCGAGGCGTTCAAGGCGGCGGCGCTGGATCTGAAGACGCCGCTGATCTGGGGCGGCGACTGGAAGACGCTGCGGGACGGTCCGCATTTCGAGCTGGATCGAAAGGCCTTTCCATGAGCGCTGGATCCATACTGCGGGCGCTGACGCCGCTCGGCTGGTTGGCGGCCGCTGCGGCGGTGGTGGCGCTGGGGGTCGTCCTGCTGGGCGGGCTCGGCTTTCGCTGGGATCCGCTGAACTTGCAGCACAAGCGTCTAGAGGCCGCCCGCACCCAGGCGCGGGATGTGACCGCCGTGGCGGCGGCGCAGGCCGACGCCCGGCGGATTGAAGCCGAAGGCGCCGCGGCTCAGGCCCGGCGCGTCGATCACTATCACCACATGACGGGGACGGCGGACCGGGCGACCACGGCCGCCGTCGCCCAGGCCAGGAGCGCCGTCGATGCCGATCAACCCTTGGAGACCCGCCGCGCTGATCGCCTGCGCGACCATGACGGCGAACTGTGCCGCATCGCCCCCGCTCTCGACGGTTGCGCCGGCGCGGCTGGTCTTGCCGGAGGCGGCGACACGACCGTGCGCGCTGGCGACCCTGCCGGCTGAACCCACGGCCGGCGATCTGGACGCGGCCTATCTGCTGCGCGGCGACCAGATCGTGGCCTGCGATGGGGCTCGGCGGCTCGCGGTCGAGACCTTGTTGGCCGAACGCGCGATGCAGGACGCGCAGGTGCGACGCCGCGACTGACGCCCTGCAAAAACGACTCGGCAACTTCTGCCGCCTGGTGTGCAGGCTTGCCGGGTCGTTTCGCAAACCGTCGAGATAAGTTCAATGAAATCAGTGTCGACGTCTGGCTGACATCGCCTTTCGGACTGGCCTCGCCCTTGCTCTCCTGAAGACCGAGCAAAACGCTCCTGATGCCAAAATGGCGTCGGACATCACACGAAGTGAACAGGAAAGCCAAAATGGCTACGAGCATCAATACGAACTACGGCGCAGCTGTCGCCCTGCAAAACCTCAATGCGACCAACGCTATGTTGGAGCGCACGCAAAACCGTGTCTCGACGGGCCTGAAGGTGGGCTCGGCCAAGGACAACGGCGCGATCTACGCTATCGCGACGACCCAGCGCGCCAACATGGGCGCCATGGATGCGGTTCGGAATTCGCTTCAGCGCGGACAGTCGATCGTCGATGTGGCCCTGGCCGCCGGCGACACCGTCACCGCCGCCCTCGAAGAAATGAAGTCGCTGGCCGTCAGCATTCAGTCCTCCGTCGCCAGCTCGGCCGCCGAAACCTCTTATCTGGCCGATTTCAAAGCCTTGGGTAAAGAAATCGACGAGGCGCTAAAGGGCGCAAGTTTCGACAGCGTCAACCTTTGGACTGAGGCGACGCCGACGGCGCTTGTCTCGGACATCGCTGGCGGAACGACGTCGGTCGGCTTCACCGCCACTGGTGGAATGGCCGCAGACACGGACATCGCTGCGGTCACAGATCAAACGATCGTAGCGGCTGATGTCACAGTTGACTTGGTGGATGACGCTATCGCGAAGGTTACATCCTCGCTTTCCACTCTAGGCACCCAGTCCAAGTCGGTCGGGCGTCAACTGACCTTCGTCAACAAGCTGCAGGACGCGACCGAAGCCGGCATCGGCAACCTGGTCGACGCCGATCTGGCCAAGGAAAGCGCCAAGCTGACCGCCCTGCAAACCAAGCAACAGCTGGGCGTCCAGGCGCTGTCCATCGCCAACCAGGGCAGCTCGATCCTGCTGAGCCTGTTCCGCAACTAAGCCCGATACAGGGCTGAACGTTTCGCCTTTCGCCGTGTGGGGACCCGCGGAGGCGCAGACCAACTCGACGTGGACCCGGCAAATCTTGCCCTGTGCGCGGATCAGCCCGGCAAGAGCTGCCGGGTAGGAAGGAGGGTAAATCAAAGGTAAACCAGTAAAATCAGTTAGTTGTGGGCTTTTGTGCGGATCAGAAATGGCCCGGCAATTGCTTCTTACTCACCGAGCAAAAAGCTCCCGGCGGCAAAACGACGCCGGAAATCACTGAAGTGAACAAGGAGGGCCAGAAATGCCCAGCATCAATACGAACTACGGCGCCGCAGTCGCCCTGCAGAGCCTGAACAAGACCAACGCCCAGCTGGAAACCACCCAGAGCCGGATTAACACCGGCATGAAGGTGTCTTCGGCCAAGGACAATGGCGCGATCTTCGCGATCGCCACAACGCAGCGCGCCAACGTTGGGGCGCAAGACGCCGTGCGCAACTCGTTGCAACGCGGTCAGTCCATCATTGATGTGGCCCTGGCTGCTGGCGACACGATCACCTCCGCTTTGGAGGAGATGAAGTCGCTCGCCGTCAATATCGCGTCATCGGCTACTGGCAGCACCGCCTTGGCTTCGTATCAAGCGGACTTTTCAGCGCTCGGAGCGGAAATTAAGGCGGCGATCGACGGAGCTTCTTTCGATAATGTCAATTTGCTGACGACAGATTCTACAGGCGGCACCGCAGTGAACGTGCAAACGGGAACGGGTGCCACTGAAACGAAGACGATTGGCACGGCTAATGCGCTCAAAGATGAAACTGCTCTTGCGAAATATTTAGGAACCACAATTACAGACTTCACGAGCACCAACGTCGATGACGCGATCAAAGAGGTCACCACCGCGCTAGCGACGCTCGGTACGCAATCAAAATCGGTTGGACGTTCGATCACCTTCGTCAACAAGCTTCAGGATGCGATGGAAGCTGGCGTGGGCAATCTGGTGGACGCCGATCTGGCCAAGGAAAGCGCCAAATTGACCGCCCTGCAAACCAAGCAACAGCTGGGCGTGCAGGCGCTGTCGATCGCCAACCAGGGCAGCTCGATCCTGCTGAGCCTCTTCCGCTAAGGCCCGGAGACCTCGCCGTCCCGGCGGCGGGGTCGTGGCCTTGAACCCCGAGCAAAACGCTCACCCCGGCAAAACGCCGGGGCTCTCACGAAGTGAAAAGGAGGGCTAGAAATGCCCAGCATCAATACGAACTACGGCGCCGCAGTCGCTCTGCAGAGCCTGAACAAGACCAACGCTCAACTGGAAATGACCCAAAACCGGATCAACACCGGGATGAAGGTCTCGTCGGCGAAGGACAACGGTGCGATCTTCGCGATCGCCACGTCGCAACGCGCCAACGCCGCCTCGCAGGACGCCGTTCGCGCGGGTCTGCAACGCACCCAGTCGATCATCGACGTGGCTCTGGCCGCCGGCGACACCATCACCTCCGCCCTGGAAGAGATGAAGTCGCTGTCCGTCAGCATCGCCTCGTCGACCGGTTCGGCGCAGACGGCTTACTTGGCTGACTTCAACGCCTTGGGCACGGAAATCGCCTCGGCGATCACCGGCGCCTCGTTCGACAGCGTCAACAGCCTGACGGCGCCGTTGGCCAGCTTGTCCACTCTGACGGCCGGCAACCTGGATGCCACCGCCGCCTCCACAACTGCGGTGGACACGGCGATCGGTACGGTGACCGGCGCCCTGGCCACCTTGGGCACCCAGTCCAAGTCGCTGGGCCGTCAGATCACCTTCGTCAACAAGCTTCAGGACGCTCTTGAAGCCGGCGTGGGCAATCTGGTGGACGCCGATCTGGCCAAGGAAAGCGCCAAGCTGACCGCCCTGCAAACCAAGCAACAGCTGGGCGTGCAGGCGTTGTCGATCGCCAACCAGGGCAGCTCGATCCTGCTGGGCCTGTTCCGCTAAGACGCGCAGCCGGAGCGGTTTCGCGACCGCTCCGGCTGATCGTTTGTTTCTCTAGAGGGCGTGGGCTGACCTGCGCATGGAGCCATGACAGACAATGTCGCGAGATCAGTAAGCTTACCCCAGATTCCTCCCGTCGCTCCGATCGCCGTGCAGCCGGCGACGCCGGCGCCGGTTGCGAAAAACGACAACAACGACGCCAGCCGCTTTCGCTTGACCATCGAGGCCGTCGGCGACAACCGCTTCGTCTATAAGGTCCTGGACCGGGTGACGGGGGAGGTGATCCGTCAGTTGCCGCGCGAGGATGTCGAAAAGCTGAACAGCGACCCGACCTATCGCGGCGGTCGTCTGGTCGATACCGCCGTCTAAGCACAGGCGAGGGCTCAAACTCCTTAACGCCGCCGGCTCGCAGGACGGCGCAATCATGGTTTCCGGCGCGTTAACCATGTGATTACGACTCATGGTTAATGCTGTAGCCCACAGAACGTCCGGGGGCTTGAAGCCATGACCACCAGCATCCACACCAACACCTCGGCGATGATCGCCTTGCAGAATCTGAACCGCACCAACGACCAGTTGGCGGCGACGCAGAGCCGGGTGAACACGGGGCTGAAGGTTCAGGGCGCGCGCGACAACGCCGCGGTCTGGGCGGTGGCTCAGGGCCAGCGCGCCGATCGGGGGTCGCTTGAAGCCGTCACCACCAGCCTGAACCGCGCGACATCCATCGCCGACGTATCGTTGGCGGCCGGCGAGCAGATCTCGGACATCTTGCTCGAGTTGAAGCAGAAGGCGACCGCAGCGGCGGACCCGAGCGCCAGCGATGCGACGCGCAAATCGTATGATCAGGAGTTTCAATCGCTTCTGGTGTCGATCCAATCTTTTGCAGACAACGCCATTTTCGATGGTGAAAACATTCTCGCGGGACGCACTGACGGTGCGACACCTCCTGCGCCGCTTGGGGACTTGAACTTTATCGCTAGTGCGGACGGCCAGGAAAACATCCAGCTGAAGCGTCAAAACCTGACACTTTCAGGCTTGGGGCTTGCGGCCGACGCTTCGGCCACGCCTGCTGTTACCGCGCCAAGCTTATTGGTTGAAGCCGATGCCAAAGCCGCGCTGAACCGGATCAACGACGCGATCGCGACCTCAAGCTCCCGTCTTTCCGAACTGGGCGCCCAGTCAAAGCAGATGGAACGCCACACCACCTATGTCGGCAAGCTGTCGGACGCGCTGGAAGCGGGGATCGGCAATCTGGTGGACGCGGACCTGGCCAAGGAAAGCGCCCGCCTTCAGGCCCTGCAGGTCCAGCAGCAACTCGGCGTTCAGGCCCTGTCGATCGCCAACCAGGCGCCGCAAGTCATCCTGTCGCTGTTCAAGGGCTGATCCGACAGCTTAACGGTTCTTTATCGACGCCCGCCGCACGATAGGGTCGGAGCCGTCTGAATGATCAACAACAGCTATCTGCTGGGTCTTTTCGGAACGACGACGGGGACGTCGTCGTCAGGCGCGACCACGACCGCCAGCCCGGCTGTCAAAACCAAGAAAACGCAACCGACGGCCCCCTGGTCGTCCAACGCGACGCCGACGAAGGCCAGCGATCTGGTCCGTGCAGCTCTGGGCGGCCGTCGACTGATCGATGAAGCCAATGTCAGCCTGGATCTGGCCGGCGCCTCCACCGACTACCGCAAGATGTTCGCCCTGTATCAGGGCCTGAACACGTTGGGCGCCCTGGCCGACCGTGCTGGCGTTAAGGGGCTGAGCGCGTCGGAAGCCGCTCTGGTGTCCAAGCGGTTCGGCGAAGGCCTGGCCGAACTGTCGACCTATCTCAGCACCGCCAGTTTCGAAGACATGCGACTGGTGCAGGGTGTGGCCCAGACCTCGGTCAAGAGCACCTATGCGCTGGAACGGGCGCCGACCAGTTTCGTCACCGCCCCCATCCACGACGGCGACCCCACCGCCTCGGTCAAGGCGTTCGAGGGTGACGTGAAGTTCTCCGTGACCGTCAAGACGGCGGCCGGGGAGCAGGCGATCGCCATGGACCTGTCCGAAATGGGCGCAACCGATCGGTCGTTGGCCAATGTCACCGCCTATATGAACGGCAAGCTGGAGGACGCGGGCGTCGCGACGCGCATCAGCGCTCAGTTGATCCCCGCCGAGCCGAAGACGGTCAAAAGCGGCACCAAGACCATCACCCTGCCGGCCGGACCGGATCAGTGGGCGTTGAAGGTCAATGGCGGGACCGGCGAAGCCATCAGCTTCCAGGCCGTCGACACCTCCGACGCCGTCTATGTGACGCAAGGGGTCGGCAAGACCGGCACGGCGGGCCAACTGCTGAAGTTCCAGGCCGACGGCGGCGCGGCGCCGGCCGCCCAGCAGGGCGTCGACGATCCGTTCTGGGTCGAGGGCAGGGTGGGGCACGCCGACCTTCCCGAGGGGGTTGCAGCGGTGAAGGCCAGCGCCGTGGCGCCGGATGGCTCAGTCTGGGTCGTCGCCGAACTGACGGCGGGCGACGCCAGTCAGCCGATCAAGGGCGCGCGCGACGTCGCCCTGATGAAATACGATTCCGCCGGCAATCTGATGCAGACCAAGCTGCTCGGCGCCGCCTCCAGCGCCAACGGCTTCTCCATCGCTATCGACGACGACGGCCGGGTCGCCCTGGCCGGATCGGTGACCGGGGCGCTTGAACCTGGCAAGAGCGGCGAAAACGCGTCCGTGGCCGACAGTTTCGTCTCTGTGTTCGACAGGTCGGGGCAGGAGTTGTGGACCCAGCGGCGCGGCGCCAAGGCGGCCGACGAGGCGACCGAGGTTCGTTTCGGCGCCGACGGCATGGTCTATGTCGCCGGACGGTCGAAATCAGCCATGCCGGGCAATGCGGCCCTGGGCGGCTGGGATTCCTATCTTCAGGCCTTCCAGGAAAAGCCGATCAAGATCAACGGTCCGGACGTGGGCGTGAACGTCGCGACCGTGCAGTTCGGCACCAGCGGCGACGACTCGGTTCAGGCCATGACGGTGTCGGGAAACGACCTCTACACGGCGGGCGTCGAAAACGGGAAAGCGGTCGTGCGCCGCTTCACCCTGGATGCCGAGGGCGTACCGAGCCTGGCTTCGACGCGTGACCTTGGCTACGCCAGCGGCGCGATCGCCGGCATATCGGTCGAGAACGGCAAGGTCGTCGTGACCGGCCATACCGAGAACACCGCCCTCGATATCGCCACGGTGACCAACGCCCATGCCGGCGGCAGCGACGTCTTCATCGCCACCTTGTCGACGAACCTTCAGGCGTCGGGAAGCGACCAACTGACTTATTTCGGCGGGGCGGGCGCGGACACCGCCGCCGACGTCGCCATCAAGGACGGAAAGGTCTGGATTACCGGCACGAACCGGGCGGAAGGCGCCGGCAAGGACGACCCCACATCCGGCTATCTGGCCCAGATCGATCTCGCCACCGGCCAGGTTCAATCGAACCGAACCTGGCGCGCGGACGGCGATCAGGCCAGGCCGACCAGCCTGAGCTTCGCAGCGGGCGGCGCCAGCGTTCTCGACCGCCTCGGCCTGCCTCAGGGGCAGATCATGCAGGCGGACTCCAAGCTGCTGACCGTCGCCACCTCGGCCCGCGTCGGGGATCAGTTTTCGATCAGCCCCGCAGCCGGCGGCCGCGCCGTAACAGTGACCATCGACGCCAAGGACACGCTGGAAAGCCTGGCCAAGAAGATCACCGCCGCCTCTGGCCGCCAGCTTGAAGCGAAGGTCATCACCGACCTGAAGGCCAAACCCATCGTCCAGCGGCTGGAAATCAAGACGGCGGCCAACAAGGACGGCGCCGTCATCTCCGCCGGAGCGATCGGCAAGGACGCCCTGAGCGCGCTGGGCCTGACGCCCGGCTTCGTCGGTCCGGTGAAGCCGGACAAGGACGCGATCAAGACCTATGGGCTGAACCTGTCGAACAAGCTGAACCTGAACGATCCGGCCTCGATCAAGGCGGCCATCGATTCGCTGGCCCAGGCGATGACAGCGGTCCGGTCCTCCTACCGCGCCCTGGCGCCGTCGACCGGCGGCATAACCAACACCCAGACCGGCAACGGCTCCTCGACCGCTTACCAGCAAACGCAGCTGGCGAACTATCAGGCTGCGCTGAGCCGCCTGACGGCCTGATCGGGGTCGTGACCGGTCAAGGCGGTTGACGCCCGAGGCCGGGTCGGAGTTATTGACCTTCTCATCCGCGAAAGCCCGTTCATGGCCCTTCCGAAAGACAACCGCGTCATCCTGTTGGTCGGCGCCGGCGTGGCGATCGTCATCGCCGTCGTGCTCGCCCTGATCTTTACGGGCGGCGGCGACAAGACGACGGAAGCGCCGCCGGCGTCCAAGGGCGGCCTTGTCGTCAATCTGGCCGAGGCGCCCACGCTGGAACCGACGCGGGAACTGCGCTGCTTCGTCGATGGTCAGTTCGTCGGCATGGCGACCCTGGCGGTCTGCGCCCAGCGCAATGGCCTGGCGACGGACGCTCTGGATGTGGGGCTGGACGCGACGGGCGCCTTGGCCGCCGCCCCGACGGCCGCCTTCGCCCCGCCGCCCGAATTGCCGAAGGTCGAGATGGCCGAAACCCCGCCGCCGACCTCCGTCGAACAGACGCCTGCGCCGCGCCCCACGCCCGTGACCAGCGGCAGCCCGTGCCTGCGCCACACCGGCTCCGACTGGCGCACCCTGTCGCCGAACATGAGCCTGAACGCCTGTGTTCAGGCGCTTTACGCCGGGACCTGCGTCGGCCCGGGCGACGCCCAATACGGCCGCTGGGGCGACACGACCCTGCGTCTGGTGCCGCGCCGGGTGGAACAGTCCAATGACAACAACCGTTTCAGGACCCTGGCCGAGCAGGATCGCAACTGCCAATTCACGGGAATGAACTGATGCGTTTCGTCGCCCTCGCCGCCATCGCCGGGACCGTTCTGCTGGGCGCCTGCTCCAACGAACCCAAATATGAGTTCGCCGAGGGCGCCTGCTACTTCGTGGCGACGCCAGACAATGCGCCGCCACGCCTGCAGAAAATCGCCGACAACCAGCCCCAGCTGGAACAATGCGCCGCGCGGCTGGAGGAAATGCGCCTTCGCTTCTTGCGCATGGGCGGATCGAACCAGGAAATCGCCGGCGCCTATCAGGGCCGCTTCATCTTCGTGGACCGCGAGGGGGTCAAGATCGGCAAGAGCCTGAACGGCAGCCACTTCTTCGCCATGGCCCGCACCGGCGACGGCCGTCTGGCTATCCCCGGGGCCATCCAGCGCGACGAGACGGGCCGTCCCGTCGCTATCGCGGCCGACCCTGGCGCCAAGTAAGGCTTGCGTAGCTGGAACGGAAGTGGAACATTTGGTTAACGCTTATCCACTGATTTAGCGGGTTCGCTGTCGAAAGGGCTGGCGATGAGCCGTCGCCCCGGTCAGACATCGGACTGAATTGACGAGGCGGGCGAAGTCGTCGCCGCCTCACACGAGAAGGAAGTTTCCATGGCGGGCAGCGTCAACAAGGTCATTCTGGTCGGTAATCTGGGTCGCGATCCCGAAATCCGCTCCATGCCCAACGGCGACCGGATCGCCAACCTGTCCATCGCCACTTCGGAAACCTGGCGCGACAAGTCCTCGGGCGAGCGCAAGGAAAAGACCGAGTGGCACCGGGTCGTCATCTTCAACGACAACATCGTCAAGGTGGTCGAGAACTATGTAAAGAAGGGCTCGACCGTCTACATCGAGGGCGCGCTCCAGACCCGCAAATGGACCGACCAGCAGGGCGTCGAGAAATATTCGACCGAGATCGTGGTCAGCCGCTTCAAGGGCGAATTGACCATGCTGGGCGGCCGTTCGGAAGGCGGCTCGTCGGGCGGCGGTTACGGCGGCGGCGGTGGCGGCTACGGCGGTGGTCGCGGCGATGACGACTATTCCTCGGGCTTCTCCACCGGCGGCGCCAACAAGCCGAGCGGCCCCAAGGAAAGCTACGACCTGAACGACGACATCCCGTTCTGAGGCAGTCCGGCTTGGCGATCGCTGCAGGCGGTCGCCAAGCCGGATTTCTGAGCGGAAACCTGAGGTCATCCAAATTGAGCCGACGCGGCGGTCGGGTCGTGCCATAGGGCGGTTATGACCGACGTGCATTCCGAAGTTGCGCATGCGCCCGCACCCCTGCCCAAGAGGCCCCACGCCCTGACGGGGCTGGAGATCGCCGCCATCGTGGCGATCATCGTGGTGTGGGGCGTCAACAACGCCGGGGCCAAGCTGGCGACGCAGGAGCTGTCGCCGCTGCTGGTCGGCGCCATCCGGTTCGGCATCGCCACCGCCTGTCTGATCGCTTTCGTGCGGCCGCCGTTCCCGGACTGGAAGAGCCTGATGCTGATCGTCATCATCGGCGGGCCGATCCAGTACGGCCTGGCCTACACGGCCTATTGGCTGGCGACGGACGTCAGCCCGGTGACCGTGGCCAACCAGTTGTGGATCCCCTTCACCACCCTGTTCGCCTTCCTGATCCTGGGCGAGCGGCTGTCCAAGGCGGCCTTGGTCGGCATGGGCGTGGCCTTCGTCGGCGTGGCCTGGATGACGCTGGACGCTCATGCGTTGCAGGACTGGAAGGCCATTCTGGTCGCCATCGCGGCCGGCGCCGCTTGGGGCGTGACGACGGTGGTCGCGCGTCGCACCACCTCCATCCCGCCGTTGAAGATGCAGGGTCTGCTGGCGCTGGGGGCCTTTCCCGTCATGGCCTTCGGCTCGGCGGTGTTCGAGCATGGCCAGTGGGAGGCGGTGAAGAACGCCACGCCCATGGTCTGGGCGTCCTTGTTATGGGCGGGCGTGGTGTCGTCCGTGCTGGCGACCACCCTGCTGTTCTGGCTGGTCCAGCGGCGCGAGGCGGGGCGGGTGACGCCCTATCTGCTGGTCACGCCCGTTGTGTCGATGTTCATAGGCTGGAGCTTCATGGGCGACATCCTGACGCCGCAGATTCTGACGGGATCGGCCATCACCATGGGCGGGGTCGCCCTTGTGGCCCTGGCGGAACGGGGCTTGCGCGCCGGCGCCGCCAAGGCTTGATCTGTTCCTGATCGTTGGCTGATGTCACATGAAAAAGGCCCGCTGAACGCTGTCCAGCGGGCCATCCTTCGTACTGTAGAAAGGCTCAGCTAGCGCTGAGCGCCGCGCAGGCCACCCGATCGCCGGCGCCGCCGATGGGCTGGGTCGAATGGTCGTCGGGGTTGGCGTGAATGATGATGGCGGAGCCGTCGGCGTCCCACAGCCATTGGCCGGGGCCTTCGGACGAAATCCGCGCGCGGGTCGTGAACAGTTCGGCGTTCACCTTGCCGTCCGCACCGGCCCAGACGTTGGGCAGGTCGCCGTCGTCCGGCCCGGCGGCGTTCAGCAGGCCGTGCGGGGCCTTGGGCTCGCCGTGGTTGATGTGGGCGCCGGACGAGGTGAAAGGTGCGGCGCATTCACCGGTCGCATGGATGTGGATGCCGTGCCACCCGGGCGTCAGACCCGAAGCCTCGATCTTCATCAGCAGGCCGGTCGGCCCCTGACGCAGATCGACGCGACCGATATTGGCGCCCGAGGCGTTGATCAGAACGGCCTGTCCCGTCGCGCCGACGGGCGCGCGTTCGACGGCCGCCTGGGGCGCGTTTCCGGTCGCGGCGCAGGCGGTTGTCAGGGCCAAGGGGGAGGCGAGGAGAAGGGCGGCGGCGAGGCGGGTGGCGCGCATGTCGAAAGTCCTTTCAGAGACGGGCTTTCACGGCGACGTCGCTTTGCCACCGAGGCCCTGGAATGCTAGAAATCGTCACAGCGGATCACGTTCCGATTCCGGCCGCATAAAGCCACGCTTCATTGACCGACGACAGCTACGAAAACGCCGCATCTCCGATCGTTCCGGGAGGCGGCGGCTCCGACATTTCCACGATCACGATCGAGGACGAACTGAAGCGTTCGTACCTCGATTACGCCATGAGCGTGATCGTCTCGCGCGCGCTTCCCGACGCCCGTGACGGGCTGAAGCCGGTTCACCGTCGCATCCTGTATTCGATGCACGACCTGAACATGACGCCCGAGCGCAGCTATTCGAAATGCGCTCGTGTGGTCGGTGACGTGCTGGGCCGGTTCCACCCTCATGGCGACGCCTCGGTCTATATGGCCCTGGTGCGGATGGCGCAGCCGTTCTCGATGGGGCTGATGCTGGTCGACGGCCAGGGCAACTTCGGTTCGGTCGACGGCGATATGCCCGCCTCGATGCGTTACACCGAGGCCCGGATGGCCCCGGCCGCCGTCGCCCTGATGGCCGACATCGACAAGGACACGGTCGATTTCCAGCCGAACTACGACGAGAAGGAGCTGGAGCCGGTCGTCCTGCCGAGCCGGATTCCCAATCTGCTGGTCAACGGCGCGGGCGGCATCGCCGTCGGCATGGCGACCAACATCCCGCCGCACAATCTGGGCGAGGTCGTGGATGCGGCCCTGGCCCTGCTGGATGATCCGAACGTCTCCGACGACGCCCTGCTGGACATCGTGCCCGGTCCGGACTTCCCGACCGGCGGCGAGATCATGGGCCGCACGGCGCCGCGCAACGCCCTGCGCGACGGTCGTGGCTCGGTCGTCGTGCGCGGCCGCGCCTCGGTGGAGGAGATCCGCAAGGACCGCGAGGCCATCGTCGTCACCGAACTGCCCTATCAGGTCAACAAGCAGACCCTGATCGAGCGCATTGCCGAAATGGTGCGCGAGAAGCGGCTGGAGGGCATTTCCGACGTCCGCGACGAATCCGACCGTCAGGGCATGCGGATCGTGATCGAGCTGAAGCGCGACGCGTCCGGCGACGTGATCCTGAACCAGCTGTGGCGCTATACCGCCATGCAGAGCTCTTTCGGCGTCAACATGCTGGCGCTGAACCACGGCCGGCCCGAGCAGATGGGCCTGCGCCAGCTGCTGCAGATCTTCCTCAATTTCCGCGAGGAAGTCGTCGTTCGCCGCGTCAAGTTCGAGCTGAACAAGGCCCGCGACCGCGGCCACGTCCTGGTCGGTCTGGCCGTCGCCGTCGCCAATATCGACGAGGTGATCCACATCATCCGCTCCTCGGCCGATCCGACCGAGGCGCGCGAGCGTCTGCAGGCCAAGGCCTGGCCCGTCGGCGACATGATGGCCCTGGTCGAGCTGATCGCCGATCCGCGCACCGTCATCGTCGAGGGCGACAAGATCCGCCTGACCGACGAACAGGCCCGCGCCATCCTGGCCCTGACCCTGTCGCGTCTGACCGGCCTGGGCCGCGACGACATCTTCGGCGAGGCGCATGGCCTGGCCGACACCATCCAGGGCCACCTGACCATCCTGTCGGACCGCAAGAACGTCCTGGCCATCATCCGCGACGACCTGATCGACGTGAAGGATCGGTTCGCCGTTCCGCGCCGCACCCTGATCGGGGAAGGCGACGGGGAGATGGAGGACGAGGACCTGATCCCGCGCGAGGACATGGTCGTCACCGTCACCCACGGCGGCTACGTCAAGCGCGTGGCCCTGAACGCCTATCGGACCCAGCATCGCGGCGGCAAGGGCCGCAGCGGCATGTCGATGAAGGACGAGGACGCCATCACCGGCGTGTTCAGCGCCTCGACCCACACCCCTGTCCTGTTCTTCGCCACCAACGGCAAGGCCTACAAGCTGAAGACCTGGCGTCTGCCGCTGGGCAATCCGCAGTCGCGGGGCAAGGCCTTCGTCAATCTGCTGCCCATCGAGCCGGGCGACAGCATCATGAACGTCCTGCCCCTGCCCGAGGACGAAACGACCTGGGGCGACTA
Organism: Brevundimonas sp. KM4; assembly: GCF_000964075.1. Lineage (NCBI taxonomy): Bacteria > Pseudomonadati > Pseudomonadota > Alphaproteobacteria > Caulobacterales > Caulobacteraceae > Brevundimonas > Brevundimonas sp. KM4. Next base: position 53,067 of record NZ_JZRG01000008.1, on the reverse strand, counting down.
CGACATCATGTTCGCCACCTCGAGCGGCGACGTGCGGCGCAACAAGCTGTCGGACTTCGCCACGGTCAACCGCGCCGGCAAGATCGCCATGAAGCTGGAAGGCTCTGACCGCATGGTCGGCGTCGGCCTGTGCACGGCGGACGACGACGTGCTGCTGACCACGGCGCTGGGCCGCGCGATCCGGTTCAAGGCCGACGACGTGCGCGTCTTCAAGGGCCGGGATTCGACCGGCGTCCGGGGCGTGCGGCTGCAGGACGGCGACGAGGTCATCTCCATGGCCATCCTGGGCCGCGTCGACGCGACGCCGGAAGAACGCGCCGCCTACGTCAAACATGCCAACGCCATGCGCAAGGCCTTGGCCGGTGCGGATGCGGAAGAGGACGCGCCTGTTGTCGAGGCCGACGACGAGGCCGCCGGCGACGCCGTTCTGTCGGTCGAGCGGATCGCCGAACTGGGCGCCGCCGAACAGTTCATCCTGACGGTCACTGAAACCGGCTTCGGCAAGCGGTCCTCAGCCTACGAATACCGCCGCACCGGTCGTGGCGGTCAGGGTTTGACGGCCCACGGCCTTGGCGGTCGCGCCGGCACGCGTCTGGCGGCGGCTTTCCCGGTCGAGGAGACGGACGACTTGCTGCTGGTCACCTCGGGCGGTCAGATGATCCGCACGCGCATCGACCAGGTCCGCATCGTCGGCCGCTCCAGCCAGGGCGTCACCATCTTCCGCACCGGCAAGGACGAGAAGGTCGTGTCGGTCGAACGTCTGCCGGAAAGCGGCGGCGCGGATGACGCCGATGTCGCCGGCGACGAGGGCGGCGAGGCCTGATCCGCTTCCGCGTAGCGGAGCAGGGGAGGGTCGTTTGAGCATGGACATCCTGATCGACGGCCTTCCCGCCACGCCTGATAATCTGGCCCACCAGGCCTTGGTCAACTACGGCGCCTACACCTCCTTCCGCGTCGAGGATGGCGCCGCGCGCGGCCTCGACCTCCATCTCGCGCGTTTGGAGCAGGCCGCCGTCGAACTGTTCGGCGAAAGCCATGGCGAGGTTGAGTTTCGGCGTCTGATGGCGCTGGCCGTCGCCGGCCGTGAGGCCTGCTGGCTGCGCGTCAGCCTGTTCTCGCCCGAGATCGCCCACCGCAACCCGACATACGTCGGCCGACCGAAGGTGATGACCAGCGTCTCCCCTGCGCCGCCGCCGCTGGCGAACCGGGTGCGGATCACCGCCATGCCCTATGAACGCGAGGCGCCGCATCTGAAGCATCTCGCCACCTTCGGCCTGATTCGGGCGCGCCGCGCCGCGCGCGCCGCCGGGTTTGACGACGCCCTGTTTGTCGATGGGGCAGGGCGGGTGTCAGAGGGCACGCTGTGGAACATCGGCTTTGTACAGGGCGACCGGATCGTCTGGCCCCAGGCCCCCATGCTGGCGGGCGTGACCCAGGCCTTGATCACGCGCGGGCTGCCCCAGATCGGGCTGACCTGTGAAACGCGGCCGATCCGTCTCGACGAGATCAGCGCCTTAGACGCCGCCTTCCTGTGCAACAGCGCCACGCCCATCTGTCCGATTATCGCTATCGACGATGTCTCGTTCGCCAATGACCCGGCCCTGCTCGCCAAGGTCGAAGCGGCCTGGAGCGCGCAGGCGCCCCAACGCATCGCGGATCATGACGATGACGAAGGCGTCAGCCGGCTAGGCCGCTGATTTCGCAACTGCTAAACGACGCTGACGCCACGCGACAGGCCGGGGAGACACGCATGCGCATCGGACTTTATCCGGGCACCTTCGACCCGGTGACGAACGGGCATACCGACATCATCAAGCGCGCGCTGAAGCTGGTGGACCGGCTGGTCATCGGCGTGGCCCAGAACGACGACAAGGGGCCGCTGTTCTCCACCGCCGAACGGGTCGAGATGCTGAAGGCCGAGATGGCGCCCCTCGGCGGCGACATCGTGGTCCAGCCGTTTTCGACCCTGCTGATGCATTTCGCCGAAGAGCTGGACGCCAGCGTCATCATCCGGGGTCTGCGCGCCGTCGCCGACTTTGAATACGAGTTCCAGATGACGGCCATGAACCAGCGCCTCAATCAGGACATCGAGACCGTATTTCTGATGGCCGATCCGCGCCATCAGGCCATCGCCTCGCGCCTCGTCAAGGAGATCGCCCGACTGGATGGCGCGATCGACAGTTTCGTCAGCCCCGCCATCGCCGAGCGCGTGCGGGCCAAGGTCAAGAACGGTTAGGGTAGACAAGACCATGCGTAAGGCCATCATCGCAGCGACCGTCGCCGCTCTTCTCGCGGCTGGCGCGGCCCAGGCGCCGGCTGTAGCGCAAACGGCGCCGGCGGCGTCCGACTGGCGCACCATCGCGCCGGAAAACCTGCTGGTTATCGATACGTCGAAGGGGCGGGTGCTGGTCGAACTGATCCCCGTCGCCGCGCCCAACCATGCGGAACGCATCCGCACCCTGGCCAACCAGGGCTTCTACGACGGTCTGAAGTTCCACCGCGTCATTCCTGATTTCATGGCGCAAACCGGCGATCCGAAGGGGACGGGCGAGGGCGGCAGCGAACTGCCGGACCTGAAGGCCGAGTTCAGCTTCCGTCGTGGACGCGACGCCGGCTTCGTCGCGGTGCCCAGCGTCGGCGCGGGCGTGCGCGGTCTGGTCGGCGATCTGCCGGTCCAGACCCAGCCCGACGCCCAGATGATGGTCACCGCCGACTTCAAGGTCGACGCCCACGGCCTGTTCTGTCCCGGCGTGCTGGGCATGGCCCGCTCGGGTTCGCCGGACAGCGCCAACAGCCAGTTCTTCCTGATGATGGGCGCGCGCGAACAGCTGGACGGCATCTACACCGCCTTCGGACGCGTGGTGTCCGGCCTGGACGTGGTCGGCAAGCTGAAGAAGGGTTCGGACGCCGAGGACGGCAAGGTGACCGATCCCGACATCATGACCCGCGTCCGCATGGCCTCGGCCCTGCCCGAAGCCGAGCGTCCGACGGTGCGCGTGCTGAACGCCGGCAGCGCCGCCTTCGCCGAACGGATCGCCACGGCGCGCGCCGCGCGCGGCGCGGCCTTCAGCGTCTGTGACATTCAGCCGGTCGCCGAAGTGACAGGCGGCTGAGGCTTTCGCAAACGGGGAGGGACGATGACGATACGAACCATGGCGATGGCGGCGGCCGTGCTGGCTGCGACGGCGGGCGCCGCCCTGGCGCAAGACGCGACCGCCGTTCCCGCGCCTCCGCCGCCGCCCGGTGAATGGAGGACCATCGCGCCCGAGAACCTGCTGGTCATAGACACCAACAAGGGGCGGGTTCTGGTCGAACTGGCGCCCGAGATCGCTCCCGCCCATGTCGAGCGCATCAAGCTGCTGGCGTCGCGCGGCTTCTTCGACAACCTGGTCTGGCACCGGGTGATTGACTGGTTCATGGCCCAGACCGGCGATCCGCTGGGCACGGGCGAGGGGCAGAGCTGGTATCCCGACCTGAAGGCTGAGTTCACCTTCCGCCGTGGCGCGGACATGGCCTTCACCCCGGTGGCGGCTCCGGTCGGCGCCCTGGTCGGCTTTGTCGATTCCATCCCGGTCCAGACCCAGCCCGACGCCCTGATGTCCGGCACCAGCGACAAGAAGGTCCACGGTTGGGCTCTCTATTGCCCGGGCGTCGCGGGCATGGCGCGTGACGAGGGCAACGACACCGCCAACAGCCAGTTCTTCCTGATGCGTCAGGCCTATCCGGCGCTAGACAAACGCTACACCGTGTGGGGCCGGGTCGTTTCAGGGCTGGATGTCGTGCGATCGCTGAAGGCCAGCGACACGCCGGATGGTCTGGTCCAGGGACCGGATCAGATGACCCGCGTCCGCGTGGCGTCGGATTTGCCCGCAGCCGAACGTCCGACGGTCGCCGTGCTCAACACCAACTCCGCCACCTTCCAGACCCTGGCGCAGCAGGCGCGTCAGGCGCGCGGCGCGGATTTCTCGGTGTGCGACATCGAACTGCCGGTGCGCGTGACGCCCGCCGCCTGATCAGGCGACGGGGGCTGGCCGCCCCCGTCCGCGCCGACGACGCCGTCCCCTCGGCGGCTTCTTGTCTTCGCGCATCCGTTGCAGCAGCAGGCCTTCGCGCAGGCCCCGATCCGCGACCCGAACGCGTTCCGACGGCCAGGCGCGCTGCACCGCCTCCAGGATCGCGGCCCCCGCCAGCACCAAGTCCGCCCGATCGGGACCGATGCAGGCCTCGCGCGCCCGGCCGTCCGGGCCCAGCGCCTTCAGGCGATCCGCCGCGGCCTCGCAATCGGCGCGCGTCATCCACAATCCATCGACCCGATCGCGATTGTAGCGCGGCAGATTCAGGTGGATGCCCGCCAGGCTGGTGATCGCGCCCGAGGTGCCGACCAGATGCGCCCGATTCTGCCGGAACAACTCCAGCAACGGTTCGTCGACGATCCCGCCCGCTGCAATGGCCGCGCCCATGTCGGCGACCATGGCCTCGTACCAGGCCTCGCCGGAGTTCGGCGGCTCGGGATGCCGCTCGGCCAGGGTCACGACCCCCACCGGCGCTGACATCCAGGCGGTGGTCGTCCAGTCGGCCCCGCTGCGCTTCAGCCACGACATCTCGGTCGACCCGCCGCCGACATCGATGACCAGCACCGCCTCGGCCTTTGGGTCGATCAGGTTCAGGCATCCCTCGACCGCCAGTCGCGCCTCTTCGGCGGGATCGATGATGCGCAGGCGCAGGCCCGTGCCCTTGCGTACCCGGTCGATGAAGTCGGCGCCGTTCTCGGCCGCCCGGCAGGCCTGGGTGGCGACGGCGCTCAGCCGCGCCGAGTCGACGCCCTTCCTGACGATCCGCTCGGCGCACAGGGCCAGGGCGTCATAGGCCCGGTCCATGGCGCGCGGGTCCAAAAGGCCCGTGCGCGACAGCCCTTCGCCCAGCCGCACGATGCGGCTGAAGCTGTCGACCACGCGAAAGCCTTCGCGTGACGGCCGCGCGATCAGCAGCCGGCAATTGTTGGTCCCCAGATCGAGCGCGCCATACAGCGGCGCATCTCGACCCGACGCATCCCGCGAACGGGAAGGCTGGGACCGCTCGTCGCGCCGTCGGGGCGCGCCGTGGGTCTCCGGCATGGGCCGTCATCCGTTGTGGGCGGTCCAAAGCGGCGCCCGTCCTGGTCAGCCTAACCCGCCAAGATCGTCCGCGCCAAGCCATTCTGTCAGGAAGATGAACAGACCGGCAGGCATTGGGGTCATGCGCTGAATCGTATGAAGTGTGATGACCCGCATTCAGACCGCACGCTTCGCCATCGGCCAGATCGTCCGCCACCGCGACGACGCCTTTCGTGGCGTCGTGATGGATGTCGATCACGCCTATGAGGGACCGGCAGGTGAAAGCGGCCTGGTCAGACCGGACCAGCCCTTCTACCGCGTCTTCGCCTTGGGCGAGGATGGCGGCTTTGTCGCCTACGCCGCCGAGGGCGCTCTTGAAGACGGCGATTCCGTCCTGCTGCCCGATGACGCCGAGCGGTGGTTCACCACCGACGGCATGGGCCACCACGCTCCGCTGGACGAACGTCTTCACTGACGGTTGGAAGCCGTGGCGGCTCCGGGCTAGGATGACGGCAAAAGAGGAATACGCCATGTCCGACTTCGAATACGTCTTCGAACAGCCGCCCGAGGGCGCGGCCGCCGACTGGACCATTCCCCAGAACTGGGCCGCCTACATCGAGGTCGAGCATCAGACCTGGGACACGCTTTACGCCCGGCAGATGAAGATCCTGCCCGGTCGCGCCTGCGACGCCTTCATGCGGGGACTGGACGCACTGGACCTGAACGCCGGCGGCATCCCCGACTTCGACGTGATCAATCCCAAGCTTCAGGCCCTGACCGGTTGGACCGTCGTCTGTGTGCCTGGCCTGGTCCCGGATGAGGTCTTCTTCGACCATCTGGCCAATCGCCGCTTCGTCTCGGGCCAGTTTATCCGCAAGCCGGACCAACTGGATTACCTGCAGGAACCCGACATCTTCCACGACGTCTTCGGTCACGTGCCGATGCTCACCGACCCCGATTTCGCCGCCTATATGGAGGCCTATGGCAAGGGCGGGCAGCGGGCGGCCAGCCTGGGCATGCTGCCGAACCTGGCGCGCCTGTACTGGTATACGGTGGAGTTCGGCCTGATGACGGAGGTGGACGGCCTTCGCATCTACGGCGCCGGCATCGTCTCCTCGGCGACCGAGAGCGTCTTTGCTCTGGACGATCCGTCGCCCAACCGCCTGGGGTTCGACCTGGAGCGGGTGATGCGCACCCTGTACCGGATCGACGATTTCCAGCAGGTCTATTTCGTCATCGACAGCCTGGAAGCCCTGAAGGACGAGACGCTCAAGGACTTCGGGCCGGTCTATGCGGCGCTGAAAGGCAAGGACGACCTCGCCATCGAAACCGTCCTGCCGACCGACCAGGTGTTCACCCGCGGCACCCAGGCCTACGCCCAGCGCGGCGGGCGGTTCGCGGCCTGATCGGCGTCAGGTGTGCGTGATCAGGCTGTTGTGCTTGGTGTCGCGCATACGGATGAAGGTCAGCAGCGACAGTCCGATCATGCCGGTCACGTACCAGAAGAAGACGCTCTCGACGCCCGCGCCCTTAAGCCAGAGCGCCACGTATTCCGCCGTGCCTCCGAACACCGCATTGGCGATGGCGTAAGGCAGAGCGACGCCGAGGGCGCGGATGTGGGCGGGGAACAGCTCCGCCTTCACCACCGCATTGATCGCGGTGTAGCCCGACACGATCACCAGACCGGCCAGCGCCAAAAGGAAGGCGACGAAAGGGCTCTCGACCGTCGATAGGGTCGTCATGATCGGCACGGTGCACAACATCCCCAGTACGCCGAAAGCGATCATCACGGGACGCCGTCCCACCCTGTCCGAAAGCGCGCCGACCGCCGGCTGAAGCAGCATGAAGACGAACAGGGCCGCCGCGCTGATTTCGGTCGCCGTGTTCTTGGAAAACCCGCTCGTATTGACCAGGAACTTCTGCAGATAGGTCGTGTAGGTGTAGAAGGCCAAGGTGCCGCCGGCCGTCAGGCCCAGCACCATGAACGCCTCTTTCGGGTGTTTCAGGATCAGCTGCACGGCGCTGGATTTCGGGGCGTCCTTGGCCTCGGTCGCCTTATGGGTCTCGTCCAGACGGCGACGCAGCCAGAAGACGACGACCGCCAGGCCCGCGCCGACGAAGAAGGGAATGCGCCAGCCCCACGAGGCCAGCGCCGTCTCACTCAACGTATTTTGCAACACGATCAACAGCAGCAGGGCGATCAACTGACCCGAGATCAGGGTGACGTACTGGAAGCTGGACCAGAAGCCTCGGCGATGCGGCTCGGCCATTTCGGACAGATAGGTGGCGCTGGATCCGTATTCTCCGCCGACGCTGAGGCCCTGCAACAGCCGCGCGAACAGCAGCAGCGCCGGCGCCGCCAGTCCGATGGTGGCATAGCCGGGTGTCACGCCGATGATCAGCGAACCCGTGCACATCAGGGTCACCGAGAGGGTCAACCCCGCCTTACGACCTTTGCGGTCGGCATAGACGCCCATGACCCATGCCCCGATGGGCCGCATCAAGAAGCCCACCGCAAACACGGCGGCGGCGCTCAGCAGTTGCGCCGTCGGGTCTTCGCTGGGAAAGAAGACGGGCGCGAAATACAGGGTGAAAGCCGCATAGGCGTACCAGTCGAACCACTCCACCAGATTGCCGGCCGATCCGCCGACGATATTTCTCAATCGGCGGGCGGGGCTCATGGGTGCTGCGGTCGTCATGGCCGGATCAGCCTCTCTGGAAGGGGTAGAAGTCGGTTCCGAGGTTCAGGATCGTCGTCAGTTCGTCCAGCGCGCTGCGGCTTTCCGTGAGCAGGTCAGGGTCGGCCAGATCGCCGGGGCGCAGTTCGTCCCGGTACCAGCGCCCGGCCCAATCCGACAGACGCGCATGCAGGTCGTCCGTCAGGCGCATGGCCGGGTTGGTCGCCGCCAACTCGGCCTCGGTCAGCACGACACGCAGCCGCAGGCAGGCCGGTCCGCCGCCGTTGCGCATCGATTGGCGCACATCGACATACTGCACCCGGCCGATCGGACCGTTGGAGGCGGCCAGCGCTTGCGCCACTGCATGGCTGCGCGGGTTGTCGCGGGTCTCGGTCGGACAGATCAGGGTCAGGCGATCCTCGCCCGGCGCCTGGATCAGCATGGAGTTGAACAGATAGCTCGAAATCGCATCGGCCAGCGGCAGGTCGGCGGACGAGACCTCGACGAAGATCGGCTCGAACAGACCATCGGCCGCGCGGCGAATGGCGGCCTGGGTTGCGGCCGTGTCCTCGAACGCCAGATCGTGGAAGAACAGGGTGTCCAGCGCCCCGACGCAGACCACGTCGTTATGGAAGGTGCCGCCGGCGATGGCGGCGCGGGATTGCTGGGCCAGCACCGGCCGTCCGGCTTCGTGGCGGCGCACGATGGCTTCCGACGCTTCGCGTGTCTGGCGGGCGGGGAAGGGGCCGTCCCAAGGCTCGAACGCCTCGCGACCCCAGACCAGCAGATTGACGCCGCGGCCGCCATGTTCGGCGCACAGGCGAACGTGGTTTGCGGCGCCTTCGTCGGCCAGATGCGCGACCGCGGGCAGGGCATCATGGACGGCGAACCGGCTGGCGTCAGGAAACAGGGCGTCCAGCGCGCGCTTCGTTTGCCGGTGCTCCAGGCTGCGGTGCAGATTGGTGTGCAGATTGGCCGGCGTGAAATGCACCCGGCCGTCGGCGGCGTCGGCGCTGGGCGTCACGGTCGCGGCGTTGGCGGCCCACATGGGCGAGGCCGAACAGGCGGCGGCGGCGAACGAGGGCGCGCTCCGCCAGGCCCGCTCCAGCACCTGGGCGTCCGATCCAGCAAAGCCCAGGGTCCGCAGGAAGGGAATGTTCGGCCGCTCATGCGGCGGCAGGACGAACTGGGGCAGGCCTAGGTCCGCCAGGGTCTTCATCTTGTCGAGGCCCTGAAGCACGGCCGCGCGCGGGTTGGACGCCTCGCCCTTGTTCAGGCTGGACGCCAGATTGCCCGGCGATAGGCCCGCGTAGGAATGGGTCGGTCCGATCAGACCGTCGGCGTTGGCCTCGACAGCGCTGATCATCGCAATCCCTTGATCTCGCCTTCGATGTTGGCGACCGCATCCGCCTCGAAACTGGCGACCGGATAGGCGCAATAGTCGGCGGCGTAATAGGCGCTGGGCCGGTGGTTGCCGCTGGCCCCCAGGCCGCCGAACGGCATGTCGCCGGCGGCGCCCGTCGTCGGCCGGTTGAAGTTGACCACGCCGGCGCGGATGCGGCGGATGAAGTGGTCCCAGTTTTTCGGATCATCGCTGACCAGACCGGCGGACAGGCCGTAGCGGGTCGCATTCGCCGCCTGGATCGCCGCGTCGAACGACCCGACGCGGGTCACCGACAGGAAGGGGGCGAACATCTCTTCGTCCGGCACGTCGATCCCGGTCACGTCGATGATGGCCGGCTTGACGAAGGCGCCCGGAAGGTTGGCGACCGGCCCCGAGGCGCGGATGACCTTGGCCCCCATGTCGATCCGTTCCTGCAACGCCTTCAGCGCCGCTTCGGCCGCATGCGCCGAGATCAGCGGGCCGGCATAGGGTTCGGGATCGCTGTCCCACGGGGCGAAGATCAGCCTGTCGGACAGGGCGGCGATGGCTTCGATGATCGCATCCCCCTGCGGGCCTTCCGGCACGATCAGGCGACGCGCGCACGAGCAGCGCTGGCCGGTGGTGATGAAGGCGGATTGAACCGCGATGCCCGCGACGGCTTCGGCGTCGGCCGCGTCCCACACGACCAGCGGGTTATTGCCGCCCAGCTCCAGCGCCAGGATGACATGCGGATCGTCGGCGAACTTCCTGCGGAAATGCGCGCCCGCCGCGCCCGAGCCGGTGAACATCAGGGCGTCGATGCCGGCGTCCAGCAGGGCCGCGCCCGTCTCGCGCCCGCCTTGGACCACATTGACCACGCCGGTCGGCAGGTCGGCGGCGGCGAAGGCTTCGGTCATCACCTGACCGACCAGGGGCGTTTCTTCCGACGGCTTGAAGACGACGGTATCGCCGGCCAGCAGGGCCGGGACGATATGGCCGTTCGGCAGATGGCCGGGGAAGTTGAACGGGCCAAGCACCGCCGCGACGCCGTGCGGACGGTGCCGCAGGGTCGCGCGGCCAAACGCCGTGTCGCTGGTCCGTTCGCCGGTGCGCTCGTCATAGGCGCGGATCGAGATGTCCACCTTGCCGATCATGGCGGCGGCCTCGGTCTTGGTCTCCCACAGCGGCTTGCCGGTTTCGCGCGCGATGGCCTCGGCGATCTGGGGCGCGCGGTCTTTCAGGACGGCCTGATAGCGTTTGACGCCCTCAATCCGTTCGGCGCGCGGCGCATCGGCCCAGGCGGGGAAGGCGGTGCGGGCGGCGTCGACGGCGGCCTGAACCTGGGCCGGGCTGGCGGCATCGCCCTCCCAGTTGGTCGCTTCGGTGGCGGGATCGGTGGAGGTGAAACGGGTCATGATTTTACTCGCACAGAGTCTCCGCTGCGCACCTTGAGCGCGGCGGCGGTTTCGGCGGTCAGGCGAACGACGTCGCCATCGATGTCGGCCTTGGCGCGAACGGCGCGGAAGGCGGCGACGCTGTCGGTCGAGATAAGGGCCGGTAGTTCGGCCTCGACGCCCTCGACGATCTGAACCGTCAGGCGCCGGGCGTCGCGCACGGTCCGGATATTGTCGCGGCCGCAGGCGACGGTCGGACCGGCGTCGAAGATGTCGACCAGACCATTGGGCCTAAAGCCTTCGCTTTCCAGCAGGGCCATGGCCGGCACGCCTTGCGGATGGACCTTGCCGATCACCGCGCGCGCCGGTTCAGGCAGCAGTTCGACATAGATCGGGTGCCGCGGCGCCAGGTCCAGGATGAACTGCTTGTCCGTCGAGCCGGTCATCCGGTCGGCGTGGTCGAACTCCATCGGAAAGAATTTGTGCGCCACATGGTCCCAGAACGGGCAGGCGCCGTCGGGCGTGAAGACGCCACGCAACTCGGCCAGCACATTGTCGGCGAACAGCTCGGGCTGGGCGCCGATCAGCATGTATCGCGACTGGCTGAGCAGACGGCCCGCGCCGCCCTTTCGCCGATCCGCCTTCAGGAACAGCGAACCGACCTCGGTCCAGCCCGTGCATTCGTTGACCAGAACCAACGTCTGGTGGTCCAGCTTCACCCCCAGCGAGGGCGACTGGACGGTGTTGTTGACGACGCGGAACGAGAAGAAGGGTCGTTTGAGTCCCACCGTCGCCTTGACCGAGCCGACGCCGTCGATGTCGCCCGTGTCGCCGTCTTCCAGCATCAGGGTGTACCAGGCCTCTTGCCACGGCACGCGACCTTCGAAGCTCGCCTGGCTTAGCTCCAGACGATCGGCCAGCGCATCAGGGTCTTCAGGCAGGCTGGTGAAGCCGGGGCCGGACAGGATGGCCAGTTCCAGGAGATGATCGAGATCGGCTGGGCCGGCGGGACGGACGACGAGCATTCTACAGAGTTTCCATCCGCAGGGATTTCAGTTTGGCCGCATCGATTTCGCCCGATGCGATCTTGCACAGGATCAGGGCGCTCAGCTGGGCGCGCTCGACGAAGCTGTCGGGCCAGGCGAACTCCTGATCCGAATGGATGTCGCCGCCCCGCACCCCAAGCGTGTCGATGTTCGGCAGGCCGGCGGCGTGCAGATTGTTGCCCTCGCACACTCCGCCCGACGGTTTCCAGGCGATGGGCTGGCCCAGCAGGGCGCCCGCCTCCGCAACTGCCTCGAACAGGGCGGTCTGGGCGGCGTCCATCGGCTTGGGCGCACGGGTGAAGCCGCCGTGCAGATCCAGCGTCAGACCCTCGAACGGCGGCGTCGCGGCGATGGCCCGCACCGACGCGTCGATCCAGTCGGCCGCCGCCTTGTCCGGCACCCGGACGTTGAAGCGCACCACGGCGTTGTCGGCGACGACGTTCAGCGCGCCCCCGCCCGAAATCTTGGCGACATTGACGGTGACGCCCTCGTGCTGACCGTTCAGTCCGTGAAGGGCGGCGGCGATGATGGCGGCGCCGGCTACCGCATTGCGGCCTTCGTCGAAGGCGCGGCCGGCGTGAGCGGCGCGACCCGTCACGATCAGATGATAGTTGCCGCTGCCCTTGCGGGCGCCGGCCAGCGTGCCGTCCGCCAGCGCCGGCTCGTAGGTCAGGCCGACATGGCCGCGCGCGCCCAGTTCGGCCAGCAGCGGTGCGGACGCCGGCGAGCCGATTTCCTCATCGGGGCTCAGCAGCACCGTCCAGCCGACGCCGTGTCTGTCTGGATGGGTTTCGAACGCCTCCAGTGCGGCCAGCAGCACGCTGATCCCGCCCTTCATGTCGGCGACGCCCGGCCCGTTCAGGGCGCCGTCGGCCCGCGTGGTCACGGTCTGGAACCGGCTGTCGGCGGGGAAGACGGTGTCATAGTGGCCGGTCAGAACGACCTGGATCGGCGCATCCGGCCGGGCGGTGATCTTCAGCGCGTCGGCATGGGCCTCTGTCCGCACCGACCCGTCGTCGGCGACGGTGGTCGAGCCCTGCGTCGGGAGGCGTTCGACACGGGCGGGCAGGGCGCTCGCCGCTGCTTGCAGAACATCCAGCACAGCCTTCAGCCCGGCGGCGTTGCGGCTGCCGGAGTTGATGTTCGCCCAATCGATGGTGCGGCCGATGATCGTCTCGCGTCGCGCGGCGACGTGGTCGAGGACGGCCTGGTCCGAGGTCAGAATCCGCATCGGCCGGACCCTAGACGCCTCGACCTCAAAGGTGAAGGTCGGGGCCTGTAAGTCATCGCCGATCACCGCTAGGTTCCGGCGCGAACAGGGCCGCAAAATGACACGCAAGACGATCGACCTCTGGCTCCGCGCCATGAACCCGCTGAAGCTGCCGCGCGGCATGGCCGAGGCTCAGCGTTCGGCGCGCGCCATGGTGATCGGGCTGGTCATCGCCCTGATCGTCGGCCTGATCCCGACCTGGTGGATGCTCACCTCGGGCTGGTTCGAGACGGCGATGAGCGCGGAATACGCCAAGATGGGTCTGTCGGCGGATCAGGCTGCGATTCAACGCGAGTTCATGAAGGTCATGTGGCCATACTTGATCGCCTCGAGCGCCATCTTCTCCGTCCTGCTCTACAGCGTCTTGGCGGTGGTGCAGTGGCGCACGACGACGCGCGCCATACCGATCATCATGCTGGCGGTGATCGCTTACAGCGTAGTGGCCAATCTGGGGATGCGGCTGCTGGGGACCCTGCCGTCGCCGGATCTTCCGCTGTGGATCAACCTGACGACCTGGCCGGCCATGATCGTGTCGGGCGTGATCTATGTCGCGTCGCTGCAGGGCGCCATGCTGCTGCATCGTCTGAAGCAGGAGGCGTGATGTCGGTCGTCCTCTACCACAATCCGAAATGCAGCACGTCGCGCAACGCCCTCGCCCTGTTGCGCGAACAGGGCGTCGAGCCGACGGTGGTCCAATATCTGAAGACCGGATGGGACCGCGAGACGCTGCAGCGATTGGCGTCCAGAACCGGCTTCGGTTTGTCCGGCCTGCTGCGTAAAAAGGAGGCCGACGCCAAGGCGCTGCTGGACGCCGGCGCAGACGACGAAGCCATCCTGGCCGCAGCGATCGACCAGCCGATCCTGATCGAACGTCCGATCGTCGAAACCGACAAGGGCGCCGTGATCGGTCGCCCGGTCGAGCGGGTGCTGAAGATTCTTTAGCCGCCCGCTGACGGGTTGCGCCTCGCAGCCAGCGCATATGCAGAAGCAAACCTACGCCTTTTCCGTGGCTTGAAGGCTAGTATCGGCTTTCATCTAAGCGCGATGTCGAACGGGCTTATATTCGGCGCCCGGTCTTTGATGTCGCCAATGCTTGACCAGATGCCGTGTGTTTTGGGCCTTCAAAATTGCACTTCGTCGCACAGTGCAATTCGGTCCCGTCTTTTTCGTTATGAAAAACAACGGCGCGCTGGGAGAATTGCACGCCGTTGCACCATTTTCGCCGCGTGCAATTGGGCCGCCTAATCCGTTGCGCCTGAGGAAAGCCTGATAGCGGCAGCCGCCGCGCCTAGCGGTTGCGGCCGCCCCGGTTCGGACGACGGTCGCCCGCCTCGCGGCTTTCGTGACGCCAGCGGATCGACAGGCTGGTCTGGCCCTGGCCGCCGAACTGCGAGGCGATGGCGACGTTGCGTCGAGGCTGCCACTCGACCTTGACCGCCGCACCGTTCTGCCCGCCGCCGATGACCTCCAGATAAACATCGTCGGTGATGTAGCGACCGCCCGCGACCGTCACCGCAGACGCATCGCCGCCGAACGACAGCCGGTCCAGCCCCGCCAATTCGCGCAGGTTGCCGATCACGTCGAACCCGCCGCCGCCCGCCAGGGCCGCGACCCCGGCCGCCAGCTGAGCCGCCTCAAAGGCCGACAACTGCGACGCCGAGCGTCCGAACAGCACCTGCGACAGGATTTCGTCCTGGGGAAGGGACGGGGTGGAGGTCAGGGCGATCTTGGGTTCGGCGGCCGTTCCGGTGACGTTGATCGAAGCGGTCAGGGCCGCGTCCTCACGTGTCGCCGCCAGGTTCAGACGGATCTGCTTGGGATCGGTCGACAGGGTGACGCGACCCGTGTCGTCGAATACGAACCGCTTGCCCGCGAACTCATAATCCCCCCGCACCACATTGGCCGTGCCGGTCAGTTGCGGCTGGGCGATGGTGCCGCGCACCCGGGCGTTCACGTCCAGGATCACGTTCAGGCCGCGCCCGTTGACCCGCACCTTGCCGCCGCTGGAACGCAGGACGATGTCCATGCCGATCTGCGGACCGCGCGCCTTCTGCTCGGTCTCCTCCGGATCGCCGCCGGGACGATTGATCTCGACCACATCCATCGAGACGATGCCGGTCGCGCCGGGCAGCTCCGGTTCGATCTTGGCCTCGTCGATGTCGATGCGGCCGCCCAACTGGATATTGCCGTCGGCGCCGCGCACGATGGTGATCGGGCCCGAGGCGCGTGCCTCGGCGATATCGTTGTCGATGACCCGGAAGCGGTTCAGCATCAGTTGCGCGTTCGACCCGGAGCCTTGGCGCAGGCCGATGCGGCCCTGGCCGGACACCGTGCCGCCCTTGCCGTCGTTGGCCGTGAAGGTCTCGATCTGGGCGGCTGTGTCGTCGAACCGGGTCCGCAGCGTCAGGTCGCTGAGCACCAGACCGACCGCGTTCTCGCGATAGGAGCCTTGGCTCAGATCGAACCGGCCGTTCAGGCGCGGTGCGTTCAGCGTCCCGCCGATCGTCGCCTGACCCGCCACCTGACCGGCCAGGCTGCGGTCGCCGCCCAGGAACAGGTCCCAGATCGGCTGGATCTGACCGTTGATCGACACCCGGCCCGACATCTCGCGCGTCCGGGCTATGGCCAGCCGGAGCGGCGCGGCCGAGGCCTCGACCGGCAGCACGACATCGGCGGACGCCTGAACCGCGCCCTCGTCGACCGCCGTCGCCTTGATGCTCAGCCGGTCGCCCGCCAGGGTGGCATCCACGCGTCCGTCGACGGCTAGGCCGCGCGGCGCATCGATGCTGCGCACGTTCTGAAGGGCGATATTGGCCGTGCCCGACAGGTCGCTGCCGGCGCCGCGCAGGGCGACCTGACCGGTCACGCTGCCGCGCAGTTCGGGCGAGATGGAGCCCAGATCGACCCGGGTCAGGTCGGCCTGGATCGCGGCGCCGCGCGCGTCCTGTCGCAGGTCGGCCAGCAGCACGCCGCCGCCCACGCCCAGATCCAGATGCGCCGTGCGCGTGGCGCCGTTCAGGGTGATCGAGGCCGGGCTGCGGGTGGTGAACGCCACCTCGCGCACCCGTCCGCCGCCGCGCAGCGTCAGACCGTGGGTCGTGTTCTGACGCGAATAGACGCCGGTGCCATCGAACTGGGCCGGGTTGGGGCCGCCCACGTCCAGCGCCAGGGTGAAGGGCAGGTTGTTCAGCGTGCCACGCCCGTCCAGATCCAGCTTGCGAATGATCCAGCTCTGACCCGCCAGCCGGACATTGCGGCCGCTGACATCCAGAATGGCGCTGTCCGATCCGCCGCCGTCGGTCAGCCGCACCCGTCCGTTGGCTTCGCCCGAGGCCAGGAAGGCCCCGGCGCGCGCCGAGAAGGTCAGGTCCGCGCTGGAGGGAATGCTGTCGGACAGGGCGATGGCGCCCCTGGCCGTCACGCCGCCGGCGTCCACGTCCAGATCGCTCAACCGGATGCGCTTGCCGCCCAGGAAGAAGTTGCCCGACGCGCGCGCCGGACCATAGTTCGAGCCGCTGACCACCGAAATCCGGCCGTCCGACGCATCCGCGCCCTTGCGGAAGCTCAGCGTCAGGTCGGCGTTGTTCAGCGTCAGCGCGCCGGCCGTCACCTGCTGGAAGCCGGCGGTCAGATCGACGCGCGGCTGGGCCAGGGTGCCGGTCAGGGCGCCGCGTCCGTTCATGTCGCCGCCGATCTCGACCGGCCCGGCCGCGAACGGACCGCGCGCGTTCCAGTCCAGCGCCAGCCTCAGCTTGCCGGCGGTTTCGATGATGCCCTTGGCCCCGGCGCGCCCGGCCGCGCCGGTCAGTTCGCCGCGCTCGACCTCGATGCGTCCGCCGTTCAGCTTGCCGGCCAGTTGCAGGCGCGGCGTCTTGCCGAGCAGGCGATCCAGCTCGTCCAGACCCACCGTCAGATTGCGGCCCCGTCCGTCGAAGTTCAGCACCCACGGCGCGCCGGCACGCGCCGACGAGGCCCGGATCGGACCGCCGAAGGCGCCGCGCGCGTCAGGCAGCACGCGCCTGGCGTCGGTCAGTTGCGCCTCGCCGCGGAAGTTCATCCCGCCCAGCAGATTGCGCGAGCCCGAGCCGTTCAGCGTCAGGCCCTGGCCCTGCAGATCGACCTTGGTCAGCAGGATGGCGCCGTCCTTCATCCGCGCCGCCTTCATCTGCACGCGGGGGGCCGGACCCAAGAGGCCCCCGATGATGCCTTCGCCCGATCCGCCGTTGGCGCGAATGTCGCCATCCAGATCGATGCGGCCGTTCTTGACCGCGACGTTCAGCGGTCCGGCGATGCGCGTGGCGCGATAGCTGGCGACATTGGCGTTCAGCAGGGTGACCTGGCCGTCCAGCGTCCAGGTCTGGGCGTCGCCCTTGAACAGGCCGGAATAGGCCGCTGGTCCCGCCACATCGGACCCGACCAGCCGGCTCAACGAGGCCGTCTGAATGTTGAGGCTGATTCCATCAGGCGAACTGCGGTCGGAGTTGCGGATCAGGCCGCGCGCCTCGGACTGGACGTTGTCGGAAATCAGCTTCCACGCCACGCCCTGGCTGGCCTTGTCCGGCGTCGGGACCATGGCGAAGCCGAACCGCGCGGTGCGGCCGATCTTGGTGACGAAGGGCGCCAGCAGATCCGAGTTGCTGAAGTCGGCGAAGCCCGCCACGCGCGATCCCTTGTCGCCGAAATGGCCCCGGACGATCAGGGGGACGAACTGTCCCGTCTGGACCCGCGCATTGACCACATCGGCGTTCAGAACCGCGACCGCCGAGAAGGGCTGATCCGGCGAATAGCCGAGAGCGCCCGCCAGCGGTCCGCCCTGGGCCTCATTGGCGCGCAGGTTCAGGCGCGTGTCTTCCAGCTTGCCGCCGAATGTCGCCGCCAGACGCAGGAAATCGCCCGGTCGGTTCAGGCTGTCGGCGTTGACCGTCGCGCTCTTGGCGCCCGTGCGCGGCAGACTGGCGTTCCCCGACAGGCTCCAACGGCCGTATTCCTTAGAGAAACCTTCCATCAGTTCGATGTTGGCCGCGAACTTGTCGATGCGGACCGAGATCGGCTGGGGGCTGGGCGGCTCGCCGGTGGGCGGCTCGACTACGGGCCGACGCAGGACGCGAATAGTCTCGGCCTTGATGTCGTTCGCATGGAAGCTGCGGCCCAGCAGCGCCAGATACGACCAGTCCATGCTGAGGTTGTTCGCCTCCAGCCAGATCCCCTGACTGTCGGCCAATGTGATGCGGTCGATGGTGAAGTCGCTGAGCAGATCGCCCTTCAGCCCATAGACCTTCAGCCGGCCGTAGCGGCTGATCTTCAGGTCCTGAAGCCGTTGCAGCACCATGTCGCGACCGCTGTCCGAGGCGATGTAGTAACGCCCTCCGACCAGCGCGGCTGCGATCAGCACCAGCAGTCCGGCCAGCACCACGCCCACGCCCAGGGCGATGCGTCTGACCAGCCCGCGACGCGGCTTTGCGGGCCGCGCGGCCTTTGCCGGCGTCGTTGCGCTTTCAGGCGTGGCTTCGGGCGGTGTATCGGTCAAAACGCCTGCCCGATGCTGATGTAAATCTGGAAGGCCGAGTCGCCCTCACGCTTGTTCAGCGGCATGGCGACGTCTGCCCGGATCGGCCCGAACGGCAACATGTAGCGCACGCCCACGCCCGCGCCATAGCGCATGTTGGTCAGGTTCGGCGTCTCCTGGAAGCCCACGGACCCGGCATCGACGAAGGCGACGGCCTGGAAGCTTTGACCGATCGACTGGCGCACCTCGAACGAGGTTTCGAACAGCGACAGACCGCCCCGCGGCGTGCCGTCCGGCAGCTGCGGATTGACGTTCTGGTACGAATAGCCCCGCACCGAACCGCCCCCGCCGGAATAGAACAGACGGTCGGCCGGCACGTTCAGCTCGCTGCCGCCGACGATGGAGCCGATCTTCATCCGCCCGGCCAGAATGGTGCGATCACCCGCGATGGGGAAGTAGGCGGTGCCTTGCGTTTCGGTCCGCAGGAACAGGATGTTGCTCTCGCCGGTCACCGCCGTCGGCTGCACCGCCAGATTGACCCGCCAGCCCTTGGTCGGGTTCAGCGGATCGTTGGAATGGTCGATGTAGGCGCTGGTCCGCGCGGTGATGATGGCCAGATCACGGTCGAAGGTCACGCGCTGCGGGGGCAGGGTGGTGAAGTCGTAGCGGGTCTCGCTGTAGCGCCCGGCGTCCAGCCCGATCCCGTAGTTGAAATAGGAGGTCTTGCCGATCCGCTGTTGCAGGTCGGCGTACAGAACTAAGGCTGTACGCAGATAGGCGTCGGTGTCCTCGTTGACGACCGCCGCGCCCAGCTTCAGCGTCCGGCCGGGCCGACGCCAGTGGGGCAGGGAGAGATCGGCGCCGATCCGGCTGTCGATGTCGGCCAGGCGCGCCTCCAGCCTTAGGGTATCCGCGCGGCCGAAGCGATTGTAGCGGGTCTGGATCACGTCCACGCCCGCGCCCTCGGCTGTCGACCAGGTGGCGCCGGCCTCCAGCACGCGACGGGGGCGGTCTTGCAGGCTGACCACTACGGGGCGATGACCATCAGCGGTGATCTGATCCAGCGGCGACAGCGCGACGCTGACGCCGTCATAGACGCCGGTGTCCAGCAGCCGGCGTTCCAGCTCCGCGACCAGTTCGGGATCGTAGCGATCGCCCTCGTTCCACGGCGCCAGGCCTGCGACCCAGGCGGGATTGGTGCGGCCCTGGCTGGTCAGGCGCACGCCGTCCAGACGCACCAGCGCGCCGGAGGCGATGCGATACTCCGGCGCGACGGTGAAGGCCGCATGATCCACCACGACACGGCGTGGATTGGCCTTGGCGTCGGCATAGCCGTCACGCACCAGCGCCGCCACGGCCCGACCTTCGCCGGATATTACGTCTGCCGCTCTGCCTGGATCGCCCGCCTTCAGCGCGATCGCAGTCTTGGCCTTGTCCGCCGCCTCGGCCTCTGGCGCGGGGTCGGCCCACTGGATCGTCGGATCGGTCAGCAGGAAACGGCGCCCCGGTTCCACCGAGACCACCGCGATCGGCGTCTCCTCACCCTCGACGATGTCTTCGACGACCGGCTGATAGTAGCCTTCGGACCGCAGCAGGGCAGTCGCCGAGGTCACGGCGCTCTCGGCGCGACGACGCGCCTCGAATCGGCTGGCCGGCGCGCCGTCCACCTCGCCCACGGCCCGCTCCAGCGCCCGCCGCAGATCGCCGTCCATGTCGCCCCGGATCTGCGCGCGGGGTTCCGCCGCCGCTGCATGGGCGCAGGCCGAAAACGCCGCGAGGGCGACCAGCAGGGTAGGCCTGAACGTCAAACTCGATCTTTCGTCAAAAGGACGCCCCCCGGCAAACCTGTTCGTCAGTAGAACAGCGTCTCGCTCTCGGGCTGGACCGACTGCTCCGACGAGCGTTCCTCGGGCGGCAGCGTCGTGGACGGCGGGGGCGTGGGCGTCGGGTCCTGCACCTCTGGCGCGGGCGGGGGAGCTTCTTCCTTGACGGGCGGGGGCGCCGCCTCGACCGACATCTCGCGATAGTCGTCGTCCGAGCGCGAAGGACGGTCGTCGCAGGCCGACAGCGCGAGCACGCTTGCGGCGGCGGCCAAGACAAAAATCGAGCGTGTCATGAAAGTCCCCGGTCTCCGCCGATCAACGCCTGTCGCGCTAAGCTGTTCCCTTAGCGCCGAAATCTGCGTCGGTCATCCTGCGGGATCGGACCATTTTGTGACCATTTGATCCAAGGTCAGTTCGAACTTGGGGGCGGGCGCAGCACATAAGCCGTCGAAGCGGGGCGCGGCTTGCGGCAGGCCGCTTTGGAATGTTCCACGCGCCTGATTGTGCGGATGATCCGGCGCCTCGGCCAGGCTCAGCACAGGCGTGACACAGGCTTCCGTCCCGGCGAAATGGGCGCTCCAGTCGTCGCGGTCTCGGCTCGCAAACAAGGCCGCAAGCCGCGCCTGCAGGGCCGGCCAGGCGGCGATATCATATTGAACCGCATCAGCCGGATCGATCTCCAGGCCGGCCAGCAGCGCAGCGTAGAAACGCGGCTCCAACGCCGCCACCGCCACGAACTCGCCGTCGCGACAGGCGTAGCAGCGATAGAAGGGCGCTCCCCCGTCCAGCAGGTTCGATCCGCGCCGGTCGCTCCACAGTCCTCGTCCCCGCAACGCCTGGAACAGGCCGCCCAGCAGGGCCGCCCCATCCGTCATGGCGGCATCGACCACGCGTCCCTTGCCCGTCGTCCTGGCCTCCACCAGCGCAGCCAGCACCCCGACTACAAGCAGCATGGCCCCGCCGCCGTAATCTCCGACCAGATTCAACGGCGGGGAGGGGGGACGATCCGCCTCGCCCATGGCGTGCAGCACGCCCGACAGGCCGATGTAATTCAGATCATGCCCCACCGCATTCGCCAGCGGACCCGTCTGACCCCATCCGGTCACACGTCCGAATACCAGCGCGGGCCTTCGCGCCTGGAGGGCGTCGGGGCCGTAGCCCAGCCGCTCCATGACGCCGGGCCGAAAGCCCTCGATCACTGCGTCGGCCCCATCGATCAGTTGCAGGATGCGCTCGCGATCAGCCGGTGATTTCAGATCGACCGGAACGGCCGCTCGTCCCCGATGCAGGACCTCGCCTCCGACCTCGTCGAAAACCGCCGGTCCGGCGGAGGCGTCGCGCGTCAGACGCACCACCTCCGCCCCTAGGTCCGCCAGCATCATTCCGGCGAAGGTGACCGGCCCCAAGCCGTCGAATTCGATGATGCGGACGCCATTTAACGGTTTCATGCCCAATGAGTAGCAAACCGGGTCTTGACCGGAAGGCCGGATTACAACAGAAGGCGCCCTTCGACGGTTCGGGCCAGCCCCGACGTCGCGCGGTGCGTCCTTAGCTCAGTTGGTTAGAGCATCTGACTTTTAATCAGAGGGTCCTCGGTTCGAGCCCGAGAGGACGTACCATTTAAAGCCCGCTTCGGCGGGCTTTTTGCTGTCCGGGCCTTGCCTTCAGTGGGTCGCGAAACGACCGGGCGCAGTCGCATACGCCGCGATAGGAGCGTTCGATTTGTCGAGATATTTCGACAGGGTGGCGACCAGGGCTGGCAGTTGCAGCGGCTTGGCCAGGTGGTCGTCCATGCCGGCGTCGCGACACAGCTGGATCTGGTCCGGCTGAACATTGGCGGACAGGGCGATGATCGGCAGTCGGCGTGCGCCGCCCTGCTCGAGGCGGCGAATCTCGCGCGTGGCCGTCAGGCCGTCCATGACCGGCATCTGCATATCCATCAGGACGAGGTCGTAGACTTCGGACTGCACCGCATGCACCGCCTCGGCCCCATCGCTGGCCGTGGCGACCTCCAGTCCCATGCCGACCAGGATGACGCTGATCAGCTCGCGGTTCGCCGGCGCGTCGTCGGCGATCAACACACGTCCCTCGGGCATGACGCTGAGGCGCGGCCCTTCGTCTTCCGATCCGCCCTCGGCGACGTGCAGCGGGACGGTCACCGTGAACGTCGATCCCAGGCCGGGCTGGCTCGTGACGACGATATCGCCGTCCATCGCCCGTGCCAGCCGCCGCGAGATCGCCAGCCCCAGGCCGGTGCCGCCGTAAAGCCGGGTCGTCGACCGATCCGCCTGCGAGAAACGTTCGAACAGATGGGCGTGGGTCTGAGGGCTCATGCCGATGCCGGTATCGGTCACCTCCGCCGTCAGCCGCCATGCGCCGTCTGCCTCCAAGGCTCCGCCGACCGAAAGACTGACCGAGCCCTGGCTGGTGAACTTCACCGCATTGCCCAGCAGGTTCAGCAGAATCTGCCGAAGACGGGCCTGGTCGCCCATCAGGCGATCCGGCAAGTCCGGCGCCAGATCGACGTGCAGCGCCAGACCTTTGGCCAGACACTGGGCCTCCATCATCTGGACCGTCTCGTGCGCTAGGGCAGCCGGGTCGAAACGCTGGGGCTCCAGCTCGATCATGCCGGCTTCAAGTTTGGAATAGTCCAGCACGTCGTTGATGACCGACAGCAGGGCCTCGCTTGCCGTGGCGATGCGCGCGACATAGCCCTTTTCGGCCTCGGGCAAGGCCTCGCTGGCCTTAAGCAGGTTGGAAAAGCCGATGACGCTGGTCAGAGGCGTACGCAGTTCATGGCTCATGTTCGCCAGGAACTCGCTCTTGGCCGCCGCCGCCGCCTCGGCCCGGTCGCGTGCGGTGACCAGTTCGTCGGCTAGAATCTTGCGATCCGTCATGTCGCGGATGACCACAACCACCTCCGACGGCTTGCCCACCTCGGCGGCCAGCGCGCGGAAGGTGCATTCGACCCAGACGATCGAACCGTCGCGATGAAGGGCGCGGTGCTCCAGGCGGCAGGGCTCCTTGGTGTGGATGGTGCCCAGCACGGCCCGGGTCACCATCTCCCGATCATCAGGATGGACATAGTCCATGGGCCGGCCGTTCATCTCTTCGGTGGTCCAGCCAAGCAGGCTTTCGATCGCCGGCGAGATATATTTGCTGGTGCCGTCTGGACGAACGCGGGTGATCACATCGCCCACGTTTTCGGCCAGCAGCCGATAGCGCGCCTCGTCACGCTGAGCGCGGGCGATCTGGGCCTGCTGGTCCGTGATGTCCTGAAACACGCCGTAAAGGACCTTCACGATCCCAGCGTCGTCACGTTCGGCGCGCGCCTGGGTCAGAACCGCACGCTCCTCGCCATCGGCGCGGATCAGCCGAAGACGCATTTTGTAGCCATCGCCGGTTTTGGCCGAGTGTGCGATCGCCGCCAATAATCCGGGCCTGTCGTCGGGATGATAGCGGTCGATCGCCGAATCGACCTGCGGATCGAAGGTCTTGCGATCCAGACCGTGGATGCGGAACACCTCGTCGGACCAGTGGACCTTGCCGCTGGCCAGTTCCAACCGCCAATGACCGACCCCGGCCATGTTTTCGATCAGCTCCAGCGTGCCGTGGCGCTCATCGCTGACGCGACCGACTTCCAGCGACGCGATGATGTCTTCGGCCATGGCGCCAAGCGTGCGCAGCGTCGCGATCTGGGCGTCGGAGGGGTGAAAGCGGGCTTTGCGATCCATGACGCCGAACGCGCCCAGCGGCTGACCGTCCGGGCCGCAGATCGTTACGCCGGCGTAGAAACGCAGATTATAGGGGGGCGCCACCAGGAAATGATTGCGCGCTGCGGGGTCCGCCAGACCGTCTTCGACCACCAGGACGGCCCCTTTGCCCTGGCGCAGCAGACGGTCGCCGAGGGTGCGTTCGCGCGGTAGGCTTCGAACCAGTTCACGATCGCTGCACCAGAGGACGGCGTTGTCGCCGCTGACCAGGGTGACGACGGCGGCGGGCGCATCGAAAATCGTGCAGGCCAGTTCCGTAAGACGTTGGAACGGACCGGCAGGGGCGTCCAGGGCTTCCAGGCTCTTGGCGATGTAAGGCACGACCGAACTCCAACGACAGGTCAAAGTGACCTGAAATCAGAGAATTCTTCGTTACCGACCGCTTCCGCCGCCAAGCTTTAATCGCCAGCCCACGCGTGGTCTAAGCCAACCCATGAAACGCCTTCTTCTCGCAGTCAGTCTTGTTGCGCTTTCCGGTTGCAATGCCGGTCGGTCGGCGATGGGCGGCGCCGAACAGGTCGGGGCGGGCTTCGCGGCGGCGGCGACGGCGCCGCTGGAGGACTTCAACCTGCGTCGTCAGATGATTCCGACGGTGCTGCTTCAGGCCGAAGCCAATCCCTACGATCTGCGCAATCTGAATCAGTGCACGACCATCGGCGCAGAGGTCGCACGGTTGGACGAAGCGCTGGGACCCGACACGGACGAACCGCCGCGTCAGGACGGCTCCTATCTCAGCGAGCGGGCGGCGGACGCGGCGGCCAAGGCGGCGTTGAACGCCATACGCGACACGACGACCGACTTTATTCCTGGCCGAAACTGGATTCGTCGACTGAGCGGCGCCGAACAGCACTCAAAGCACGTTCAACCGGCCATCCAGTCCGGCCGGATGCGCCGCGCCTTCCTGAAGGGGATGGGCATGCAGCGGAACTGCGCGCCGCCGGCGGCGCCCAGCTGGTTCAGACCGCACCCTTAGGCGTCAGCCGTTCGCAGTGTGGCGGGCGTGGAAGTCGCGCCTGAACTGCTCGAAACGACCCTCGGAAATCGCCGCGCGCATGGCCGCCGTCAGCGCCTGATAGAAGGCGATGTTGTGCCAACTCAGCAGCACCTTGCCGAGGATTTCATCGGCGCGGATCAGGTGGTGTAGATAAGCCTTCGAATACGACGATGATGGGCCGTCGATTGTCGGGTCCAGCGGGTCCTGGTCCTCGGCGAAGCGGGCGTTCTTCAGGTTCAGCGGCCCGTCCCAGGTCCAGGCCTGACCGTGACGGCCGGCGCGGGTCGGCAGGACGCAGTCGAACATGTCCACACCGCGATACACCGCCTCGACCAGATCCGCCGGCTTGCCCACCCCCATCAGATAGCGCGGACGGTCGGCGGGCAGCATTTCGGGCGCGTAGTCCAGCACCTCGCACATCGCCTTATGGCCCTCGCCGACCGCCAGACCGCCGATGGCGTAGCCGTCGAAGCCGATCTCTTGAAGCTGTTCCGACGACTGGCGGCGCAGGTCCTCGAAGGTGGATCCCTGCTGGATGCCGAACAGGGCTTGGTTCTCACGCTCGCCGAAACGGGCCTTGGACCGCGCGCCCCAGCGGATCGACAGCTCCATCGCCTTTCTGGCTGCATCCTTCTCGGCCGGATAGGCGACGCACTGGTCCAACTGCATCGAGATGTCGGCGCCGATCCGGTCGGCCTGGATTTCGATCGACCGCTCGGGCGTCAGAACGTGTTTGGAGCCGTCGATGTGGCTGGAGAAGGTCACGGCCTCCTCCTTCACCTTGGAGATGCCGGCCAGGGACATGACCTGGAACCCGCCGCTGTCGGTCAGGATCGGCTTGTCCCAGCCCATGAACTTGTGAAGGCCGCCCAGACGCTCCATCCGCTCGGGGCCGGGGCGCAGCATCAGGTGATAGGTGTTGCCCAGCAAGATGTCGGCGCCGGTCGCCTTGACCTGATCCACCGTCATGGCCTTGACCGTGGCGGCGGTTCCGACCGGCATGAAGGCGGGGGTGCGGATGTCGCCGCGCGCGGTCTTCAGCACCCCGGTGCGGGCGCGACCCTCGGTGGCGGAAATCTGGAAGGGGAAAGGCATTCAGGCGATCAGTCGTTCAAGCTGTTCGACGCGCGCTAGATCCTTGGGGCGGCCGAACAGGCGATACAGGGCGATGTGGTCCCGGATGTCCGGGACGAATAGGGGCGTGTCCTCGACGAAAACGCGGCGGCGCGAGCCGAAGGCGACCAGGGCCCAGTCGCCGCCGTCGCGTGTCTCCAGATCGGCCATGACCTCGACCAGGATCGGCTGATCCGGCGCGCGCCCGAAGACGGCGGAGCGGAACAGGCCTTCGCCCGGATCGGGTATCACCACGCCGCCCAGCGCGCCCAGCAGGCTGCGCGCATCACGCGGCGCGCACAACACGTCGATGTCGGGCACATGGATGTCGGTCAGGCCATACAGCGCCATGGCCGCTCCGCCGAAGATCCACCACGGCTCGCGCAGGTCGCGCGCGGCCTCGCCGACGGCGATCAGGCCGTCTTGAAGGTCATGCGGAAGGTCGTCGGGTGACACGGGGCGGGCTCGATTTCGTCAGGAGGCGGCATTTAGGCGTTCCGGTCGCGATTGACCACCCGATCACCATCCCAGCGACGCCTCGCCGCGCAGGACGGCCTCGGCTTGGGGGGTGTGCTTGCCGCCCTCGCGGTCGTGCAAGATCAGCGCCGGCAGCAGCCGCAGCGGCGCGCGCCCGGTCTTGATGGCGTGCACCAACACCCGCTTGGCCGGCTCGTCCGCGAAGGGGTGGATCGGCCGCACGGCGAACGACCCCGCCTTTTCGCCCAGTAGAGCCAGCAGATCGGCCAGTCGGTCAGCGCGGTGAACGACCACGATGCGTCCGCCTTCCTTCACCGCCTTCAACAGGAAATCGGTCCACGCCTTCAGCCCGTCGTCGGCCATCCAGGCGCCCCGCTTGCCTTCGGCCGGGGCGCGCAACGCCGTGGCGTCATCAAAGAAGGGGGGATTGGATATGGCCCAGTCGGCCGGTTCCACGCCCAGGGCCCGAAACCCGGCCGCCACGTCGCCGTGACGAATCACAGCGGATCCAGCTGCGCCGTTCAGAGCCGCATTCTCGGTCGCCAGCGCCGCCATCGCTGGATCGCGCTCCAGTCCCGTCAGGGTCACGCCCGGTCGTCGCACCGCGATCTGCATCAGGACCGCGCCCGCCCCGCAGCCCGCCTCGATCACGCTCTGGCCCGCCTCGGCCGGGACCGCCGCTGCCAGCAAGGCCGCATCCATCCCGGCGCGATAGCCGCGTGCGGGTTGACGCAAGCGCACCCGGCCGTTCAACAGGCCGTTCTCGACGATCGTCGTCGGCAGGGTTTCGACCGGCTCCAAGCCTCAATCTCCTTGACCCTCAAGGGGTCGAACATCATTGTGCGCCGCAACTCGCGGGGGCAAGCCGGCCCGGCCGCAAAAAGCCATTCCCGCGGCCCGCCGCGCCAGTGAAAGAGTATTCGTTTGGACGTCGCCATCGCCGCCGCTCACCGCCCGAAGGGGGACGTCAACGCCCTTGTCCGGCTGGCTGAGGTCGATATGGCGGCCGTGGACGCCCTGATCCTGGATCGGATGCAGTCGGATGTGCCGATCATTCCGAAACTGGCCGAACATCTGGTGTCGGCGGGCGGAAAGCGTCTGCGCCCCCTGATGACCGTCGCCGCTGCGCGCGCCGTGGGCGCGACGGACAACATCGTCGCGCCGCGCAAGCTGGCGGCTGCGGTCGAGTTCATCCACACCGCCACTCTTCTGCACGACGACATCGTCGATGCGTCCGAACTGCGTCGCGGCAAGGTCGCGGCCCACCTGATCTGGGGCGCGCCCACCAGCGTCCTCGTCGGCGATTTTCTGTTCGCCCGCGCCTTCGAACTGATGGTCGAGACGGATTCGATGCGCGCCCTGGGCATTCTGGCCGAGGCTTCGCGGGTCATCTCCGAGGGCGAAGTGCTGCAGCTGACTCGCGCCCACGACCTCAATTTGGACCAAGCCACCTATCTGCAGATCATCTCGGCCAAGACCGCCGAACTGTTCGCCGCCGCCGCCGAGGCGGGCGCGGTAGGCGCCGGCGCCGATCCGGCCGCGATCAAAGCTCTGCGCGATTACGGCATGGCGTTGGGCATCGCCTTCCAGCTGGCCGACGACGCGCTGGACTACGGTGCGACGGCCGAGGCTCTGGGCAAGAACGCCGGCGACGATTTCAACGAGGGCAAGGCGACCCTGCCGCTGCTTCTGGCGGTCGCCCGCACGCGCGGCCGCGAGGAAGCCTTCTGGGAGCGCACCGTGACCAAGGGCGAGCGGACGCCCGAAGACTTCACCCGCGCGCGCGAACTGATCATCGGCTCGGGCGCCATCGGCGCGACCCTGGACCTCGCCGGCGACTATGCCGATCAGGCCAAGGCGGCCCTGTCGGTCCTGCCGGCCAGCGACTGGCGCGCCGCGCTGGAAGATCTGGCCGATTTCGCGGTGTCGCGCGCCGCTTGACCGAGACTGCGGATACGCTCGACCAACAGGCCCGCACCGCCGACCTCGACCGCTGGCTGTCCAGCCGCCTGGTCGCGGATGACCGCGCCCGCGCTGACCTGATCACGCTCTACGCCTTCGAAGCCGAGCTGATGACCATCCCCACGCGCGTGACTCAGCCGCTGCTGGCCGAGATGCGCTACACTTGGTGGGCGGAACAGATGGACGGCGTCTTCGCCGGTGTGCCGCGCAAGGGCCATCCGGTGCTGGAGGCCCTGACCGATCTCGTCGCGCGTCACGGCCTGGATCGCGCGCCGTTCGACGCCCTGATCGACGCCCACATCGGCCGGGTGCGCGAACAGCCGCACGATCTCGACGCCTTCTACGTCGGCCCGATGCAGGTCGCGACGCGTGTGCTGGCAGGGCAGGGGCATGACGCCGCCGTGGCCGATGCGGCCCGCGTCTGGGGGCTGACGCAGACAGGACGGCGCCAGGAGGCGGCGTCCCTGAAATCCACCGCCAATGGGGCGCTGAAACGCCTTCCGCCCGAAGGATTCGCGGCCGTGGCTCACGCGACCCTTACCGATCCGGACCAGCCGGAGCCGCTGAAGCGGCTGCGCCTGCTCTGGGCCGTGCTGCGCGGCCGGATCTGACCTAGCCGTTCAGGCCGGCGATCAAGCGGGTCAGCAGGGCGTTCAGCGTTTTCTGATCCTCTCGCGACAGGCCGCTCAACGCCTCTTTGGCCGTCTCCTGATGGCTGGGCATGATCGTCTCGATCAGGTCGAAACCCTTGTCTGTCAGGCGGACCAGGGTCGCCCGTCGGTCGCTGGGATGCGGGCGCCGCTCGACCCAGCCCGCCTTTTCCAGCCGGTCGATCCGCGCGGTCATGCCGCCGGAAGACATCATCGCCGCCTCGAACAGCGCCGTCGGCGTCAGGCCCTCGCGTTCGCCCGATCGGCGCAGCGTCGCCAGCACGTCGAACTCGCCGTGCTGCAAACCATAGCGCGCGAACAGCGGCGTCTGGCGCTCGCGGATCACCAGTTGCGACGCCTCGTTCAGGCGTCCCAGCACCTCCATCGGCAACATGTCCAGGTCGGGGCGTTGCACGGCCCATTGGGCGGCGGCGCGAGAAGCTCTATCGGGCATGGTTATCTTGACATCGAGATACTTGAGGTCGAGAGACTAGCGCGATTTTCAGTCGGAGTCCCCACCATGACCGCACGACCTGACGCCACGCCCGCGCGCGGCGCCTCGCTGCTGTTGCTGGCGGCCATCGTCGCCCTGGCGCTGAATCTACGGCCGGCGATGGCGGCGGTGGGGCCGCTGCTGGATCTGATCGAGGGCGCGACGGGCATGGGTTCGACCGCCGCCAGTCTGCTGACCACTCTGCCCGTGCTGATGATCGGTCTGGGCGCCCTATCGATCCGGCCCCTGCGTCGGCGACTGGGCGAGCGCCGCGGGATCTTGCTTGGCGCGCTGCTGATCGGTGGGGCCTGCCTGGTGCGCGCGGGGCTGACCGGCGCGACCGGTCTGATCGCCAGCGCCGTGGTCGTCGGGGTCGGTGTCGCCTTGATCCAGGCCTTGGCGCCGGTCGTCATCAAACGGGCCTTTCCGGCGCAGTTCGGCACGGTCATGGCGCTCTACACCACCGGCATCATGGGCGGCGCCGCCGTCGCGGCGGCCACGGCGGCTGGTCTGGCCGAGACGATCGGCTGGGCCGGGACGCTGGCCCTGTGGAGCGCGCCGGCCTTTGCCGCTGCATCGGTCTGGCTGGCGGCGTCGCGCGACCCCGCATCCGAAGAGCCGGATAGTGCCGCGGTCATCGAGGCGACGGACCCCGAGCTGCCGTTCTGGCGTCAGGGGCGGGCGTGGCGACTGATCCTGATCATGGGCCTGGGGACCTCGGCCTATACATTGATGCTGGCCTGGCTGCCGCCCTTCTACATCGACCTGGGCGAGCCGAGGGCCACGGCCGGCTATCTGCTCAGCGGCATGACGGCGGCGGAGGTGACGGCCGGCCTGCTGGTGTCGCTGACCATCGGGCGCTTCCCGGATCGGCGCGGACCGATCCTGACGGCCTTGATTCTGGCCTTGGCGGGTCTGGCCGGTCTCGTAGTCGCGCCCCTCGGCATGGCGGTGCCGATCGTGATCCTCCTGGGCCTCGGCATCGGCGCGATCTTCCCGCTCAGCCTGATCCTGGCGATGGACCAGATCGACGACCCCGCGCGCTCGGGCGATCTGCTCGCCTTCGTGCAGGGCGGCGGCTACATCATCGCCAGCCTGTCACCGCTGGGCGCCGGCCTGCTGCGCGACCACATGGCCGACCTGACCCAGGCCTGGGTGCTGATGGGCATCGGCGTCATCCTGCTGGGCGCAATGACGCTGGAGTTCCGGCCGGGCCTGCCCAAGCTGCGCTGAGCGGCTCGGCCTCGGGAAATCAGCCCGCGTCGCGCCAGGCTTTCAGGCTCTCCATCGCCCGGAGGCTCATCAGGCGCTTTTTCGCCCGGCCGCGTTCCTTCAGCGGGATCTTGACGCCGGCCTCGTCGACCTTGGGCGCCTCGAGCGGCGGCAACAGGCCATAGTTGATGTTCATCGGCTGGAACTTCGACCCTGCCAGGTGTCCGCCGGTGATGTGCTCGACCAAAGCGCCCATGGCGGTCTCGGGCGGCGGCGGGGCCAGGTCGCGGCCCAGCGCTTGCGCAGCGGCCAGACGGCCGGTCAGCAGGCCCATGGCTGCGCTCTCGACATAGCCTTCGACCCCCGTCACCTGACCGGCGAAACGCAGGCGCGGCAGGGCCTTCAGGCGCAACTGCTTGTCCAGCAGCTGGGGACTATTCAAATAGGTGTTGCGGTGCAGACCGCCCAGGCGCGCGAACTGGGCGTTCTGAAGCCCCGGTATCATGCGGAAGATCTCGGCCTGCGCCCCGTGCTTCAGCTTGGTCTGGAAGCCGACCATGTTGAACAGGGTTCCCAGCGCATTGTCCTGGCGCAGCTGGACGATGGCATAGGCCTTGACCAGCGGGTCGCGCGGATTGGTCAGGCCGACCGGCTTCATCGGGCCGTGCCGCAGGGTCTCGCGCCCCCGCTCGGCCATGACCTCGATGGGCAAGCAGCCGTCGAAATAGGGGACGTGTTCCCAATCCTTGAACTCAGCTTTCGGGCCGCTCAGCAGGGCGTCGATAAAGGCCTCGTACTGGGCCTTGTCCATCGGGCAGTTGACGTAGGCGGCGGCGTCGCCGCCCGGACCTTCCTTGTCGTAACGCGACTGGCGCCAGGCGATGTCGAAGTCGATCGAATCGGCGTGAACGATGGGGGCGATGGCGTCGAAGAAGCTCAAGGACTCCTCGCCCGTCGCCTTCAGGATGGCGTCGGCCAATGCAGGGGAGGTCAGGGGGCCGGTGGCGACGATAACATTGTCCCACTCCTGCGGCGGCAGGCCGGCGATCTCTTCGCGCACGATCGTGACCAGGGGGTGGGCGGTCAGTCTGGCGGTCACCGCCTGGGAAAAGGCGTCCCGGTCCACGGCCAGGGCGCCGCCGGCTGGCACCTGGTTGATGTCGCCGCAGGCCATGATGACCGAATCCAGCGCCCGCATCTCGGCGTGCAGCAGGCCGACCGCATTGAACTGCCAGTCGTCCGAGCGGAAGGAGTTGGAGCAGACCAGCTCGGCCAGGCCATCGGTGTGGTGGGCGTCGGTCTTGACGCCGGGCACGCCGCGCATCTCGTGCAGGATGACGGGCACGCCGGCCTGGGCGATCTGCCAGGCGGCCTCGGAGCCGGCCAGGCCGCCGCCGATGACGTGGATGGGGCAAGGAGAGGGGGAAGCGCACATCGCGGCCTTCTAGCGGGCGGGTGGCGCGGTGTCATGGCCCCCTGCTATATCCGCCGCTGGTCATCGGGGGCGTAGATTGAGCGAGCATCGGATTTTGCGACTGGGCGAGACGCTGTCGGCGGCGGCCCGCGCCCTGCCTCGCCTGTGGCGCGGGGCCTGCGGCGCGATCGTGCTGGCGGCCGTGGTCTGGAGCCTCAAGCCGCTGGCGGCGGGTCCAGCGGGCCTGATCTGGGCGGCGTGCGCTCTGGCCTCGACGCTGGTGCTGGCGGGCGCGCTGGCGCGGATCGCCATCGCCGACGATCTGGCCGGTGCGCGGCGGCTGGGCCTGGGGCCGGTCGGGTTGCAGTTCGGACGGCCGGAGGTGCGGCTGCTGGGCGCGGGCCTGCTGTGCTGGATCTTTCTCACCATGATCCTGTCGGTCGTGGCCCTGGTCCTGTTGGCGGTGTTTGGCATGGCCGAGTTGAACGCCCAGGCCATCGAGATGCGCCAGTGGAGCGCGGTGGGGCCGGCGTGGAAGCTGATTCTGCTGGCGGTCGTCACGGCCTTCGCCCTGTTCGCCGTCATCGCCTTCGCGGTCCGCCTGTCCCTGTTCGCGCCGGCGACGATCGGGCGTGGGCAGATGGTGTCGCTGCAGAGCATGAGCATTGCGCGCGGCGGCTTCTGGCCCCTGCTGGTCGGGCTTGTCGTGACGGCGGCGCCGAAGATCGCGCTGGTGTTGCTGTGGGGCGCGGGGCTGCTGTCGGGGACGGCGGGCTGGCTCGTCTTCGCCGTCGTGCTGACGGGCTTACAGGCCCCGCTGACGATGGCCTTTGTAGGCGCCGCCTATCGTCGGCTGGAGCCTGCGCCGCCCCGGTAAGCCGAGGCGGCGCAGGTTCATCAGGCGGCCTGCAAGCCCGGTGCGACGGTGTAGGCCGCCTCGGTCTTGGCGGCGACTTCGTCGAGGGTGACGCCGTCGGCCAGTTCGATCAGCTCGAGGCCCGCGCCGTCCGGCTTGACGTCGAAGGTGGCCAGGTCGGTGATGATGCGGCTGACGACGCCCGTGCCGGTCAGTGGCAATGTGCAGGCTTTCAGCACCTTGGATTGGCCGTGCTTGTTGGCGTGCTCCATGACGACGACCACACGCTTGACGCCGGCGACCAGGTCCATGGCGCCGCCCATGCCCTTCACCAGCTTGCCGGGGATCATCCAGTTGGCGATGTCGCCGTTCTGGGCCACTTCCATAGCGCCAAGGATCGACAGGTTGATATGGCCGCCGCGGATCATGGCGAAGCTGTCGGCGCTGGAGAAGTAGGACGACTCCGGGATTTCGGTGATCGTCTGCTTGCCGGCGTTGATCAGGTCGGGGTCCTCGTCGCCTTCATAGGGGAAGGGGCCCATGCCCAGCATGCCGTTCTCGGATTGCAGGGTCACGGTCATGCCGGCGGGGATGTAGTTGGCGACCAGGGTCGGGATGCCGATGCCCAGGTTCACATAGAAGCCGTCCTGCAGTTCCTGGGCGGCGCGTTCGGCGAGTTGTTCGCGGGTGCGGGGCATGATCAGACCTCCGATCCGGCGGCGGCGCCGGCGGCACGTTGACGGACGGTGCGCTGTTCGATGCGCTTTTCGGACACGGTCTGGACCAGGCGGTCGATATAGACGCCCGGCGTGTGGATGTGGTCGGGATCCAGCGAACCGACGGGGACGATCTCCTCGACCTCGACAACCGTGACCTTGCCGGCCGTGGCCATCATCGGGTTGAAGTTGCGGGCGGTCTTGCGGAACACCAGGTTGCCGCGCTCGTCGGCCTTCCAGGCCTTGACGATGGACAGGTCGGCGACCAGGCCAGTCTCCATGACGTAGTCGCGGCCGTTGAAGTTGCGCACCTCCTTGCCCTCGGCGACCAGGGTGCCGACGCCGGTGGCGGTGAAGAAGGCGGGGATGCCCGCGCCGCCGGCGCGGATGCGCTCGGCGAGGGTCCCTTGTGGATTGAACTCAAGCTCCAGCTCGCCGGCCAGATACTGGCGCTCGAACTCCTTGTTCTCGCCGACGTAAGAACTGATCATCTTGGCGATCTGGCGGGTGCCCAGCAGTTGGCCCAGGCCGAAGCCGTCGACGCCGGCGTTGTTGGAGATGACCGTCAGGCCCTTGACGCCGCTGTCGCGCAGAGCGGCGATCAGGTTTTCGGGGATGCCGCACAGGCCGAAGCCGCCGGACATGACCGTCATGCCGTCGAAGGTCAGGCCCTCCAGCGCGGACGTGACGTCAGCGTAGATCTTTCCCATCGCTCTCCCTTTTTTCACTGCCTGATGAATATCGGCTTTTGACCACGCCTAACGCGGGGGCGGGCGGGGGGCAAGACGCGGCGTCGATCCGACGCGGCGATTTCAGACGGTGAAGGCGAAAAACAGAGTCTAATTCGTCTAATTGGTCTGAAACGACGCCGAGCCCGGTTCCAAAAAGAGGGTGCAATTGGTGCACTTTCTTCGGAATCGGCCGGCGCCGGAGGCGGATGTCGGCATCCTTGGGGTTGCGTTCAAGAGGGCGGAGGGATCCGTAGGGGCCGAGGCGTCGTATTGCCGTCAAGCCTGCAGCAAGATCCGACGATCGAGGACGCCGATGAACCTGACCAATGTCGCCATTCGCCAGCTTCAGGACGCGCCGTTCCCGGACTTCGTGACGCGTCCGGCGATCGACAGCCTGGTGACGGAGGCCAGAAAGCGTCTGGATCGCGACGGCCCGCATGACGAGGCGGCCTTTGCGCGCGAAATGGCCCAGCGCGCGATCGCCGAACATACGGATGCTGCGAACCAGCAGCATTACGAACTGCCGCCCGAGTTTTTCCAGCTGTGCCTGGGCAAGCGGCTGAAATACTCCTGCTGCCTCTATCCCACGGGCCGCGAGACGCTGGATCAGGCGGAAGAAGCGGCGCTGGCCGAGACCTGCGCCCATGCCGATCTGAAGGACGGTCAGACGATTCTGGAGATGGGCTGCGGCTGGGGCTCGCTGTCGCTGTGGATGGCCGAGACCTATCCGAAGTCGAAGATTACGGCGGTGTCGAACAGTCACGGCCAACGCGGCCATATCGAAGCGCAGGCGGCGGCGCGGGGGCTGACCAATCTGACGGTCATCACCCAGGACATGAACGCCTTCGACACCG
Organism: Brevundimonas sp. KM4; assembly: GCF_000964075.1. Taxonomy (NCBI): domain Bacteria; kingdom Pseudomonadati; phylum Pseudomonadota; class Alphaproteobacteria; order Caulobacterales; family Caulobacteraceae; genus Brevundimonas; species Brevundimonas sp. KM4. Next base: position 17,649 of record NZ_JZRG01000008.1, on the reverse strand, counting down.
AGCAGCGCTTCGACCGCATCGTCTCGGTGGAGATGTTCGAGCATATGGCCAACTGGCGCGCCCTGCTGACCAAGGCGAGACGCTGGCTGACGCCGGACGGGCGGATGTTCATCCACGTCTTCACGCACCGCAACGCGCCCTATCGGTTTGACCATACCGACAGCGGCGACTTCATCGCCCAGCATTTCTTCACGGGCGGCGTCATGCCCAGCCACGGGCTGATCCGGCAGTTTCCCGACCTGTTCGCGGTCGAGCAGGAATGGACCTGGAACGGTGGTCACTATGCGAAGACCGCCAACGACTGGCTGGCGAACATGGACCGGAACGCCCCGCGGATCGCGGTGTTGATGCGTGAGACCTATGGCGACGAAGCCAAACTTTGGACCCGTCGCTGGCGGCGGTTCTATCTGGCGACGGCGGGTCTGTTCGGAAATGACGAGGGCCGCACCTGGGCGGTCAGTCACTATCGACTGAAGCCGGCTTAAGGGAGACGAGGATGATCAAATATGTCGCGGCCTATCTCGGGGCCGGCCTGACCTTTGCAGCCATCGATTTCGTCTGGCTGACCACCATGACGAACCGGCTGTACAAGCCCGTCATCGGGCCGATCATGGCCGACAAGCCGGACATGAAGGCGGCGGTGGCCTTCTATCTGATCTCCATCGCCGGTACCGTGTTTCTGGCGATTGCACCGGCCCTGAAGGAAGGGAACTGGACGCGGGCCGCGATCAACGGGGCGGTGCTGGGCTTCGTCGCCTACGCCACCTACGACCTGACCAATCAGGCGACGCTGGCTGTGTGGCAGACCAAGCTGACGATTATCGACCTGATCTGGGGCACGACCCTGACGATGCTGTCGGCGACCGGCGGATATTTCGCTGCGCGCTGGGCCGAGGGCCGTTTCGGCTAAGCCGCCCGGCTGAGCCCGCGCTTGCGATTGCGACCTTGCGTGTCTAAAGCTCGCGCCAGGGTTGATCGCGGGGGCGACAGTTGGGGGATGGCAGGCACCGATTGCTGTCGGCGCGGGGCGCGGCCGATGCGGGCTGGGTCTATGGCGCGCACGTCGCCCGCTATGTCTCGCCGCTGCTGCTCTATCCGGTTCTGACGCGACGCCTGGGGCTGGAAGGGTTCGGCGTATTCGCCTCGGCCATCGCCCTGGCCTTGGTCGTGTCGGTGGTCGTGGATTACGGGCAATCGCTGTCGGGGCCGCGCGACATCGCCGGAGCGGTCGAAGGGCGCGGCGTCCTGATCGGTCAGGCCCTGGCGATGCGCGGCGTGCTGATCCTGCCCGCCGCTGCGGTCGGCGTTGGTCTGGCGGCCTTCAATCCGGTTCTGGAAGGGGCGAGCGGCGTCGTGGCCATGGCGGTCGTTCTGGGTATCGGGCAGGGGGCCAGCCTGCTGTGGTTCTTTCAGGGTATTCGCGATCCCGGTCCGGCGGCGATGCTGGAGGTCGGCTTCGCCCTGGTCGGAACGTGCGTCGTGCTGGCGCTGCCCGACTTGAGCGTCGGCGGCGTGATGGCCGTCCAGGCGGGCGGCGTCTGGGCCGGCTTGGTCGCGACCGGCGTCCTGCTGCTGCGACGGCAGAGGGTTCAAGCGCCGGAGCGGGGCTTTGTGCGACGCGTCCTGATCCAGGGCGGGCCGCTGTTCGCCAGTCGAGCGGTCATCGTCGCCTATACGGGGGCGGGCGTTCTGGTCGTCGCGGCGCTGGCCGGGCCGGCGCAGGCGGCGCTTTACGGGGCGGCGGATCGGCTGGTCGCGGCGTCCGGGTCGATGATGCGGCCGCTGGCGGGTCTGATTGCGCCCCGGATCGCCGGACTGCTGGGACAGGATCCGGCGGCTGCGTTTCGCACGGCGCGGTGGACGCTGGCGGCCTCGACGGGGGCGTTCGTGCTGCTGGCGGCGGCGCTGACGCTGACGGCGCCGCTGCTGATCCGTCTGTTGTTCGGGCCGGGGTTTGCGGGCGCCGTCGAGGTGCTGCGTCTTCTGGCCTGGGTGCTGCCCCTGGTGGCCGTCAGCCAGGTGCTGGGGCTGCATCTGATGAACCCGCTGCGGATGGATGGACGGTTTGCGCTGATCGTGACGCTGGGCTGTGTCGCGACGCTGGGGCCGGCGGTGGTGTTGGCGCCCGGCCTTGGCGCGGCCGGCATGGCGGGTGCGCGGATCATCGGCGAGGCGGCGGTGGTCGTGGCCTGTCTGATCGGCCTGAGGGCGCATTGGGGCGCGCTGTTCCAAACCGGCGGGAGGCGCGATGTCCCGGCGATATGACTGGCTGATCGTCGGCGCCGGCTTTACCGGTGCGGTGGTCGCCGAACGGCTGGCGCGCGGGCTGGACCAGAGCGTGCTCGTGATCGACCGGCGCGACCACGTCGGCGGCAATGCGTACGACCGGCGCGATGCGGGCGGGCGGCTGATCCATCCGTATGGCCCGCACGTGTTCCACACCAACAGCGCGCGCATCTTCGACTATCTGAGCCGGTTTACGGCATGGCGGCCCTACGCCCATCGGGTCCAAGGGCTGCTCGACGGGCGACAGGTGCCGCTGCCGTTCAATCTGGATTCGATCGAGACACTGTTTCCTGCCGCGGTGGCCGAGCGGATGACGCAGACCCTGGTTCAGCGGTTCGGTTTCGGGGCGCGGCCCAGCATCCATGACCTGCGACAGGCGGGGGACGATCCGGATCTGAGGCGGCTGGGCGACTATGTCTTCGACAAGGTGTTCGCCGGATACACCGCCAAACAGTGGGGCCTGCCGGTCGAGGCGCTGGACGCCTCGGTCACCGCGCGGGTGCCGATCGCGGTCAGCCGGGACGACCGCTATTTCGTCGATCGCTATCAGGCCATGCCGCGCGACGGCTATGGGGCGCTGTTCCAGAGGATGCTGAATCATCCCAACATCACGGTGTCGGTGAATACGCCGATGGATCAGGTCGAAGCGGGGTCGTGGGATCGGATGGTCTATTGCGGCGCGCTGGACGACTATTTCGGCCGGTCGGTCGGGGCCTTGCCCTATCGCAGCGTGCGGTTCGACCATCGGGTCGTGGATGTCGAGGATGGCCTGCCGGTCGGGACGGTCAACTATCCCAATGACTTCGACTTCACGCGCATCACCGATTTCCGCCACCTGACCGGCGAGCATGGGCCGACGACGGCGACGGTGACCGAATATCCGATGGTTTATGAGGCGGGCGTGAACGACCCCTATTATCCGATCCTGACGGAGGCGTCGCGCGCGTTGGCGGGGCAGTATCGCGAGATGGCCGCGACGCTGGCGGGCAAGGTCTGGTTCGCCGGGCGGCTGGCCGATTTTCAGTATTACAACATGGACCAGGCGGTCGGGCGGGCGCTGAGCCTGGTTGAGAAGTCGCTGGCGCCGGCCATCGCCAGGATAGCCGCATGAAGCCGTCGGTGTGGGCCGTGGTGGTGACGTGGAACCGGCGCGCCCTGCTGGAGCAATGTCTGGCGCATCTGATCGCCCAGACGCGCCATTGCGACGGGGTTGTGGTGGTCGACAACGCCAGCGACGACGGCACCGCCGAGATGCTGGCTGACGCCTGGGCGGGGCAGGCGATGGTGGTGCGGATGCCGGTCAACACCGGCGGGGCAGGCGGCTTCAACGCCGGAATCCGCGCAGCGATCGAGGCGGGGGCCGACCGGGTCTGGCTGATGGACGACGACGTGCTGGCGGCGCCGGATGCGCTGGAGGCCTTGCTGGCGGCGGAAACGGGGCTGGCGGATGAGGGCGTCGTGCCGGCCTTCCTGTGTTCCAGCGTGCGGTCGCCTGAGGGGCATCTGACCAATACGCCCGAGATCGACCGGAGGGAGAATGCGCTGGGCTATCCGGCTTGGGGCGAGCGGCTGGAGCAGGGGATGGCGCCGGTGAGGCAGGCGACCTTCGTGTCGGTCCTGGTCAGCCGGGCGGCGGTGATGCGGCATGGCCTGCCGCTGGCGCCCATGTTCATCTGGGGCGACGATACGGAATATACGCTGCGGCTGTCTCGCGAGGCGCCGGGCTATCTGGTCGCGGCCAGCCGGGTCGAGCACGTGCGCGCGGCGCCGGGACGGCTGACCATCGAGACAGAGCCCGATGCGCGGCGCGAACGGCTGCATCGCTATCTGACGCGCAACGTCATCCTGGCCAAGCGGCGGCACGAGGGGCGGCGCTCGGCGCTGCGCTATGCCGCCTCGCGGCTGAGGCTGGCAGGTCGGCTGGCGCTGGGCGGACGCTGGCGACAGGCCGGGGTGCTGGTCGCGGGCGTGATGGACGGGGCGCGGTTCGATCCCGAGGTCGAGCATTGCAGGCCGTCCTGAGCGCATCGCGGCGCGGGACGCTGCGGTGGTCGCAGGTGCGCGCGGCCTATGAGCGGGTGGCGCTAAGCCTGCTGGGCCTGGGCGTGACCTTGCCGCTCTTTCTGACGCCGGGGCAGGTCAGCGGGCCGCGGCTGGGCGATCTGGCGCTGGCGGTTGCTGTGCCGCTCGTGGGTGTGACGTGGCGAGGCATGGCGCCGGTTCTGAGGGCGGCGGTCGTGGTCGCGGCCGGCTTTCTGGTGATGACGCTGCTGGTTCAGGTCGCGCGGGGCGGCGATCGGCTGAACATCGGGGATGCGGTCTTCTGGTTTCGGTGGATCGCCTCGGCCTTGGCGGCGCCGGCTGTGGCGAGCCTGATCCTCAGGGACGAGCGACGGCGGCGGCTGTTCCTATTGGCCGTGCTGGCGGGCGCGGCGTGTCACCTGGCGACCTATGGGATGGCGATGCTGGTCGGGCTGGAGCCTTTGCAGGCCGTGGGGCTGGCGTCGCCGCGCGCGATGGTGACCACGACGGCCGCTCATGTGCGGTTGACGACCCTGGCCGAGCATCCGAATGCGGCGATGGCGATGATCGGACTGGCGGTCCCGGCCGGCGTGATGCTGGCGGGACGGCGCTGGGCGCGGGGCGGGACGACGTGGGGCGGCGTCGGCGTGGCGGTTCTGGGGTTCGTCAGCACCCTGTCGCGGGGCGGCATGATGGCGGCGATGCTGGCGGGGCTGGCGAGGATGGTCGTCGGTTGGCGATGGCGCGAGCGGGTTCGGCCGCTGGGGATGGTGCTGACGGTCTGTGTGCTGGCCACGGGCGCGATGGCTTTGCAGGCCTGGCGGTTCGACCTCGACGGCGGCCGGTTCGCGGGACGGTTCGACAGGATGGCGCTGCGGGACAATCTGGCCGGACGGATGCTGACCTGGAGGCGGACGGTCGATCTGGTCGTGGAAAGGCCAATGGGAACGGGGTGGTCGTCGGCGGAGGAGATGGGGGCGTTTCGGGCGCTGTCGGTCAGCCACAACGGCTATCTGTTCACGGCGCGGACGGCGGGGGTGGTGAGCGCGCTGGTGCTGCTGGGGCTGCATCTGGCGTCGGCGGCGCGGCTGGACGCGCTGACGCCGCTGTCGGTCTATGTGCTGGCGGCGATGTTCGGAGAGGATCTGACGCAGGGGGCGGGGATGGTCTTCCTGTGCTGTCTGGTGGGCGCCCTGGCGTGGCGAAGGCCGCTGGCGCCGTGAGGGTGCTGATCGTCAACACCCTGTATCCGCCGGCGCAGGTCGGCGGGGCGGAACGAAGCGTGGCGCAGTTGGCCCAAGGGTTGACGCGGGCCGGCGTGGAGGCGTCGGTGCTGACGCTGAAGCCGGGGCGCGAAACGGTGAACGAGCGGATCGACGGCGTCCCCGTGCAGCGGCTGCCGCTGCGAAATCTGTACTGGCCCTATGACGGCGCGCGGCGGCCGGCGTTCCGGCGGGCGATCTGGCATGGGCTGGAGGCGGCCAATTCGCTGATGGATGATCAGGTGGATCGCGCGGTCGCGCGGGTGCGGCCGGATCTGATCCACCTGCACCTGACGACGGGGTTTTCGCTGTCGGTCTATCGCGCGGCGACGCGGCGAGACCTGCCGATGGTGCAGACGCTGAGGGACTGGTCGATGCTGTGCGCGCGGGCGTCGCTGTTTCGACGCGGACGGCGTTGCGAGCGGCGGTGTGGGTCGTGCGTGTTGTTGACGGCGGGCAAGCGGGCGCGGTCGCAAGGCGTGAATCATGTCATCGGGCTGAGCGGGCCTGTGCTGGAGACGCATCGGGCGGCGGGCTATTTTCGGCGGACGCCAGGGTCGGTGATCGGCAATGCAGCGGGCGCGGCGGCGATCGCGCCAAGACCATCGTTGGCCGAGGCGCCGACGATGCGGTTTGGGTTTCTCGGGCGGATCGAGCCGGAAAAGGGGATCGAGGTTCTGCTGGCGGCGACGAGGCGGCTGGACGGTCACTGGACGCTGAATATCGCCGGGCGGGGCGAGGAGGATTACGTGCAGGCGTTGAGGCGGGCGTATGAGGATCCGCGCATCGTCTGGCTGGGGCAGGTGGAGGGGGAGGCGTTCTGGCCCAGGGTGGATGTGCTGGTCGCGCCGGCGGTGTGGGCCGAGCCGTTCGGACGCAGCGTCGCGGAGGCGGTTCAGCAAGGACGGGGCGTGATCGCCTCGCGCATCGGCGGCTTGCCGGAAGCGGCGCAGGGGGCGGGCATGTCGGCCCTGATCGAGCCGGGGAATGCAGACGCGCTGACGACGTCGATGCAGGCGGCTGTGGACCAGCCGGAACGGTGGCGTTTCGCGGCGGTCGGTGCGCCGGCCTGGACCGAGGCATCGATCGTCGAGGCTCATAGGGCCGCCTATCGTCAGGTGCTGAGCAGAAGATCTTCGATGACTTCGGCCGAGCGGGACCAGGCGTAACGGTCAGCGCGGCGAAGGCCGGCGTCGGGACGGGCGACATCCGGTCGGCTGAGCAGGTCAGCCATATGGGCGGCCAGGGCTGCGTCGTCGGCGGGATCGAAATAGAGGGCGGCGTCGGCGCAGACCTCGCGCGTCGCCGGGATGTCGGAGGCGATGACCGGACAGCCGAGGGTCATCGCCTCCAGCGGCGGAATGCCGAAGCCTTCGTAGAGGCTGGGAAAGACGAGCCCCTGCGCGCCGCCGAGCAGGGCGGCGATCTCTGCGTCCGAGCGACGGCCGGTGAAGATCAGGCGCGGGTCAGCGGGAAAGGCGGAACGGTCGAAGACGGCGGGGCGGTCGCCGATGATGACCAGCCGGACGGCAGGGTCCGCAAGACGAGAGAGGGCGCGGATGGCGCCGGCGAGGTTCTTGTTCGGCGTCAGATTGCCCAGGGCGACGTAGTAGGGGCGGGTGGTCAGACCGAGACGTTCAATGACGGCCGGGTCTGGCGTGATGTTGAGAAGATGGTCGGCGCTGTTCGGGGCGACGGCGACGCTGTCAGGCGACAGGTTCAGGACCGAGGCCAGCTCGCGCCGGGAGAAGTCGGAGACGGTCGCCAGCCGCGCACGGCGCGCCAGGATCCTGTTCAGGGCGCGGTGAAAGGCGGCGTAGCCGGTTCGGAAATGCTCGGGATGACGAAAGACGGCGGCGTCGTGGATGACGACGATCTGCCGCCGGTGCAGCACCGGGCCCGAACCGCCTAACGACAGCAGGCGGCCGTGGCGCGCGGTCCAGGCCAGGGCGGTCTGTTCCCACAGATGGCCGCCAGCGCGTCCGATCGTGCGGGTCGGGATGTGGAGCAGGTTCAGGTTGTCGGCGCCGGGGGGCGTCAGCAGGACATAGCGGTCGGCGGCGCCGGGGCGCTGGTCCAGGGCGCGGACGATTTGACGCGCATAACGCTGAACCCCGCTCATCGGCTGGGTCAGGAAGCGGCCGTTGATAAAGACGGGGTCAGCCACCCAGGCGTCGGCGGGCGAAGGCGTCGCGGTAGATCCGAACCGTCTGTTCGACCATCAGCGAAGCGGACAGCAGGCCCGGCGCGATCGGCAGGGGCACGACGCGGCTGGCCAGCGCGGCGCGCATCGCCTCGGCCAGATGATCGGGCGAGGCGTCGACGGGCAAGCGGTCGATGCGCGCGCCGATCTGGGTCAGACGCGCGATCCCGCCGACGTCGATGCAGACGATGGGCAGGCCTAGGGCGGCCGCCTCAATCATGGCGTAGGAATCGGCCTCGTAACGGCTGGTCATGGCGAACAGATCGAAGCCCGCCATCAGCGGCCCCGCGTCGCGTGCGCCCAGCAGACGGAGGGCGTCGCCGCCGGCGGTCCTGACCGACGGGGCCAGATCGCCGTCGCCGACCATGACGCCGATGATGCGCGGATCGACGGCGTTCGCCCGGCGGACGGCGTGCGCGAATCGGACGGGGTCTTTCTGAGCGCAAAGCCGGCCGACGAATCCGATGACCAGAGCGTCGTCGGGAACCTCGAGGGCTTGGCGGGCTGCGAGACGATCGTTGGCGGGCGGAGCGGCCAGGCCGTTGGGGACGACGTGCAAGCGGTTTCCGCCCAGCCCCCAGAGACGGGCGACGGCGGCCTCTTCCTCAGAAACGGCGATGATGGCGTCGCCGGACCGGGCCAAAAGCGCCTCGGCCGCGCCGGCGCTGATCGTCGCCGGGCTGGCCGGGCCCATCATCGGCAGGGCGTGAGGGGTGTAGATCTTGGCGGCGCGGGGCGCGTGGGCCAGGCGGACCAGGGCGCCGGCCTTGGCGCTGTGGCCGTGAACGATCTCGAACGGGCCGAGGCGGGCGATCAGGCGATTCAGGGCGTGAAGCGCGGCGACGTCCCACGGTCCGACGCTGCGTCGCATAGGCAGGCGTTCATTGGCGTGGAGGGGCAGAGCGGCGACCGCGGCCTGAAACCAAGGCTCTGCACGGCGTGGCGACCAGATCAGAGACACCTGATGGCCGCTTCTGATCAGGGCGCGGGCCAGATCGACCGCATGACGCCCCGAGCCGCCGCCGGACGGCTCGATGACCAGAAGAATGCGCAATGTCGTCCCCCGACGATGGCTCAGCGTTGCAACTGAAAGCCATCATCGAGAAACGTCAAGATTGCGTGGTTAGTTGACCGTCGCCTTGACGATCTTGCCGGGGCTGCGCGGCGGCTCGCCCTTGGGCAGGGCGTCGACGTGTTCCATGCCCGATTCGACCTGGCCCCAAACGGTGTACTGGCGGTCCAGGAAGGTGGCGTCGTCGAAGACGATGAAGAACTGCGAGTTGGCGCTGTTGGGGTCAGAGGTGCGGGCCATCGAGCAGACGCCGCGCACGTGCGGCTCAGCCGAGAACTCGGCCTTCAGGTTCGGCTTCTTGGAACCCGAGGTGCCGGTGCCGGTCGGATCGCCGCCCTGAGCCATGAAGCCCGGGATCACGCGGTGGAAGACCACGCCGTCGTAGAAGCCTTCCTTGGCCAGTTCGGTGATGCGTTCGACGTGGCCGGGGGCCAGGTCGGGGCGCAGCTTGATGACCACGTCGCGGGCTTCGCCGTCGCCGGTGTCCAGGGTGAAGGTCAGGGTGTCGGCCATGTCGGTCGTCCTCTTTGGGTTGATTTGAGGCGGGACATAGCCCGCAACGCCGGTCGGGGCTATGTGGGAACGATGAGCGAAGACGAAAAGCCCCAGAATCAACCGGCGGGAGAACGCCGCCGGATGGTGAGACCGCCCAGCGGCGGAACCGCCGCCGGACGCGGCATGGGCACCAAGATGAAGACGGCCGACACCAAGTCGATGTCGAGCCAGCAGTGGATCAAGCGCCAGCTGTCTGACAAATGGTCTGAAAAGGCGCGGGCCGAGGGCTGGCGCTCGCGCGCGGCCTTCAAGCTGATCGAGATCGACGACAGGTTCCGGCTGATCAAGCGCGGGTCGAAGGTCATCGACCTGGGCGCGGCGCCGGGCGGCTGGGTCCAGGTGGCCTTGAACCGCGGTGCGGGCGCCGTAGCGGGTGTGGACCTGCTGATGATCGCGCCGATCCCGGGCGCGACCCTGCTTCAAGCCGATTTCACCCATCCGGGCGTGGACCAGCAGTTGATCGACGCCATCGGCGGGGCGCCGGACCTGGTTCTGTCGGACATGGCGCACAATACGGTCGGGCATCGCCAGACGGACCATTTGAAGATCATCGCCCTGATCGAGATCGCCGCTGACTTCGCCATCCGCACGTTGCGGCCCGGCGGCAACTTCGTCTCCAAGAACTTCCAGGGCGGAGACGCCGGCGGCGTTCTGGCGCGGCTGCGCGAGGAGTTCGAGACGGTGAAATACGTCAAGCCGGCGTCGAGCCGTAAGGACAGCGCCGAAGTGTTTCTGGTCGCGCTGAACAAGCGCTGACGCGTCAGGCGGCGGCTGTGCTCGCGCGGGCTCTGCGATCTTCCAGGCGCGACCAGATGCGGTCGTGCAGGGCGAAGAAGAGCGTCTGCACCAGAGGCTCGACCATGCCGATGGTCAGCGCCGTGCGGATGTCGTTGGTCAGGGCGTAGGCCACGGCGACCGCCACGGCGAAATGCATGACGCCATAGGTGACGGTCTTCAGCGCGATCTGTTTGAACGACCGGGGCAGGGCATGGCTGTGGCCGTGATGGGCATCGTGCGAGCGGCGCTGTTCCTCGGGCGACATGATGTCGAGGCGGGCGGTGAAGGCCTCGGTCGCTTCCTCGATACTGGAGGCCATGCGCCGCCGCTCGACCTTGTGCCACACGCGGTCGTGGACGGTGTAGGCGATGGTCTGAAAGATCGGCTCGACCATGCCTACGGCCAGGGCGATGCGCCAGTCGCGGGTGATCGCGAAGGCGACCAGGATGGCGACGATCAGGTGCATGACGCCATAGCTGGCGATCTTCAGAGCCAGTTTGCGCGCGGTGCTGAGGATGACGCCGACCATGCGGAGAGAATGGTGAGCGGCCCTGCGGGTTGCAAAGCAATAAAATCTATCGGGCCTATAACCGCAATCGGCCTTGCCCCCGACCCCCGCATCCCGTTATACGCGGCCCGCAAAACGGAGACTCCCTATGGAGATACGCGAAGGACTGACCTTCGACGATGTTTTGCTGGAACCCGGCGCATCCGAGTTCATGCCGGCGATGGTCGATGTCTCGACCCAGCTGACGCGCGACATCAAACTGAACATCCCGCTGCTGTCGTCCGCCATGGACACGGTGACGGAAAGCCGTCTGGCTATCGCCATGGCCCAGTCGGGCGGTCTGGGCGTTCTGCACCGCAACATGACCATCGAGGAGCAGGCCGACGAGGTCCGCGCCGTCAAACGCTATGAGAGCGGGATGGTGGTCAATCCGGTGACGGTCGACCCGCAAACGACTCTGGGCGAAGTGCGCGAGATCGTGGCGCGCAAGAAGATCACCGGCTTCCCCGTCGTGGATCCGGCGACGGGCAAGCTGGTCGGCATGCTGACCCACCGCGACATGCGCTTCGAGAGCGACCTCAACGTCACGGCCGCCTCGCTGATGACCACGGGCGACCTGATCACGGTGCGCGAAGGCGCCAGCCGCGACGAGGCGCGCGAGTTGCTGAAGACCCGCAAGATCGAACGCGTCATTGTGGTGGACGAGGATTATCGGGCCGTCGGCCTGATCACCATGAAGGACATCGAAAAGGCCCAGGCCTTCCCCAACGCCGCCAAGGACGAGCAGGGCCGCCTGCTGGTCGGCGCCGCCTCCACCGTCGGCGACGCCGGATACGAACGCGCGATGGCGCTGGCCGAAGCGGGTTGCGACGTGGTGGTGATCGACACCGCCCATGGTCACTCCGCCTCGGTCGCCCAGGTGGTCGAGCGGATCAAGCGCGAGAACAACCGGCTGCAGATCATCGCCGGCAATGTCGCCACCTATGATGCGACGCGGGCTCTGATCGACGCAGGCGCGGATGCGGTGAAGGTGGGCATCGGTCCCGGATCCATCTGCACCACCCGCATCGTCGCCGGCGTGGGCGTGCCGCAGCTGACGGCGGTGATGGACTCCGCGCGGGCGGCCAAGGGCACGGGCGCCTCGGTCATCGCGGACGGGGGCATCAAATATTCGGGCGACCTGGCCAAGGCCATCGCGGCCGGCGCCAACGTGGCCATGATGGGATCGATGTTCGCCGGCACCGACGAAAGCCCCGGCGAGGTCTTCCTGTACCAGGGCCGCAGCTACAAGTCGTATCGCGGCATGGGCTCGGTCGGGGCCATGGCGCGCGGCTCGGCGGATCGATATTTCCAGAAGGAAGTCTCGTCCGAGAAGCTGGTGCCCGAGGGCATCGAGGGCCAGACGCCCTATAAGGGGCCGATCAGCCCGGTCCTGCACCAAATGGTCGGGGGTCTTCGCGCCTCCATGGGCTATGTCGGCGCCGGCACGATCCCGGAGTTCCAGGAACGCGCCCGGTTCGTGCGCATCACCGGCGCGGGTCTGCGTGAAAGCCACGTCCACGACGTGATGATCACGCGTGAAGCGCCCAACTATCGGCAAGGGTAGGCGACCATGACGACCGAACTCACCTATATGGCCCTGACGCTGATCCTGGCCCTGGTTCAGATCTTCCTGCCCGCCGGGGCGCGGACGGCCGAGTTCGGCTCGAAATGGAATGCGGGTCCGCGCGACGAGACGCCGGAGGCTAAGAAGCCGCTGACCGGCCGTCTCGAACGCGCCCAGGCCAATCTGTACGAAACCCTGCCGCTGTTCATCGCCGCGGTGCTGATCGCCCATGTCATCGGCGCGTCCAGCGCCCTGACAGTGTGGGGCGCGGCGCTCTATTTCTGGGGGCGGGTGGTCTATGTGCCGCTCTACGCCTTCGGTGTTCCCTATATCCGGTCGCTGGTCTGGGTGGTCTCGCTTGCGGGGCTGGTCATGGTCCTGGCGTCCCTGTTCTTCGTTTGAAAGCCTGAATTGACCCCAGCCGCTCGCCTCGCCGCCGCCGCCTCCGTCCTGGACTCCATCGCCCAGGGCCGCCAACCGGCCGAGGCCGTCATGAAGGCCTGGGGCACGGCCAACCGCTACGCCGGGTCCAAGGACCGGCGCGCCATCGCCGACCGGGTCTACAAGGTGCTGCGCGCGCGCGGCCGCCTGTCGTGGATCATGGGCGGGCGTGAAGACGGTCGGGCTCTGGTCATCGGTTCGCTGCACGCCATCGACGGCCTTTCGCTGGAAGAGATCGAGGCCCTGCATTCGGGCGACGGCTATGGCCCGCGTCCGCTGTCCAAACAGGAGCGCAGCCGCATCACGGCGGGGCAGGGCGAACTGCCGGGCTGGGTCGCCGCCGGCCTGCCCGAGTTCGTGGTCGAGGATTTCAAGGCCACCTTCGGCGACCGCTGGGCCGAGGAAGCCCACGCCCTGATGGCGCCGCGCGCGCCGATCGACCTGCGCGTCAATGATGCGGCCGCCACGGTCGATGAGGTCGAGGCCGAGCTGAAGGCCGCCGGGCTGGACGTGTCGCGCACGCCCTGGTCGGCCGTCGGCCTGCGCGCGCCGTCGGAACCGCCGCCCAACATCCAGGCGCTGGAGGGCTTCAAGGCCGGCCGGTTCGAAATCCAGGATGAAGGCAGCCAGGTCGTCTGCTGGCTGGCGGGCGCCGCGCCCGGCATGACGGTGGTGGATTACTGCGCCGGCGGGGGCGGCAAGACGCTGGGTCTGGCCCAGGCGATGAAGGCGCAAGGCAAGCTTGTCGCCTCGGACGTCGTCAACAAGCGGCTGGAGAATATCCGTCCTCGCCTGCAGCGCGCAGGCGTCGAGGCGGAGCTGGTCCTGATCGGCCAGAACGGCGGGGGCCTGGAAGATCTGAACGGGCAGGCCGATCTGGTCTTCGTCGATGCGCCCTGTTCGGGGTCCGGCACCTGGCGTCGTCGGCCCGAGGACGCCTGGCGTCTGACCGCCGAAGATGTCGTAAAGCTGCACGGCCTTCAGGTGCGTATCTTGAGCCAGGCGACCAAGCTGGTGAAGCCGGGCGGCAGACTGGTCTATGTCACCTGTTCGATGCTGGCGCGCGAAAACGAGGCCAGCGTGGACGCCTTCGAGGCTTTGCATCCCGAATTCCATCCCGTCCCGATCCTCCCCAGCGAAGCGGGGGAGGGGGACCACGCGCAGCGTGGTGGAGGGGGCGACCCCAGTTCCGGCGCCGGGGATGCGTTCGCCCCCTCCACCGCTTCGCGGTCCCCCTCCCCCGTGGACGGGGGAGGATTTTTGACGACGGCGGCTCAGGCGAAGTTCGCCGAGCTGGCGTCCGGGGCGCGCCTGCGCCTGTCGCCGGCCTCGGCCGACACGGACGGTTTCTTCGCCGCCGTCTACGAGCGCGCGGCATGAAGCTGGCGCGGCATGGCGGGGTTTCGCTGCTCTACGTCATGGCCGCGCCTGCTGAATATGGCCTGCACCTTCAGGCCCGGATCGCGCCGTTGATGACCGGCGTCGGCCCGGTCGAGGCCGCCGTGAACCTTGGCGTCGCCCTGGCGCGGCTGGAGGCGGCGGGCGATTTGCCGGATCTGATCGTATCGCTGGGCTCGTGCGGGTCGCGGGTGTTGGACCATGCGGCGGTCTATCAGGCCGCGTCCGTCGCCTATCGCGACATGGACGCCAGCCCGCTGGGATTTCCGAAGGGCGTGACCCCCTTGCTGGACCAGCCCGCCGTCCTGTCTTTGCCGTGCCCAATCCCCGGCGTGCCGACGGCGACCCTGTCGACCGGAGCGAACGTCGTCTCCGGCGCCGCCTATGACGCCATCGACGCCGAGATGGTGGACATGGAGACCTGGGCCCTGGTCCGCGCCGCCCAGACCTTCGGTGTGCCCCTGATCGCCCTGCGCGGCGTGTCGGACGGCCGCGCCGAGTTGAAGGCGTTGGAGGACTGGACCTCGACCCTGCATCATGTGGACGAGAACCTGGCCGCCGCCCTGGATCGCTTGATCGCCGTGCTGGAGGCCGACGGCCCCGCCGCTCTTGAGCTTCCCGCCCTTGAAATATCGGCCCCGCCCGGCCAAGACCCCGCCCATCCTCCTGCCCCGGATTCGATCACGCCATGACCACGCCGCAAGACCACCAGAAGGTCCTCATCGTCGACTTCGGCAGCCAGGTGACGCAGCTGATCGCGCGCCGCCTGCGCGAGGCCAGCGTCTATTGCGAGATCCATCCGTTCCAGAAGGCCGAGGCAGCTCTGACGGCCATGAAACCGGCGGCCATCATCCTGTCGGGCGGTCCCGAGAGCGTGCATGAAGAGGGCAGCCCTCGCGCGCCGCAGGGCGTGTTCGAGGCGGGCGTGCCGGTGCTGGGCATCTGCTACGGCGAGATGACGATGTGCGAGCAGCTGGGCGGCAAGGTCGAGGGCGGCCACACGCGCGAGTTCGGCCGCGCCGAGATCACGGTTCAGAAGGCCTCGCCCCTGCTGGCCGATCTGGCTCCCGTCGGCGAGAACGAAGAGGTCTGGATGAGCCACGGCGACAAGATCGTCGCCATCCCGCAAGACTTTGACGTGGTCGCCTCGTCAGAAGGGTCGCCCTATGCGGTGATCGCCGATGAGGCCCGCCGCTTCTACGGTGTGCAGTTCCACCCCGAGGTGATGCACACGCCGCGCGGCCATCAGATGCTGAAGAACTTCACCCACGGCATCGCGGGTTTGAAGGGCGACTGGACCATGGCCGCCTACCGCGACGAGAAGATCGCCCAGATCCGCGAACAGGTCGGCGACGCCAAGGTGATCTGCGGCCTGTCGGGCGGTGTGGATTCATCGGTCGCGGCCGTCCTGATCCATGAGGCCATCGGGGATCAACTGACCTGCGTCTTCGTCGACACCGGATTGCTTCGCAAGGACGAAGCGAAACAGGTCACGACCCTGTTCCGCGAGCACTACAACATCCCGCTGGTGCACGTTGATGCGTCGAAGGAATTTTTGGGCGAACTGGCCGGCATTTCCGACCCCGAGACCAAGCGCAAGACCATCGGCAGGTTGTTCATCGAGGTGTTTGATCGCGAGTCCGCCAAGATCGAAGGGGCCGAATTCCTGGCCCAGGGCACCCTCTATCCCGACGTGATCGAGAGCGTCTCCTCGTCCAGCGGCAAGGCCCACGTCATCAAGAGCCACCATAACGTCGGCGGCCTGCCGGACTATATGAAACTCAAACTGGTCGAACCCTTGCGCGAACTGTTCAAGGACGAGGTCCGGGCGCTGGGCCGCGAACTGGGCCTGACCGACGCCTTCGTCGGGCGCCACCCGTTCCCCGGACCGGGCCTGGCCATCCGCATCCCCGGCGAGATCACGCCGGACGCCGTCGAGACCCTGCAACAGGCCGACGCCATCTATCTGGACGAGATCCGCAAGGCCGGCCTCTACGACAAGATCTGGCAGGCCTTCGCCGTCCTGCTGCCGGTCAAGACCGTCGGCGTCATGGGCGACGCCCGCACCTATGAAAAGGTCCTGGCCCTGCGCGCCGTCTCCTCGACCGACGGCATGACCGCCGACTTCTACCAGTTCCCCTGGGACGTCCTCTCTAAGACCGCCACCCGCATCATCAACGAGGTCCGCGGCGTCAACCGCGTCGTCTACGACGTGACGTCCAAGCCGCCCGGGACGATCGAGTGGGAATAATTTTTGCCCCTCCGGGCGTATCCGAAATCACGCTATAATACGACATAAGCCAATGAAAATGCTGAAAAAATCTCTCTGAGACTTTCGGCATCTATCGCCGAGTTAGCCTCCCGTTTGACGGTATGGCTGGCGGTATGGCGCGTCTTGTCTCAACCGAAAAACGCATATACCGTCAGGGGCAAGAGAGCTGTTGACGGTATATTTTTTGGCCTAAACAACTGTAAGTACTGAATAAAATCCTGTCAGGCGACCCAATTTTGGACTGACGGTATAATTGGGTGCTCTCCTGCATTTTTTGACCGATCTGGAGGGTGCAGATGCTGACCGACACTGCCATCAAGGCACTGAAACCAAAAGATAAATTATACAAGATTGTGGATCGTGACGGTATGTACGTCGTGGTCCAACCTTCGGGTTCAATCGTGTTCCGCTTGGACTACCGGCTCAACGGCCGTCGGGAGACCTTGACGTTGGGTCGTTATGGCCCGGCGGGTCTGTCTCTGGCTCGGGCGCGTGAGAAGCTGATTGATGCCAAGCGCGCGATTTCCGAGGGTCGCTCGCCGGCGCAGGAAAAGCAGCGCGAGAAGCGGAGGATCAAGGAAGCCAAGAGCTTCGGCCAGTTCGGTGAGCGCTGGCTTCAGGAAGCGAGGATGGCGGACAGTACACGCGCGATGCGGCGGTCGATCTTCGAGCGCGACATCCTCCCGGCGTTTCGCAATCGACTGCTAACCGAGATCCTGCCGGAGGATCTGCGCGGGTTGTGCGCGAAGGTAAAGGAACGCGGGGCGCCGGCAACAGCGGTCCACGTCAGAGACATTGTGAAGTTGGTTTTCGCCTTCGCCATCCTGCACGGGGAGAAGGTCGCCAACCCGGCCGACGAGGTTGGCCCATCGTCGATCGCGACCTTCGTGCCGAAGGACAGGTCGCTATCTCCCGCGGAGATCCGCATCATGCTCGGACAGCTTGAGCATGTCCCGACGCTGCCGACGATCCGTCTCGGGATAAAGCTGATTCTGCTCTCGATGGTGCGAAAGAGCGAATTGCAGGATGCAGTCTGGGACGAGGTCGATTTTGAGAACGCCGTCTGGTCGATCCCCAAGGAGCGAATGAAGCGCTCGAAGGCGCACAACGTCTATCTATCGCAGCAAATGCTCGACATCTTCATCGCTCTCAAGACCTGCGCCGGTAACTCGAAATACGTCCTGCCGTCGCGCTACGACGCTGACGCGCCGATGTCGCGGGCCACTGATCCTCCCTCGGTTTGGTGG